>NZ_JBSGAI010000002.1:43406-422270 GCF_053600695.1 Amycolatopsis sp. NPDC005003 | reverse complement strand
GGACGCCGGACGGGCTGGTCAAGATCGACGTCCCGGACGACGCGAGCGCGTCCGTGCACCGCGAATGGCTGCTGGTGCGGCCGCGGACGGCGTGATTCGGGTTAGAACCCTAATTACCACTCACGACCCCGCCTCGAGACGGGGACCCATGGCAGAGAAACATCGCGTCCGGTTCGAACCGGTCGGGATCGAGATCGACGTCGCCGAGGACCAGACGATCCTGCGCGCCGCCGCCGAGCAGGGCGTCATGCTCATGCACGGCTGCAAGGAAGGACAGTGCGCGGCCTGCAAGTCGTTCCTCCTCGACGGCGACGACGTCGAACACGACCGGTACTCGACCTTCGCGCTCCCGGACTACGAAAAGGAGGAAGGCTTCACGCTGCTGTGCCGGGCCCACGCCTACGAAGACCTGACGATCGAGCTGCTCAACTACGACGAGGAGATGATCCAGTCCGGCCTGCCGATCCAGGAGGCCGTCGCCGAGGTCGTGGCGAACGACCCGGTGACTCACGACCTGCGGCACCTGGTCGTCCGGCTGGACCAGGACCTGAAGTTCTTCCCGGGCCAATACCTGGACTTCGCGGTCCCGGGCACCGAGGAGACGCGGTCGTTCTCGATGGCCAGCACCTCGGCCCGCGACGGGCTCCTGGAGTTCGTCATCAAGATCTACCCCGACGGGTTGTTCTCCCGGTTCCTGGCCGCCGAAGTCGCGGTCGGCGACCGGCTCCGGGTGACCGGCCCGTTCGGGGTGTTCACCCTGCGGGACAACCCCGGCGCGGACCTCGTCTTCGTCGGCGGCGGCGCCGGGATGGCGCCGATCCTGTCGCTGCTGCGGTCCATGGCCGAGCGCGGGATCGACCGGAAGGCGACCTTCTTCTACGGCGCCCGCCGTCGCCGCGACCTCTGCTTCGAGGCGGAACTGCGGGAACTGGAAGCGAAACTGCCCGGCTTCCGGTACGTGCCCGCGCTGTCCGAACCGGGTGACGACGACTGGACCGGCGAGACCGGCTTCGTCACCGACGTCCTGCGCCGGGCCGGCGTCGACCTCACCGGCTCGGACGCGTACGTCTGCGGGCCACCGCCGATGGTCGAGGCCGCACTCGAGCTGCTGCCCGCCCTCGGCGTCGACGGCAAGCGCGTCTTCTACGACAAGTTCACCACCACGGGCGAAGGGTAGGAAACCCATGACAGCCACCTCCGAACGCAGCGTGCCCAAGCCGGCGTTCACCGACGCCGAGGCGGGCGCGAAGGTCTTCCCGGACTCCACGGCCCGCCAGTACAACTACTTCACCCCGGCCAAGCGCAAGCAGAGCCACTACGAAGACGTCACCGTCGAGGTCCAGCCCGACCCGCGGCACTACCTGGCCCAGGGCTGGCTCTACGCCTTCGCCGACGGCCAGGGCGGCTACCCCCTCGAATGGACCGCGCTGAAGGCGTGGGGCTCGGACCGGCCGCTGCCCGAACGCGGCCCGGGCTCCGGTGGCAAGGGCTACGACTGGCCCGCCCACGGCTGGCACGAGTTCCGCGACCCCAACGAGGAATGGGAGCTCACGCTCTACCGGTACAACGCGAACGTCGTCCGCCAGCTCAACCAGAACATCGACGCCGCCCGCCAGGCCAAGGCGTTCGAGCAATGGAACCGCAACTGGGTCGACTTCGTCGCCAAGCACGTCGGCGCCTGGATGCACGTCGACCACGGGCTCGGCCTGTACCTGTTCGCCAACGCCAACCGCCGTGCGCCGACGAACATGCACAACAACGCGATCTCGGTGAACAGCATGCACCGGATCCGCGCGGCCCAGGACCTGGCGCTGTACAACCTCACGCTGACCGAGGAGATCGAGGGCTTCGACGGCACGGCCCACCTATCCACCTGGAACGAGGACCCGGCCTGGCAGGGCGTGCGGGAGACCGCCGAGCAGCTGACCGGGATCTGGGACTGGGGCGAGGCGATCTTCGCCGCGAACGTCGTCTTCGAACCCCTGGTCGGCGAACTGTTCCGCAGCAACCTGGTGCAGCAGGCCGCGCCGGCCAACGGCGACTTCGTCACCCCGACGCTGATCGGCGCCGAGGAGTTCGACTTCTCCGAACGCGACCTGCGCTACACGAAACCGCTGTACCACCTGCTGATCAACGACAAGGAGTTCGCCGACCACAACAAGGCGCTGCTGCAGAAGTGGCTCGAAGACTGGGTGCCGCGGTGCATCGCCGCCGCCCGCGCGCTGCAGCCGCTGTGGTCGCAGCCCGACGCCAAGCCGATCCGGTTCGAGGACGGGCTCGACCGCGTGAAGAGCCGGTTCGCCGGAATCCTGTCCGAACTGGGTCTCAAGGCACCCGAGGAGCTGGGCCAGTGACCATCTTCAAGACCGCGGAAAGCCCGTTCAAGGCCGACAACACCGCGTCCAACATGTGCGGGTTCACCCTGATGAACAACCAGGTGGGGGCGATCATCGCGGAAGTGATGGGGACGAAGGACAACGTCACCATCACCCCGCTGCCCTCGATGATCCGGGTCGACGCCGTCGGCCGGATGGACGTCGTCTACGCCGAGGTCGACGAGGCCGCCGGCGAGGAAGAAGGCTGGTTCAACGCGGCCGAGTTCGAGGAGAGCATGTCCACCCACTACGGGCGGATGATCCACGAAGACGACCGCACGATCATGTTCGCCAACCCCGAGGACGCGGCGGAATACCTCGACTTCGACCTCAAGCCCATCAAATAGCTGAAGGCGCTCGATCCCGCTCAGGAGGATCAAAATGTACGAAAAAGACGGCGAAAAATACTTCGTGGTGGACGCCCACACCCATTTCTGGGACGCGAGCCCGGAGAACTGGGTGGAGGGGCAGGAGGAATACGCCAAGGGCTGGATCGAGTGCTTCCACGCCTACCAGGGGCTCGGCCCGAAGGAGACGCACTGGCCGCTCGACCGGTTCCAGAAGTACTCCGAGGAGCTGATGATGCACGACCTGTTCGAGGTCGGGCACGTCGACACCGCCATCTTCCAGCCGACCAACCTGCGGCAGTGGTACAAGAACGGGTTCAACACGACCGAGGCCGACGCGGCGCTGGCGGCGAAGCACCCCGGCAAGTTCCTCGTCAACACGACCTTCGACCCGCGTGAGGGTGACGAAGGCTTGAAGGCCTTGGAAGAGCGCGTCAAGCGGTACGGCTGCAAGGGCGTCAAGCTGTACACGGCCGAGTGGCGCGGGGACTCCCGCGGCTGGAGCCTGAAGGACCCGGAAGCCGCGCGCTACCTGGAGAAGTGCGAGGAGCTCGGCGTCAAGAACATCCACATCCACAAGGGACCGACGATCTGGCCGCTCGACAAGGACGCCTTCGACGTGTCCGATGTGGACCACGCGGCGACGAACTTCCAAGGGCTCAACTTCATCGTCGAGCACGTCGGCCTGCCGCGCATCGAGGACTTCTGCTTCATGGCCACCCAGGAGCGGAACGTCTACGCGGGGCTGGCCGTCGTGGTCGGCGGCCTGATGCACGCCCGGCCGAAGTTCTTCGCCAAGGTCATGGGCGAGCTGATGTTCTGGCTCGGCGAGGACAAGCTGGTCTTCGGCGCGGACTACGCGATCTGGGAACCGAAATGGCAGGTCGAGGGGTTCGTCGACTGGAACATGCCCGCCGACGAGGAGCTGTCGGACTTCCCGCCGCTGACCGTCGACCAGAAGAAGAAGATCCTCGGGCTGAACGCCGCCCGGCTGTACGGCATCGACGTGCCCGCCGAGCTGCGGCTCGCGGACCCGAAGAACGTCGAACCCGTCGGCGTGCCGAACTCATGACCGCCGTGGTGACCGGGGCCCGCGCCGCCGTGTGGGCGGCGCTGGGCACCGTCCGGGATCCCGAACTGGACGAACCCCTCACCGACCTCGGGTTCGTGGCCCGCTGCGAGGTGAGCGACGCGGGCCACGCCGTCGTCCGGCTGCGGCTGCCGACGTACTTCTGCGCGCCGAACTTCGCGTTCCTGATGGTCGCGGACGCCTACGACGCCGTGGCCGGCGTGCCGGGCCTGACCGGGCTCGACATCCGGCTCGACGACCACTTCGCGTCCGACGTCATCAACCGCGGGGTGGCCGCGCGGCAGGGGTTCGTCGCGTCGTTCGAAGGCGAGGCCGCCGACGAGCTCGACACGCTGCGGTACGACTTCGTCCGCAAGGCCGTGCTGGCCGGCACCGACCGCGTCTGCCGGTCACTGGGCCGCGATCCGCGCTCGCTGACCCTCGGCGACGTCCCACCGAGTCCCGACCTGGCCCGGCTGCGCGCCCGCCGCCGCGAGCTCGGCCTGCCCGCCGAGGACGGCGACCCGCTGCTGCTGGACCCGGCTACCGGGACGACCCCGGCCGACGCGAAGCGGTATCTCGCTTTCGCGCGGCTGACCCGCACGAGCATGGAGGCCAATTCGGGTGTCTGCCGCGGCATGCTCCGCGCGCGGTACGCCCTGACCAGCGAAGAGGAGGGCACGGGATGAAGGCCGTGCGGCTGCAGAAGTACCACCAGCACCCGGTGATCGAGGACGTCCCGGAGCCGCGCGCCACCGGACCCTTCGACGTCGTGGTGAAGATCGGCGGCGCCGGCGTGTGCCGCACCGACCTGCACATCATCGAGGAGCAGTGGGCGGAGAAGTCCGGCGTCCAGCTGCCCTACACGATCGGCCACGAGAACGCGGGCTGGGTGCACGAGGTCGGCCCGGCGGTGACGAACGTCGAGGTCGGCGACACGGTCATCCTGCACCCGACGCCGACGTGCGGGCTCTGCCACGCCTGCCGCGCGGGCGACGACATGCACTGCCCGAACGGGAGCTTCCCGGGCATCGACACCGACGGCGGGATGGCGGAATACCTGCTGACGTCGGCGCGGGCGTGCATCAAGCTCGACCCGTCGACCCAGCCGTCGGACGTCGCCGCGCTGGCGGACGCGGGCATCACCGCCTACCACGCGGTGCGCAAGGCCGTCCCGCACCTGTACCCGGGCACCACCTGCGTCGTCAACGGCGCCGGCGGCCTCGGGCACATCGGCATCCAGTCCCTGCGCGCGCTGACGGCGGCCCGGGTGATCGTGGTCGACCGCAACGCCGACGCCCTCGAACTGGCGTCGACGCTGGGTGCGGATGAAACGGTGCTGGCCGACGGCAAGCAGGTCGACGCGGTGCTCGACCTGACCGACGGCAACGGCGCGGAGGTGGTGCTCGACTTCGTCGCCGAGCAGGGCGCCCAGCAGGACGCCTTCGCGATGACGCGGCGCGCGGGATCGCACTTCGTCATCGGCTACGGCTC
This sequence comes from Amycolatopsis sp. NPDC005003, assembly GCF_053600695.1. Lineage (NCBI taxonomy): Bacteria > Bacillati > Actinomycetota > Actinomycetes > Pseudonocardiales > Pseudonocardiaceae > Amycolatopsis > Amycolatopsis sp. NPDC005003. The sequence goes on along the minus strand of NZ_JBSGAI010000002.1, from coordinate 416,985 downwards.
GAACATCGAGATCCCGACGATCGACATCATCTCCACCGAGCGCAACGTCATCGGCAACCTCGTGGGCACCTACAACGACCTGGCCGAGCTGATGGTGCTGGCCCAGGCCGGGAAGGTCACCCTGCACACGAAGAAGTACCCCCTGGACGCGGCGCTCGACGCGCTGGCCGACCTCGACGCCGGGCGCGTGCGCGGCCGGGCCATCCTCACCCCCTAGGAGCAGCCATGGCGAAGGAACTGCGGTTCGGCCCGGACGCCCGCGACCTGCTGCTGGCGGGGGTGGACAAGCTGGCCGAAGCGGTCAAGTCCACGCTGGGCCCCAAGGGCCGCAACGTGATCATCGAGAAGATCACCGGCTCGCCGGTGGTCACCAACGACGGCGTCACCATCGCCCGCGAGATCCACCTCAAGAACCAGTTCGAGAACATGGGCGCGCAGCTGGTCAAGGAAGCGGCGATCAAGACCAACGACGTCGTCGGCGACGGCACCACCACGGCCACCGTGCTGGCACAGGCGATCGTCCGCGAAGGCATGCGGGCCATTTCGGCGGGCGGCAACCCGGTGCTGGTCAAACGGGGCATCGATCACGCGGTCGGGCTCCTGGTGACGCACCTGGAGAAGCAGGCGCACCCGGTGGTGTCCGAACAGGACTACGCGCGGGTCGCGGCGATCTCGGCCAACGACGACGACGCCGTCGGCGCGGTGATCGCCAAGGCCCTGCACACCGTCGGCGACGGCGGGGTGGTGACGGTCGAGGAGTCGCCGTCGATCGGGATGAGCGTGGAGTTCGTCGAAGGCTTCGAGTTCGACAACGGCTACCTCTCGCCGTACCTGGTCACCGACCCGGGCCGGCTGGAGGCGGTGCTCGACGACCCGTACATCCTGATGTGCGCGGAGAAGATCACCAAGGTGCAGCAGCTGATGCCGTTGCTGGACAAGGTGATGCGCGCCCCGCGGCCGCTCGTCGTGATCGGCGAGACGGTCGAGGGCACGGCGCTGTCCATGCTGGTGCACAACCACATGAACGGCACCTTCCAGTCGGTCGCGGTCCGGGCGCCCGGCTTCGGGGACCGGCGGCTGCACAAGCTGGAGGACCTCGCGGCCATCGTCGGCGGCGCGGTGCTCTCGCGGCAGTCCGGCTTCTCGATGGAGACGATGACGCTGGAGCACCTCGGCCGGGCCAAGCAGGTCCGGGTCACCGAGAACCGCACCACGATCGTCGGCGGCGCCGGTTCCTCGGAAGCGGTCGACTTCCGGGTCGGGCAGCTGCGGGCGGAGCTGGAGCGGGCGCAGTTCGGTGTCGACGAGGACGTCCTGACCGAGCGGATCGGGGCGCTGACCGGCAAGGTCGCGGTCGTCCGCGTCGGCGCGGCCACCCCGGCCGAGCTGAAGGAACTGCAGCACCGGGTCGAGGACGCGCTGTCGGCGACCCGGGCGGCGATGGCCGAGGGCATCGTGGCCGGCGGGGGAGCGGCGCTCCTGCACGCCGAGAAGGCCCTGGAGAACCTCGGCCTGGACGGTGACCAGGCGATCGGCGTCGAGATCGTCCGGCGGGCCCTGGCCGAACCGGCGTTCCTGATCGCGCACAACGCGGGCCACCCGGCGCACGAGATCGTCGCGCGGACCCGGGAACTGGGCGACGACGAGGGCTTCGACGCCCTGCACGACCGCTACGGGGACATGATCGACCTCGGCGTGGTCGACCCGTTGCGGGTGTGCCGCTCGGCGGTGCAGAACGGCGCTTCGGTCGCGGGCCTGCTGCTCACGACGAACTCGCTGATCGCCGAGGAACAGACCCCGTGGGGCGGCAGCCCGGCCCTGATGACGGAGTTCGGCCCGCTGGACGAGGGCCTGCACCAGCCGTCGCCGGACGCCAGCACGCCGCAGTCCCTCGGGATGGGCCCCTCCGTCGGCTGAGTCCCACGTCCGATCAGCCCGCGGAGAAGAGGAGGTCTCCCCGCCGGTGTCCTGAGCCCCGGCGGGGAGACCTCCGGCTCACCGGGCGAGCCCGTGGCGGGCCAGTTCGTGCCCGGCCAGCTTCTCGATGACGTCCCGGTCGCGCTCCCGCCAGCCGTTCGCCGGTTCGCCCACCGCGGCCAGGCGCTGCAAGGACCCGGTGGCCAGGGCGCGCAGGGCCAGCAGGTCCAGCCCGTCGTCACCGAGGGCCCGCAGCCGCGCCGCCGCGGTGGCCCGGCGGGTGTAGTGCCAGCGCAGCGGCAGCCACGTCACCACGAGCATCAGCACGGGCAGGGCGATGATGACCGCCGCCAGCCACCAGGCCAGGTTCTCGACCGCCTCGATCTGCCAGTGGCCCGCGTCGGTGAGCTTGGTCCCGACGTTCGAGCCGCCGTGCAGGGCCTTCGCGAGGGCGTCCCCGACGAGCGGGATGCCGTCGGCGGAGTCCGCCGCGGAGTCGAAGGTGCCGCGCAGGCCGGTGCCGGCGTCGACCAGGCCGTCGCCGGGCGCGCGCAGCTTCATGACCTGGTCGTACACCGAGGTCCCCAGCCACACCGCGAGGACGACGAGCAGCACGGCCAGCAGATCGCTGACGAGCTGGGCGGTGCGGCGGAGGGGCCGTTCGGCGTAGAGCTGCATCGGGGGGCCTTTCGCGGTGGGGGAGCGCGGTCACGGCAACGTACCCGCGGCCCCGCCGGGCGAACCCGGCCCGGTGCACTATGACGGCCGTCATAGTGTGGGCCGGGTCGCGGTGTGCTCTCATGGAACTATGACCAACGTCATAGAGGGCGCGGACGGCGCGCAGGTCGCCGTTCTGATCGCGGCGTGCTCGCCGGACAGTCTCCGGCGCCGGTTCATGATGGGCGGGCCCGCCCGGCCGGCCGAGATTTTCCAGCGCTACCAGCGGTTCTTGCTCGCCGGGCCACCGGACGGCGTCGCGCTGCTCGCCTACCGCGACGGCGCTCCGGTGGGATTGCTCAACTTGGTCTCGGAGAAGCCCGGGGAGGCGGAGATCGGGATCCTCGTCGCGGACGCCTGGCAGCGGCAGGGGATCGGCGGCGCGCTGAGCCGGTGGCTGTGGGCGTCCGGGCGCTGGCCGGGCTGGACCGTGCGGGCGACCGTGCAGGCCGGGAACACCGGGGCGGAGGCGCTGCTGCGGGGCCAGGGCTTCCGGCCGGTGCCGTCGTACGAGCGCGGCGAACGCGACTTCGCGCTGGTCGTGCCCGACTGGGCTACCATGACGGACGTCATGAAGGAGGCAGCCGATGACGAGGACACCGCGCGAGCGGATGGTGCTCAGCGCCGCGCAGCTGGTGCGGATCCACGGTGTCGGGGCGACCGGCATGCGGGACGTGGTCGCCCACGCCGAAGCGCCGCGGGGGTCCCTGCAGCACTACTTCCCGGGCGGTAAGGACCAGCTGATCGCCGAAGCCGTCACCTGGGCGGGCGACTACGCCGCCCGGCGCGTGGCGCGCGTCGCGGCGAAGCTCGAGGACCCGACGCCCGGGAACCTGTTCGCGGCCATGGCCGCCCAGTGGACCGACGAGTTCACGACCGCCGGCTTCGACGCGGGCTGCCCGCTGGTGGCGACGGTCGCCGACGCGGCCGCGACCAGCGACAGCCTGCGCGAGGCGGTGGGCAAGGCGTTCGAAGGGTGGCAGCGCCCGGTCGCCGCGACCCTGGAACAGCTGGGCGTGCCGCCGGCCCGCAGCACGTCCCTGGCGGTGCTGATGCTCAGCGCGCTGGAGGGCGCGATCGTCCTGGCGCGGGCGCACCGGGACGTCACCCCGCTCGAGACGGTGGTCGCGGAGCTGGGGCCGTTGCTCGACGGCGCCGTGGACAAACGCCGCCGCCGAGCCTTGGCCTAACGGCCGCGGAAGAACGCCCGGATGTCCTCGACCAGCTCTTGCGGAGCCTGCAGTGAGGCGAAGTGCCCGCCGGTGTCGTACTCGGTCCAGCGCGTGACGGTGTTCGACAGCTCGGCCAGGCCGCGGATCGCGTGGTCGCCGCGGAAGTTCGCCACGGCGGTCGGTACGCCGGAGGGCGCGGCCCGTTCCCCCCAGCCGTCCTGGCCGGCCTCGAGGTAGAGGCGCGCGGCCGAGCCGGCGGTGCCGGTGAGCCAGAAGATCGTGACGTCGGTCAGGATGGCGTCCCGGTCGACCGGGGTCTGGCCGGTGGTGGTGGGATCCCAGTCGACGAACCACTCGAGGTTCCAGGCGAGCTGCCCGGCGGGGGAGTCGTTGAGGGCGTAGGCGAGGGTTTGCGGGCGGGTGGCCATCTGGGTGGCGTACCCGGAGTGGGCGTACCACCAGGCTTCGTTCTCCCGGGCCTTTTTGCGGTCCTCTTCGGACAATCGGTCGAGGTCGCCGGAAGCGGTCGGCACCCCGGCGTTGGCGACGGCGTTGACGTGCACCCCCAGTACGGCCTCCGGCGCTGCCCGGCCGAGTTCGGGGGAGACGATGCTGCCGAAGTCACCGCCCTGGGCGCCGTAGCGTTCGTAGCCGAGCCTGTTCATCAGCTCGGCCCACGCCCGCGCGGTGCGGCGGGTGTTCCAGCCTCGTTCGGTGGTCGGCCCGGAGAAGGCGAACCCGGGCACCGACGGCGCGACGACGTGGAAGGCGTCTTTCCGGTCGCCGCCATGGGCTGCCGGGTCGGTGAGGGGGCCGAGGATGTCGAGGAAGTCGGCGACGGTGCTCGGCCAGCCATGGGTGATGATCAAGGGCGTGGCGTCCGGCTCGGGCGAGCGGACGTGCAGGAAGTGGATGCGCTGGCCGTCGATGGTGGTGGTGAACTGCGGGAAGGCGTTGAGCCGGGCTTCCTGGGCTCGCCAGTCGAAGCCGTGCTGCCAGTAGTCGACGAGTTCGGCGAGGTAGGGCCGGCTGACGCCGTAGTCCCAGCCGGCGTCGGGGAGTTCGCCGGGCCAGCGGGTTCGTGCCAGGCGCGTGCGGAGCTCGTCGAGATCGGCCTGGGGGACGTCGAGGTGGAAGGGATCCATGGGTCGACGGTCTCGCGGATGTAGGTCAGGCCGTGTCCTGAATGGCGGCCGCGGCGCATCAGAGACCGCGGCCGTCTCCTCCGGTTGCGGTCGTTGCTCCAGCTGTACCGCGACTGGCCCGGCACGGAGCCGGCCGAGCGGCTGGGCGTGCCGGCACGCCCGGCTCAGGTGTGCGTGCCGCCGTCGATGCGGATTTCCGTGCCGGTGATGAACTTGCCGTCCTCCGAGGCCAGCATCGCCACCACTCCCGCCACCGTCTCCGGGCCCGCCACCGCGTTGCCCACCTCCGTCGTGTGGTCCGTCGGCAGGATCGGCAGCAACCGCCCGAACAGCGAAAAGTCGACATCAGACGGCAGCCAGCTGGCCGCCGAGTCCGTGATGCCGCTCTTCACGCTGCCCGGGGCGATGCTCACCGCGCGCAGGCCCCGCTTGCCGTACTCCAGCGCCAGCGAGTGGGTGAACGCCTGGATCCCGCCCTTGCTCGCGCAGTACGCCGCCATGTACGGGTGGGCGAACGTCGCCGACGTCGAGCTGAAGTTGATCACCACGCCCGCCGGGGACGCCAGCAGGGCCGGCAGGGCCGCCCGCGTCACCAGGAACGTGCCCGTCAGGTTCACCGCCAGCACCCGGTTCCACAGCTCGAGCGACGTCTCGTGCGTGTGTGACGCCAGCAGGATTCCCGCCGCGTTGACCAGCACGTCGAGCCCGCCGAGGACCTCGACCGCCGACGCCACCCGCGTGGCCACCGACTCCTCGTCGGCCACGTCCATGGTGAACGTGGTCAGGCCCGGCGGGCGGGCGGCCTGGTGGGTGCCGGCGAGGCCCTCTTCGGAGACGTCGACGCCGATGACCTGCGCCCCCTCCTCCAGCAGGCGGAGCGTGGTGGCCCGGCCGATGCCGGAACCGGCGCCGGTGACCAGGACACGGCGATCGCGCAGGCGTTCCATGGTGATCACCGTAGCCAAGAACTCAGAGCGCGGGCACCCTTTCGCCGGCCGGCGGCGGGCCCGGCGGCGTCCCGTCGCCGAACGGGCGGCCGCCCAGTTCCTCGCGGCCGTGCGGGGTCAGCCAGCCGCGCACGTCCGGGCCCAGCGGGACGATCCCCGTCGGGTTCACGTTCTTGTGCACCACGTAGTAGTGCTCCTTGATCTGCGCGAAGTCGATCGTGTCGCCGAAGCCGGGTGTCTGGAACAGGTCGCGCGTGTACGCCCACAGCACCGGGAGCTCGGTGAGCTTCTGCCGGTTGCACTTGAAGTGGCCGTGGTACACCGCGTCGAACCGCACCAGCGTCGTGAACAGCCGGACGTCGGCCTCGGTGATCGTGTCGCCCACCAGGTAGCGCTGGTCCGCCAGCCGCTCGGAGAGCCAGTCGAGCCGGGCGAACAACTTCCGGTAGGAGTGCTCGTACGCCTCCTGGGACCGCGCGAAGCCACACTGGTACACCGCGTTGTTCACGTCGGTGAACACCTTCCGCGCGACGTCGTCGATCTCGTCCCGCAGCTTCTCCGGGTACAGCTCCGGCGCGCCCTCGCGGTGGTACTCCGTCCACTCGGTCGACATGTCCAGGGTCATCTGCGCGAAGTCGTTGGTGACGACCCGGCCGCTCGGGATGTCGACGAACGCCGGCACCGTGATGCCGCGGGGGTAGTCCGGGTCGCGCTTGAAGAACGCCTCCTGCAGCCGCTCGATGCCGAGCACCGGGTCGCGGCCGTCCGGATCGAGGTCGAAGCTCCAGCTGCGCTCGTCGTGCACCGGCCCGGCGATCCCCATCGAGAGCACCGGTTCGAGGCCGAGCAGCCGGCGCACGATCACCGCGCGGTTCGCCCAGGGGCACGCCCGCGCCACCACCAGCCGGTAGCGGCCCGGCTCCACCGGCCAGCCGTCGCGGCCGTCGGCCGTGATGCGGTCCGGGAGGTAGTTCTGGTCGCGCTTGTACTCGCCCTTGTCGGTCATCCGTGTCCTCAGCAGTCGTCGGTCGGGGGAGCGGCGTCCAGTGCCGCGGCCAGCCGGGCCAGCACCGGCCCGGCCGTGCGGATGTCCTCGGCGCTCAGGTGGTCGAACACCGAGGCCCGCACGCGGGCGAGGTGGCTCGGGTAGGCCGCCTCCAGTCTGGCCAATCCGGCCGCGGTCAGCACCGCGTTGGACGCGCGGCCGTCCTCCGCGCACTTGCGCTTCTCCACCAGGCCGCGGCGGGTCAGGTCGTCGACGACCCGGCTGATCCGGCTCAGCGACAGCCCGGTGGTCGCGGCCAGGCCGGAGATGCGGAGCAGGTGGTCCGGCGCTTCGGACAGGGCGACCAGCACGCCGTAGTCGGTGATCGCGAGGCCGGTCTCGGACAGGAACTGGTCCTCGAGCGCGCGCGGCAGCGCCGTCATGATGCGCATCAGCGGCCGCCAGAAGGCGGCTTCGTCGAGGTCGAGCGCGGAAAGATCACCCATGCCGGCGACTCTACCGAAAGCTTGCTTGCGCAACCAGCAAAAGTGAGTAAGGTGTCGTTGAACCCTCAATCACCGGGGGGTGCCACCACGAGGAGAGAAGAACAGCGATGACCAGCGCGACCACCTACCCCCAGCTGACCGGCGAATACACCCTCGACCCCACGCACTCGCGGATCGGGTTCGTCGCCCGGCACGCCATGGTGACGAAGGTGCGCGGCAGCTTCAACGAGTTCACCGGCACCGCGACCATCGACGGTGACGCGCCGGAGAAGTCGAGTGTCCAGGTGACCATCCAGGCCCACAGCATCGACACCCGCAACGCCGACCGCGACGGGCACCTGAAGAGCAACGACTTCCTGTCGATGGACGAGTACCCGCAGATCACCTTCACCTCGACCGAGATCAAGCAGACCGGCGACACCAGCTTCGACGTCACCGGCGACCTGACCATCAAGGACGTCACCCGCTCGGTGACCGTCCCGTTCGAGTTCGAGGGCTCCGCGAAGGACCCGTTCGGCAACGACCGGATCGGCTTCGAGGGCTCCACCACGATCAGCCGCAAGGACTACGGCATCACCTGGAACGCCGCCCTCGAGACCGGTGGCGTGCTGGTGAGCGACAAGGTCACGCTGGAGTTCGAGATCTCCGCGATCAAGTCCGCCTGATCGTCAGCGAGCGGGAACCGGGGTCACCGGTTCCCGCTCGCCCGCAGGTTGCCGATGCCGACGTCGAGGGCCGCTTCCAGGTGGTCGATGCGGCCGGTCGACAGCATCACCACCACGCCGCCCTGGATGCCGGCCAGCAGGGCGGCCGCAGTGCGCCCGGGGTTCAGGTCCGGGGCGACCTCGCCCGCCTGCTGCAGGTGGCGGATGCCTGCCTCGATCTCGTCCTGCCAGCGCCGCAGCAGTTCGGTCACCACGGCCTGTGCCCCCGGTGTCGCGCGGCCGAGCTGGGAGATCAGCACGTTGAGCGGGCAGTGCCGGCCGCGGCTGTCGTAGTGCGAGACGACCGTGTCGCGCCAGCGCTTCCACGCTGCCCACGACGTCAGCCGGCCCAGCTGCGGCTGCTGGACCTCGATCACCTGGTCCGCCTCGAAGCGCGCCACCGCGAGCAGGAGCTCTTCCTTGCCGCCGGGGAAGTAGTGGAAGAGCTGGCTCTTGCTCGTCCCCGTCCGCGCCCGGACGTCGTCGAGCGTCGTGACGGCGACGCCGTGCTCCCGGATCTCCGCCGCCGCGCCTTCGACGATCCGCTGCCGCGTCGCGGCGCCCTTCGGGGTCAGCTTTGGACTCACGGGTCCACTTTACTGCACCAAAGGGTGATTCTTCAGGCGAAAGCCCCGGACAGCCCCGAAACTCGCTTCCGGTGGAATCGGTACGTCCGCACACTCGATCTTCGTGACAGACACGCACCGGCTGGTACGCGGGCTTTGTTCGCTGGCGGGCGAAGGCCTCACCTCGGACGAAATGGGGGAGGCCGTCTCGCGCGCCGTCGGCGGCCTCGTCGCCCATGACGCCCTCCACCTGTGCTGGCGGCACCCGGGTACGGACCTGCCCTCGTTCGGCTTCTGGCACCGGCTCACCCCGAAGGTCGACTGGACGCGGCTGACCACGTCCTGCTCCGGCCGGGAGCCGGTGCAGCCGGCCGAGCAGGCGCGGCGGGGCGTCCTGGGGCACGTGGTCGACGCGCGTGACCCGCTCGGACACAAGATCCTGCTGGACAACGGGTTCGGCAGCGAACTGCGCCTGCTCCTGCGCGGCGCCCACGGGGTGTGGGGCACGCTCGCGCTGTTCCGGGAGCAGGGCGGCCGTCCCTTCGGGCCGGACGACGTCGACCGCGCGGCGCGGCTCGTCCCGCCGCTGGTGGCGGTGTCGGGCAGCTACGTGAAGGCGCCGTCGCTGCGGCCGCCGGACCGGGACCTGCCGCCGGGCGTCATCGTGGTGGGCGCCGACCACGCGGTGCGCGGGATCACGCCCGAGGCGCACGCGTGGCTGCGGGAGATCCGCCTGCCGGGGCCGCTGGCCGGCGCCGAGTGGGCGGCCAAGGCCCTCTCGTGCGAGGTGGCCATGGCCGGCCGCCGGTTCGCGCGCGACCCGGCCGCCCCGCGCCCGGTCACGTGCCTGCCCTCGGCCTACGCCGGGCGCTGGGTCAGCGTGCACGGCCAGCCCCTCGACGCGGACGGCCGGGGCGACGTGGCCGTGATCGTCCGGGCGGCGGGCATGGAGCTGCTGCCGGCCCTGTCGTCCTGGTACGAGATCACCGGGCGGGAACGCGCCGTGCTCGGCCAGCTCCGCGAAGGCCTCCCGGCCAAGCAGATCGCCCGGCGGCTCGACGTGTCGGTGCACACCGTGAACGAGCACCTCAAAGCCATCTACCGCAAGGCCGGCGGCACCGGCCGCGAGGAGATCGTCGCGGTGCTCTCCCGGTGACGGCTCACGGAAGCGGGTTGCGCCCGAAGAACGTCCACATGCGGTCGGCGATGTCGGCCCGGTCGCCGTCCCCCGGCCAGAAGTGCGTACCCCGGTAGACCCGCCAGGCCACCTGGACGCCCGCGCGGCACGGGCCGTAGACGGCGGCCTCCACCGGGACGCCCGGCTCGGTCACCGGGGTCGCCGGGCAGCCGTTGCGCTGCAGCCAATCGTTGCGGTGCGCCACGGCGAGCGGGGGCAGGCTGACGAGGTCGGCGTCGCTGTGGAACAGGCCCACCGAGATCGGCCGGTCCGGCGTGCACGGGCTGCCGGTGAACGACGGGGACACGCCGGCGTAGGCGGCGACCGAGGCGAACACGTCGGAGGCGTCGCACGCGAGCCGTGCGGACATGGTGGCGCCGCTGGAAAAGCCCTCCACGTGGACGCGTCGCGGATCGACGCACCAGGTCCGGGAGACGTCTTCGACGACCGCGCGCAGGTAGGCGACATCGCCGGAGTGCCGGTCCACGTCCCACGCCGGTCCGGCCGCGGACGGGTACGCGACGATGAAGTGCTTCGCGGCGGCGGTGTCCGACCACCGCGTCTCCCGTTCGTGCAGGGCGTACGGCTGGAGCGCGCCGTGGAGGCTGAGCAGCAGCGGCACCGCGGAGCCGGGCAGGCCCGGCGGCACGTTCACGTGGTAGGCCCGGCCCGCGGCCTCGCGGCCGACGGTCCCGGCGGTCGGAGCGAGTGCGCAGGCGGCGCTCGCGGAAGCGGACGGCGGGCCGGTGACGACCGGGCCCGCGCACAGCAGGAGCGAGAGAACCGCCCCGATGAGCTTTCGGGGGTGCGACATGGGAACTCCTCGTCGACGATCGCGGAACCCGGTGCTTCCCTTCCCCCCTCGGCAAGGAAAGCACCGGGTTCCCCGTGGATCAGCCGAAGTTGCCGGTGGCGACGGCCTTCCATTCGTTCGCGCAGCCGGGGCCGCACTTCCAGGACAGGCGCGGGTCGCCGGTCACCCCGCCGTGGCCGTCGAGGGTCCAGGTCGCGACTTCACCGGTGGTGGCGTTGTGCCACACGACATCGTTCTTGAAGTCGTTGTTGAAGTCGTTGACCCCGACGATCTTCCACTGGTTCGCGCAGTCGGGCCCGCACTTCCACGACAGCTTCAGGTCACCGGTGACCGTCTGCTTGCCGTTCAGGAGCCACGCGGCCACCTCGCCGGTCGTGGCGTTGTGCCACAACAGGTCGTCGAGGCCGTCCTCGTTGAAGTCGCCCGCACCGACGGCCTTCCACTGGTTCGCGCAGGCGGGCCCGCACGGCCAGGAAAGGTCGGGGTTGCCGGTCACGTGCCCGTTGCCGTCGAGCAGCCACACGCTCACCTGGCCGGTGGTCGCGTTGTGCCACACGACGTCCGACTTGTTGTCGGCGTTGAAGTCCCCGATCGCGACGGCCTTCCACTGGTTCGCGCACTCCGGGCCGCACTTCCAGTCGAGGGACAGCGCCTTCGTGACGGTGCCCCGGCCGTCCAGGATCCACGCGGACAGCTCGCCCGTCGTGGCGTTGTGCCACAGCACGTCGGAGGTGAAGTCGTTGTTGAAGTCACCCCCGCCGACCACCCGCCACTGGTTGGCACAGTCCGGGCCGCACTTCCAGGACAGCCGGTTGTCCTTGAGCACCGTGCCGTGCCCGTCGGTGAGCCAGGCACCCACGTCCCCGGTCTTCGCGTCGTGCCACAGCAGGTCCGCGTTCCCCGCCGCGGCCTCGGCAGGCGCGACGGCGAACGTGAGCACGGCCGCCGCCGCCCCGGCCACGGCGGCGATCTTCCTTCCCAACATGGTTTCCTCCCCCTCGAATCGTCGATGTCGACCCGATGAGGATCCTGCGGCGCGGGGGAGCGCGGGTATTCCCAGCATTGGGGGTTGACAAGATCAGGTGTGGTCGGTATCAGCCTTGGATCGGCAGCTCCGCCCCGTCGCGAAGGAACACCGGGATCCGCTCCGGTGGGGCCGGCGCCTCGACCCACTCGCCGCCGTCGTGCCGGGTGCCGGTCACCGCGTCCGTCCACGTCGCCCCCGCCGGCAGGTACACCCGCCGCGACGTGACGCCCGGTTCGAGGACCGGGGCCACCAGCACGTCCGGCCCGAGCAGGAACTGGTCGTCGACATCCCAGGCCGCGCTGTCCGCCGGGAAGTCGACGAACAGCGGCCGCATCGGGGGGACGCCCTGCTCGTGGGCCACCCGCATCTGCTCCATCAGGTACGGCCGCAGCCGCTCCCGCAGGCGCAGCGACGCCGTGATCGATTCGTACGCCGACGGACCGAACGACCAGACCTCGTTGGGGCCGCCGGTCATCTCCGGCCCGAACGCCGGGCGCGGGTCGCGGAAGCCGTGCAGGCGGAACAGCGGGCAGAACACGCCGTAGGAGAACCAGCGCACCATCAGCTCGCGGTACTCCGGCGAGTCGGGATCGCCGCCGTGGAAACCGCCGATGTCCGTCGTCCACCAGGGGATCCCCGCCAGCGCCACGTTCAGCCCGGCCCGGACCTGCGTCCGCAGCGATTCCCAGGTCGCGCCGATGTCACCGGACCAGAGGGCCGCCCCGAACCGCTGGCTGCCCGCCCACGCCGAGCGGGACAGCAGCACCACCTCGTCGTCACCTTCGGCGCGGATGCCGTCGTGGAACGTCTGCGCGTTCACCTGCGGGTAGAGGTTGAACACCTCCGCGCCCGGGCCGGCGTGGAAGCCGAGGTTGTGCGGGTGGCCGGGCTGGATCTCCGGCTCGTCGCCGTCCAGCCACCAGGCGCGCACGCCCAGGTCGTAGTAGTTCTCCTTGACCTTGCTCCAGACGAACCGCCGCGCCTCCGGGTTGGTGGCGTCGTAGAACGCCACCGGCATCTCGACGCCGAACCCCTTGTCCTTCCACGGCGCGTGCGCCGGGACCCCGCTCTCGGCGGCGACCAGCAGGCCCTGTTCGTGCAGCTCCCGGTAGTTCTCCGAAAGCGGGTTCACCGACGGCCACACCGACACCATCAGCTTGACGCCGAGTTCGGAGAGCTCGCGCACCAGCCCGGCCGGGTCCGGCCACTCGGCCGGGTCGAACTTCCAGTCGCCGAGGTGCGTCCAGTGGAAGAAGTCCGCCACGATCACCGACAGCGGCAGTCCTCGCGAGTGGTACTCCCGGGCGACGGACAGCAGCTCCTCCTGCGTCCGGTAGCGCAGCTTGGACTGCCAGAACCCGGCCGCCCACTCCGGCAGCATCGGCGCGTGGCCGGTCGCGTCGGCGTAGTGGCCCAAGATCTGACGGGGTCCGTCGCCGGTGGTGACCCAGTAGTCGAGCTGACGCGCGTCGTCGGCGACCCAGCGGGTGCCGTTGGCGGCCAGCTCGACCCGGCCGACGGCGGGGCTGTTCCACAGGAACCCGTAGCCGCGGCTGGACAGCAGGAACGGCACCGACACCTCGGCGTTGCGCTGCACCAGGTCGAGCACGAGGCCCTTCTGGTCGAGCTTGCCGTGGGTGTGCTGCCCGAGCCCGTAGATCCGCTCGTCGTCATAGGCGCTGAACCGCTGTTCGAGCCGGCCGTAGCCGTTGCGCGAGGGCATGAACAGCCGCGCCCCGGGCCACCAGAAGTGCGCGCGCTGCTCGGAAAGCAGCTCCTCGCCGGTGTCGGTGCGGACGAACTTGAGCTGCGCGTCGATCCCGGTGTCGGCGTCGGCGATCTCGACGATCGCGGTCAGCGGGCCGTTGACCACCCGGCCGGTCCGCCCCTCGACCGAGGCGGTGGCGGCCGACGGCTTCGCGGGCAGCAGCGCGCCCGGGACGTCCTCGAGGATACGGTGCCGTCCGGCCCGCACGCGCAGGCTGCCGTCCCCCCACGGCTCGATGCGCAGCACCTCGTGCCGCACCCTGACTTCGAGCGAGCGGCCGTCTTCGGTCGTGGCGATCACGCGGGTCTCCTTGGAAGAAATCAGTCTTTGACGGCGCCGCTGGTCAGCCCGGCGACGACGTAGCGCTGGGCGACGACCAGCAGGACGGCCGCGGGGATCGCGGCGAGGACGGCGGTGGCCATGATCCCGTTCCAGTCGGCGGACTGGTTGCCGACGAACCGGTAGATGCCCACGGTGATGGGCTCGAACGACTGCCCGGTGGTCAGGGTGACCGCGAACAGGAAGTCGGCCCAGGCGAACAGGAACGCGAACAGCCCGGCGGTGACCAGTGCGTTGCGGCTGACCGGCAGGATGATCGAGAAGAACGTCCGCCAGTAGCCCGCACCGTCCACCCGGGACGCTTCGGTGAGCTCCTTCGGCACGGAGATCATGAACGCCCGCAGCAGCAGGATGGCGAACGGGATGGTCGCGGTGGAGTCGGCCAGCACCAGCCCGAGGTAGTTGTCGATCAGGCCGAGGTTGCTGAACACGGTGTAGAGCGCGTTGGCCATCACGATGCCCGGGATCATCTGGACGATGAGCAGCACGAACACCAGGCCGGCGCCGCCGCGCACCTTCAGCTGGGCCAGCGCGTAGGAGGCGGGCGCTGCCACCAGCAGCGAGACGAGCACCGTGCCGAGCGCGACGACGACGCTGGAGAGCAGGTTCGGCCCTTGGGAGGACAAGGCCTTGCGATAACCGTCCAGGGTGCCGTCGGCGGGGAAGAACGCCGGGTCGGGGCGCAGCAGCGCGCCGCTGGGCTGCAGCGAGGCGTTGACCATCCAGTACAGCGGGAACAGCAGCACGGCGACGATCAGGACGCCGAGCACGGTCCGCGGCCAGTTCGCCGTCTTCATGCCGCCTCCGCCAAGGTCGCCTTCGCCGAACGGAGGTAGAGCAGCCCGAAGAGCGTCGCCACCACGATGAGGACGTTGCCGACCGCGGCGCCCTGCCCGAACGCGAAGTCCTGGAAGGACAGCCGGTAGGACCAGGTGGTCAGCGTCTGCGTCGCGCCGGCCGGGCCACCGCCGGTGACGACCATGATCACGTCGAACACCTTGATCGTGTAGACCAGCCCGAGCATGAGCACGATCCCGGTGACCGGCCGCAGCAGCGGCCAGGTGACGTGCCGGAACCGCTGCCACGCCCCGGCGCCGTCCAGCGCCGCGGCTTCGTAGAGCGACGCCGGGATCGCGCGCAGGCCGCCGTGCAGGATCACCAGGTTGAACGGGATGCCGATCCAGATGTTGGTGAGGATCACCGCCGGCAGCGCCCAGCTCGTGCTGCTGAGCCACGGCACCGCGTCGAAGCCCAGTGACCGCAGGCCCGCGTTGAGCACGCCGTGGTCCTGGTCGAACATCCACCGCCAAACCGCGCCGCTGACCACCAGGGGCAGCAGCCACGGCAGCAGGAGCAGCGACCGCAGCAGCGCGCTGCCGAGGAAGCGGCCGTTGAAGAACACCGCGAGGGCCAGGCCGATGCCGAACTGGAAGACGATCGACCCGGCGGTGAACAGCACCGTGTTGAGCGCCGCCGTCGAGAACAGCGGGTTGTTCAGCACGGCGGAGTAGTTCGCGATGCCGACGAAGGGTGCTTCGCCGGTGTAGAACGACTTCACCGTGTAGTTCTGCGTGCTCATCACCAGGTTCGCGACCAGGGGATAACCGAAGAACACGACGATGTAGGCCAGGGCGGGCAGCAGGAACGCCCACGCGGCGAACCGGCTGTCCCGGCGGGACTTCCGGTTCGCGCGGGGTGCCGCCGAGACCGTCGGGGCGGCGGCGACCGTCACGAGCCGCTCGCCTGTTGCGCGGCCTTGAGGGCCTGGTCGACCGGCGTCTTCCCGGTCAGGGCCGCCTGGAGCGCGTCGGCCAGCGCCTGCGAGACCTTCGGGTACTTCTCACCGAGCTCGGCGGTGCGGGAGCGGGCGGTGCCGACCTCGTCGACGAACGCCTGCATGGCCGGCTGCTCGGTGCCGAACTTCTGCGCGACGGCCGTCTTCGACGGGATGTAGGCGTGCGCCTTGCTCCACTCGAGCATCGTCGGCTCGGAGAGGATGCAGGACAGCACCTTCCCGGCGGCCTGCTGGGCCGGTCCGCTGCTCACCGGCACGGCGCCGACCTCGCCGCCGAGGGCGACCACCGGCTTGCCGCCTGCCTGCGGCACCGGGATCGGCACGACGCCGTAGTGCAGCGACTTCTGCTCGTCGAGCCGGGCGATGTTCCACGACCCGTTGATCATCATCGCCGTGTTGCCGCTGACGAACTGGTCGGCGACGTCGTTCTGGCTCCAGGTCACCACCGACTTCGACGCCGAGCCGGAGTTCACCAGGTCGGTGACGTACTGCAGCGCCTGCGCCGCCTTCGGCGAGTCCAATTGGGACAGTTCGGCGCCGTTGCTCCAGAAGAACGGCAGGAACTGCCAGGTGCCCTCTTCCGACGAGATGGCGGAGAAGGAGAGGCCGTACTTGCCGTCCTTGGTCAGCTTCGCCGCGGCGGCCTTGAGCTCGTCCCACGTCTTCGGCGGCTCGACGCCCGCGGCCTGCAGGAGGTCCTTGTTGTAGATCAGCGCGAGGCCGTTGACGCCGGGCGCGACGCCGTACACCTTCCCCTGGTAGGTCCCGGCCTTGACGATGCTGTCGTAGTAGCCGTCGGTGCTGATGCCGTAGTCGGTCAGCGGGGTCAGCGCGCCGGTGGCGGCGACCTGCTGCAACGTCGGGTTGTCGGTGAAGAGCAGGTTCGGCAGCGTCTTCGAGCTGGCGCCCTGCAGCACCTTCGGCAGCATCTGGGCGGTCGGCACCTTCTGGCGCTCGATCTTGATCCCGGTCTGCGCGGCGCAGGTGTCGAGGATCTTCTGCCAGGCGGCGGACCCCTGCTCATCGGCGTAGTAGTCGAGCTCGGTGATCGACGTGGCGGCCTCCGTGCCGGCGCCACCGGGCGCGGACGGGGCCGGGCTGCAGGCGGCCAGCAGCACGGCACTCGCGGCGCTCGCGGTCAGGACGAAGGCGCGACGGGCTACGGACATGGTGATTCTCCTTCGGCAGCGGAGCAGAACCGGTTCGGTCTAGGCGCGCGGCGCGGCGGTGCTCTCGCGCCGGGTGAGGCGGGGCCCGAGCAGCCGGACCTCCGGGGTGGTGTGGCCGGCGAGCCGGCGCATGGTCATTTCGACGGCCTGGGTGCCGACCTCCTCGGCCGGGATGGCCACGTTGGTCAGCGACACGACGTGCTGCTCGGCCATGCTGTCCGGGCACACGGCGATGACCGAGATGTCCTCGGGCACCCGCAGGCCGCGGTGGCGCAGGTCCGACAGCAGCCCGGGCAGCACGGCCTCGTTGTGCACGACCAGGCCGGTGAGGCCGGGATCGGCGGCGAGCAGTTCGTCGAGACAGGCGCTCACCGCTTCGTAGGAGTGGGCGCAGGCGTGCGAGGCCGCGCGCACGTCCCGGCTCTTCGTGGCTTCGTCGAAGCCGCGCAGGAACCGGGTCGCGTAGCTCGTTCCGCGCCGGTAGACGGCGGGGGACGGGCCGATCAGCGCGATCGAGCGGTGGCCGAGGTCGGCCAGGTGCGCGACGCACGCCGAGGCCGCCGCGGTGAAGTCGAGGTCGACGCAGCTGAGCCCGGCCGGGTGGTCGGGCACGCCGATGAGCACCACCGGCAGGTCGAGGGCCAGCAGCATCGGCACCCGCGGGTCGGCGGTTTCGACGTCCATCACCATCAGCGCGTCGGCGATCGCCGAGGACGCCACCCGCTGCAGCGCGGCGGGCCCTTCGTCCTTGGTGAGCAGCAGGAGGTCGTGGTCGTGCGCGCGGGCCGCGGTGACCGCCGAGGCGACGAACTCCATCACGACGGCGACGTTGAGGTCCGTGCGCAGCGGCACCACCAGTGCGAGCACGTTGGTCTTGCTGCTGGCCAGCGCCCGCGCCCCGGCGTGCGGGTGGTAGCCGAGCTTGCGGATGCTGTCCTCGACCAGCCGCCGGGTCTTCGGCGAGATCGAACGTTTGCCGCTGATCACGTACGACACCGTGCTGGGGGCGACCCCGGCCGCGTTGGCGACGTCGTTGATCGTGACCACGGGCGGCCTCCTGGGGACGGGGCGGGCAGCTGTCGAAGCGCATCGACGATGGCATGAAGGTAAGTGACACCTGCCGGAAACACAAGCACCATTCGCCATTTGCCGGTATTCGACGAGCATTCGACAACGGGCCGCCAAGTCGAAATCGTCGAAGTGCCCTGTTGAGCGTTCTTTTTGCAGCTCAGAGCCATCGCTGCGGCGTCCGGCCGAAGCGTCTGGGAGCGATCCCAGGAAGTCTTGACCTTCTGCTCACCCGGCTGTAATAGTCGTCGGGTTCCCCGCCGTTCGACGCGAATGTTCCGCGCCGCGCCGTCGAAACGATTCGACGAATCGGAGGCCGTCCGTGCGCTTGTCCTTCTTCCGCCGTGCCCTCGTCCCGGCGGTGGCCGCGACCCTGCTGGTGACGCCGTCACCGGCGCTCGCGGACCCGCCGCCCCCGTTCCGCGATCCGTCGCTGCCGCTGGCGACCCGGATCGACGACCTGCTGTCCCGGTTGACGGCGGACGAGAAGATCTCGCTGCTGCACCAGTACGAACCGGCCATCCCGCGGCTCGGCATCGGGGTCTTCAAGACCGGCACCGAAGCCCTGCACGGCGTCGCCTGGTCGACCGACTACGACAACAAAGGCGCGGTCGTCAAGGCCGACGGCACGGTGTTCCCGCAGGCCATCGGCCTGGCCACCACCTGGGACCCGGCGCTGGTGAAGCAGGTGGGCGCGGCCGTCGGGCAGGAGGCGCGCGGCTTCAACGCCCGCAACCCGACGCTGTGGGGTCTCAACCTGTGGGCGCCGGTGGTGAACCTGCTGCGCGACCCGCGGTGGGGCCGCAACGAAGAGGGCTACTCCGAAGACCCCTACCTGACCGGCGAGTTCGCGGTGGCCTACGGCCGCGGCATCCAGGGTGACGACCCGCGGTACCTGCAGGCCGCGCCGACGCTGAAGCACTTCCTCGCCTACAACAACGAGGTCAACCGCGACACCAGCAATTCTTCGGTGTCGCCGAAGATCCTGCACGACTACGACGAGCAGGCGTTCAAGATCCCGCTGCAGGCGGGCGCGGCCAACGCCGTCATGCCGTCGTACAACCTGGTCAACGGCCGGCCCAACCACGTCAGCCCGGACCTCGACGGCGCGCTGCGCAAGTGGGCGCCGCGGGACATCGCCGTCGTCAGTGACGCGGGCGCACCGTCCAATCTGGTCAACTCGGAGAAGTACTACGCCACCAAGGCCGAAGCCGACGCGGCGGCGATCAAGGCGGGGCTCGACAGCTTCACCGACAACGACACCGACGGCTCGATCACCGTCGCCGCGGTCAAGGAAGCGCTGGCCAAGGGCTTCCTGACGATGGCCGACGTCGAAAACGCCGACCGCCACCTGCTTTCGCTGCGGTTCCGGCTCGGCGAGTTCGACCCGCCGGGGCGCAACCCGTACGCGAAGATCACCCCGGCCGTGATCGGCTCGCCGGAGCACCGGGCGCTGGCGCGCAAGGCCGCCGACGCGCAGATGGTGCTGCTGCGCAACAACGGCGGCGCGCTGCCGCTGGACGCCGCGAAGAACAAGAAGATCGCGGTCGTCGGCCCGCTTTCGAACACCCTCTACGAGGACTGGTACGCCGGGGCGATGCAGTACAAGGTCACGCCGGTGCAGGGCATCAAGGAGCGGCTCGGCTCGGCGGGCACGGTCGCGTCGTCCGAAGGCGTCGACCGGATCGCCCTGAAGGACCTGTCCACCGGCCGGTACCTGACCGCGCCCGCCACCACCGGCAAGATCACCGCGGGCGGGACGGTCGCGGGCACCGCCGAGTCCTTCGACGTCTACGACTGGGGCGCGGGCAAGAACACCCTGCGCGCGGCCGCCAACGGCAAGTTCCTCAGCTACTCCGGCGGCGCGCTGGTGAACGACGTCGACCAGCCGGCCGGCTGGTTCGTGCAGCAGCAGCTGAAGCTCGACGCCCAGCCCGACGGCAGCTACGTGCTCGAGTACGCGGGCAACGAGGTGAACGAGCCGTGGTTCGGCCCGAACAAGTTCGCCGTCGTCGGTGCCGACGGCGTCCTGACGATCTCGTCCCCGGACGCCGCGCACGCGACCAAGTTCGGCCGGGACGTGCTGACCAGCGGCGTCGGCAGCGCGGTCGCCGCGGCCAAGGACGCGGACACCGCCGTCGTCGTGGTCGGCAGCATGCCGTTCATCAACGGCCGCGAGGCCAACGACCGCACGAGTACCGAGCTCGCCCCGGCGCAGCGCGCGCTGATCGAGGCGGTGCAGAAGGCGAACCCGCACACGATCGTCGTGGTGGAGAACAGCTACCCGACGACCGGCTGGGACACGCTGTCCGTGCCCGGCATCCTGTGGACCAGCCACGCCGGGCAGGAAACCGGGCACGCGGTCGCCGACGTGCTCTTCGGCGACAAGGACCCGAGCGGGCGGCTCACCCAGACCTGGTACGCCTCGGACGCCGGGCTCCCGAGCATCCTGGACTACGACATCGCGAAGACCGGGATGACCTACCAGTACTACCGGGGGAAGCCGCTGTTCCCGTTCGGCTACGGGCTGAGCTACACCAGTTTCCGTTACGACCGCGTGCGTGCCACCCAGGCGAACGGCAAGGTCCAGGTGACCGTCGAGGTCACCAACACCGGCGCCCGGAGCGGCTCCGACGTCGTCCAGCTCTACTCGAAGAACTCCGGGGTGCAGCGGCTGCGGGACTTCTCGAAGGTGACGCTGGCGCCGAAGGAGACCCGCACGGTGCGGTTCGAGGTGCCGGTGGCGGACCTGGCGGCCTGGGACGTCTCCCGGGACCGGTCCGTGGTGGCGGCGGGGGTGTACGAGTTCTCGGTGGGCCGCAACGCTTCCGAACTTTCGGCACCGCAGCCGGTCTACGTGCCGGGGGAGCGGGCCCTGCCGCGCGACCTGAGCCGCTCGACCCAGGCCCAGAACTTCGACGACTACTCCGGCACGACCTTGACGGACACGTCGAAGACATCGGGTACCTCGGTCGCCACCGCGGCCGGCAGCTGGGTGGCGTACCGCAATGTGGCGTTGAACGGCCCGGCGCGGTTCTCGGCCTCGGTGTCCGCGACGGCGTCATCCCGCGTCACGATCCGCCTGGACTCGCCGACCGGCCCCGTGCTGGGGACGGCTCCGGTGCCCTCGACCGGCGATCACTACGCCTACATGACGGTGACCGCGGCCCTGGCGAAGGCGAGCGGACGGCACGACGTGTACCTGACGTTCGACGGCCCGGTGAACCTGGCCACGTTCTCGCTGCGGTGAGCTAGGGCTTCCGGCCGACACCCGCGTACGGGAGGGAGTTGACCGACGGGTCGTCGGACATGTCGCCGGCGCCCTCGGGGTTCCACATCGCGCAGCCGACCAGGCCCGGTTCGACGAGGTCGAAGCCCTCGAAGAACCGGAGCACCTGGTCGTGCGTGCGCGGGAACGGCTGGTTCTGCTGGTTCTGGCGGGTCGTGTAGACCTCGATCGCTTCGTCGAGGCCCTCCGACCCCGAGTCCGCCGCGACGTGGGTGACGGCGAGGAAGCTGCCCGGCGCGAGCCGCTCGCGGTAGCGGGCCAGGATGCCGACCGGATCCCACGAATCGGGCACGAAGTGCAGCAGCAGCAACATGAACACGCCGGTCGGCTGCCCCGGGTCGAGCAGCCGGCGGGCCGGCTCGGCGTCGAAGATGTCGTTGACGTCGCGCAGGTCGGCCTGGAGCACCGCGCAGTTGTCGTTGCCCTGCAGCAGCAGCTCGCTGTGCGCGACGGCGACCGGTTCGCGGTCGACGTACACCACCCGGCACGACGGGTCGGCCTGCTGGACGATCTCGTGCAGGTTCCCGACGGTGGGGATGCCGGAGCCGATGTCGAGGAACTGCCGGACCCCGGCCTTCACCATGTACCGCGCGGCGCGGCGCAGGAAGGCCCGGTTGAGCCGGGCGGCGTCCCGGACACCCGGCATGATCTTGAGGATCTGCTCGCCGAGCGCCCGGTCGGCGGCGAAGTTGTGGTCCCCGTCGAGCCAGAAGTCGTACACCCGGGCCGGGTTCGGCACCGTGGTGTCGATCTCCGGCGGTACCCAGCTCACTTCTCCGGTCACGGGACCTCCCACCCCTCACGGACACACCGGGAACGGAGCTTAGCCCCCTCATCCGTTCGTGTGGACTCGCGTTCCGGATACCCGGCACCCGGCTAAGGTGGCCCGGTCACGAGGAGACGAGGCCATGACGATTCCGCGTCCGGTGCCCGGACGGATGCCCTTGCTCGGACACACGGTGCCGCTGCTGCGCGACCCGCTGAAGTTCTTCACTTCCCTGCCCGCACACGGAGAAGTCGTCGAAATCCGGCTCGGCCCCTTGCCGGTGCACGTGGTGACCACCCCCGAACTGGCCTGGCAGGTGCTGGCCACCGACGCCGACAAGTTCGACAAGGGCCTGGTCTTCGACAAGATGCGCCCGCTCTTCGGCGACGGGCTGGCCACTTCGAACGGCGAGCTCAACCGCCGCCAGCGCCGGCTGGTGATGCCCGCCTTCGGCCGCACGCGGATCGCCGGCTACGCCGAAAACACCATGACGAAGCTGGCCGCCGAGCTGGTCGATTCGTGGCGGCCGGGTGAAGTCGTCGAGTTCGACCAGCGGATGCAGGACCTGGTGCTGACCATCGCGGGGCAGACGCTGTTCTCCACCGCGCTCGGCGAGGAAGCACTGGCGGAGATCCGGTACTCGATCCCGGTCATGCTCGAGTACGTGCTGATCCGGGCGTTCTCGCCGAAGTTCGTCGAGAAGCTGCCGGTCCCGCCGAACCGGCGGTTCGACGCCGCGGCCGCGCGCCTGCGCCAGGTGATCGGCGAGACCGTCGTCGCGGCTCGCGAAGACGGCGCCGACCACGGTGACCTGCTCTCGATGCTGCTGCTGGCCCGCGACGAGGACACCGGCGAGGGCATGTCCGACCGCCAGGTGCACGACGAGGTCATCACCATCCTGACCACCGGCGCCGAGACCACCGCCGTCGCGCTCGCCTGGTTCTTCCACGAGCTGGGACAGCACCCCGGCGTCGAACGGCGGTTCCACGCCGAGGTCGACGAAGTCCTCGGCGGCCGCCCCGCGCGCTTCGAGGATCTGCCGGATCTCGGTTACACGCAGCAGATCGTCAACGAAATCGTGCGCCGCACCCCGCCGCTGATCCTCATGCGCCGCGCGCGGGAGGACGTCGAGCTCGCCGGCGTCGCGATCCCGGCGGGCAGCGAGGTCGCCGTCAGCCAGCACACCCTGCACCGCGATCCGCGCTGGTTCCCCGAGCCGGACCGGTTCGACCCGGACCGCTGGGCGCCCGGCCGCACCGCGGAACTGCCGAAAGGGGCGTACATCCCGTTCGGTGCGGGCGCGCGGCTGTGCCCGGGGCACGTGTTCGCGCCGACGGAGATCGGCATCGTGGCCGCGACCATCGGCGCGCGCTGGCGCCTGGTCCCGGTGCCGGGCAAGAAGGTGTATGCGCAGATCAAGGCCACGATGCAACCGAACCGGCTGCCGATGACCGTGGTGCCGCGGACTACCTGAAGGTACGCGTTCGGCTACCGGGTGTAGTGTTCCCGAGTTCGTTCACCTGTCCGAGCCCGGAGGGAATGCGGTGAAGCTGCCCGTCAAGGTGACGTCGGCGTTGTTCGCGTGCGGCGTCCTGTTCGCGTCGCTGACCGCGGCGGTGCCCGCCGAGGCGGCCGCGATCTCGTGCAGCGACACGGATCTGCCGGTCACCGGACCGGGCCTGCCGCCGCTGGTGCCGGGGGCGCCGGCGACCGTGCACGGCCGGCTGTGCCTGCCCGCCGGCGACGCCCCGGACACCGTCCAGCTGCTCGTGCACGGCGGGACGTACAACAGCGCGTACTGGGACCTGTCCTACGACCCGGCGCGCTACTCCTACCAGCGGGACATGGCCGCGCACGGCTACGCGACCTTCGCCGCCGACCAGCTCGGCGCCGGCCGCAGCAGCCGGCCGCCGAGCCTGCCGCTCTCGGTCTGGGCGGCCGCCGGGTCGATGCACGAAGTCGTCGGCCACCTGCGCGCCGGCCGGGTCGGCGGGATCCCGTTCGCGAAGGTGGTCATCGTCGGGCACTCGGTCGGTTCCGGGATCGTCGCCGTGGAGGCCTCCACTTACCACGACGTCGACGGGGTCGTCCTCACCGGGATCACGCACCTGCCCGCGCTGCCCGTGCTCGCCCTCGGCGCGGCGCTCGGCCTGCAGCCGGCCTTCCTCGACGGGCAGCTCGGGACCCTCGGCAGCGACCCGCTGTACTTCACGACGAAGCCGGGTGCGCGGGCCGGCCTGTTCTACGCCGCGGGGGATGCCGACCCGGCCGTGATCGCGGCCGACGAGGCCACGAAGGACCAGGTTTCGGTGCCGGGGATGGGCACGGTCGCGTTGTTCGGCATCGTCCTGCCCGCGACGTGGGGAATCACCGTACCGGTTTTCCAGGTGGTCGGTGAAAAAGACGTCTTGTTCTGCGGGGTGCTGGCGTTGCGCGACTGTTCCGATGCGGCGGTGCTGCGGGCACAGGAAGCGCCCTATTACGCCGATTCGTCGAAGTTGTCGATGTTCGTGCTGCCCGGCGCGGGCCATTCCGTGGCGCTGCACGAAAATGCGGCCGAATACCGCAGTGCCACCCGGTCCTGGCTGCAGGACCGCTTGGGGATCGCTCCGCAGGGTTATCACTCGATCGGACGAATTTGAACCCGTGCGTGTCGCACAATTCCGGGCCAAGATATATCGATTGACCCGAACGGTGTGCACTGAACCCTTGGACAGCCTGAGGTGACTGCTCCCCATCCCCGCGGCGACGCCCCGCGGAACAAGCCGTCCGCCGACCGCGCGGCGAGACGGCTGGGCACGCTCGCGCGCAAGTGGGGCTACCTGATCAGCACCACGGCCTACCTGCCGCACACGCCCGAGGAGATCGAGCGCGAGCTGACCGCCCTGGCCGGGCGGCTGTTCGAAGCGGTGGCGAGCGAACCGCCGGGCCTCGACGCGGCCGCGAGCGCGGGCGGGCGGCTCGTCGAGCTGCGGTGCGTCGGCGCCGACAGCCTGCGCCGCAGCCTGGAGGTGCTGGGCAAGGCCCTGCTGCGCGAACCGGAACTGCGCGGCGTCGACAGGCTGGCCGAGCGGGTGGTGCTGGTGCTCGGCGCGTTCAGCTCCGGCTACGGCGAGATGCTGCGGGAGGACATCCAGAAGCGGCAGGAGGGCCTGAGCCGAGCGCTGCTGAAGGTCGAGCAGGAGACGCGGCAGAAGCACGTCATCTCCCGCGCGCAGTTCGAGGAGGTGTTCGCCGGCTCGGCCAGCGGCGTCGCGCTCACCGAGCTGGACGGCCGGGTGCTGCGGGCCAACGCGGCGCTGGCCAAGACGCTCCAGCGGACGCCGGCCGAGATCGCCGCGATGAGCTTGTTCGACCTGGTTCACCCCGAAGACGTCGAGCAGCTGCGGGAGAGCTACCACGAGCTGGTGGCCGGCCGGCTGCACCGGTTGCGCGCCGGCCGCCGCCTGGTCGGCAAGGACGGCGAGCCGATGTGGGCGACGTTCGCCGCGTCGGTGATCCGGGACTCGGTCGGCGCGCCCCGGCAGCTGCTCACCATCGTCGACGACGACACCGAGGTCGCGCTGCTGCAGCGGCGGCTGAGCCACCAGGCCCTGCACGACGTGCTCACCGGGCTGCCGAACCGGCAGTTCTTCAGCACCCGTCTGGAAACCCTGCTGCGCGACGCGGACCCGGCGCACGGCGTCACGCTGTTCCACCTCGACCTCGACGGCTTCTCGCAGATCAACGGCGGCCTCGGCCAGGAGCTCGGCGATCGGGTGCTGCGCGGGGTCGCGGCCAAGCTGAAGCTGGTCTTCGACGCGGAGAAGTCCCTCGTGGCCCGCCTCGGCGGCGACGAATTCGCCGTGCTGGTGCAGAACACCGAGGACACCCCGGGCGTGGTGACGCTCGTCCGCCGGATCACCCACGAGCTCGCCGAACCCGAGTACGTCGACGGGCAGCGCGGGGTCGCGGTGTCGGCGGCCATCGGTGTCGTCCACCGCCCGCCGCGCGACAGCACGCCCGCGGAACTGCTCCAGGCGTCGGGGCTGACGCTGCGGCGCGCGCAGCGGACGGGCAACCAGTGGGGCCTGTCCGACCGCGAGCTGGACCGGCGCGACCGGCACGACTTCGGCTTGGCCGCGTCGATGGCGGGCGCGTGGGAGACCGGCGAGATCGAAACCGGCTACCGCGCGCTGGTGTCCACGACGAGTGGCGCGGTCGAGGGCGTCGAGGCGCGGCTGCGCTGGAACCACCCGGCCGAGGGCACGCTGCTGCACGAGAGGTGCGTCCGGCTGGCCGCGGAAACCGGGCTGGCCCTGCCGCTGGCCACCTGGCTGCTGCGCACGGCGGCCGAACGGCTGGCGGCGTCCGGGATCGGGGTGCCGCTGGTCGTCGAGCTCACGGCGCAGCAGGCGGCGGACCCGGAACTGGTCGGCGAAATCCGCCGTGTCCTGGACGACACCGGCCTCGAGCCGCACCGCCTGCGGCCCGGCTTCCCGGCCGCGGCCCTGAGCGGCGACGCGGCGGACAACTTCAAGGTGCTGGGCGAAATCGGCGTCCGGGCGGAGATCCACGGCCTCGGCGACGTCACCTGCCTGACGGAGTTCCCGGCCCACACGGTCCGGATCGCGGCGAGCTTGGCGGCCAAGCGGGAACACCCGCTGGTGACCGGGTCGCTGTCGGCGCTGATCGACGCGGCGCACGCGGCCGGCGCGGCGGTGTCGGTCGCCGGGGTGCGGACGCCGGAGGAGGCCACGTGGTGGCAGGAGCGGGGCGCGGACCTGCTCGCGGGCCCGGCGTTCCCCGGCCTGCCGGGCGGTCTGCCGAGCTGCTGAGTCGGGGCGGCCGACCGGGAACGTACGATTCGCGGCGCTCAGCGTCCGCTGTACGGACAGTAAGGTCATCCTTCCTCAAAAGATTGCGCCGAACAGCGCAACGAAACTAGGCCGTCCGGACCTGTCGCGTGAAGTGATCTCCTCATTACCCTCCAGTAGCAGACAGTGGTGCCGATCACAGTCGTTCGGGAGGCTTCATGGCGTCGCGCGTCCGAGGACCCGGCTCCGAAGACCGGCGCGAACTGCGGATCCGGCACCTGACCGGCTGCCTGCCGTGCACGCTCAAATGCGCGTACTGCGGGCTGCCGGTACGGCTGGCCGGGCCGGGTGACCACCCCGGCTACGGCGTGGTCGAAGAAGTGACCGGCGACCTCGTGCTGCTGCACCGGTTCTGCCGCGCCGCGCTCGGCCGGTGCCGGACGCGGGGGTGCGTGCTGCGGCGCGCCCACCTCGGCCGCGCCACCGAGCAGTACGAAACCGGCCGGCGGCCCGGGCGCTACCAGCGCCTCGGCGTCCGGCGCTCGCCCGACCTCGATCTGTACCGGAAGCACTGGCGGATCGCGAAAATGCGGTACGCGTGCAAGGCGTGCCGGTACTACACCGGCTCGCACTGAGCCGGTCCTTCCATCACGACGCGGAGGACTCGTGCTCGTTCGTCTCATCCTCGGCCTGCTCATGACGGTCGTCGGCCTCGCCGTCGCCGGCAAGCGGGTGGCCTTCCTCTACCGGCTGATCAAGGCCGGCCAGCCCGACACCAAGCGGTCCGACGAGCTCGGCGCCCGGCTCTTCGCGCAGGTGCGCGAGGTGTTCGGCCAGCGGAAGCTGTTGAAGTGGTCGGTGCCCGGCCTGGCGCACTTCTTCACCTTCTGGGGCTTCGTGATCCTCGCCTCGGTGTACCTCGAGGCCTACGGTGCGCTGTTCGACGAAAAGTTCGCCATCCCGTGGATCGGCCACTGGGCGGTGCTCGGGTTCCTGCAGGACTTCATCGCCGTCGCGGTGGCGGTCTCGCTCGGTGTCTTCACCGTCATCCGGATCAGGAACGCCCCCGAGCGCAAGGACCGCGCGTCCCGGTTCTACGGTTCGCACACCGGCGGCGCGTGGCTCATCCTGCTGATGATCTTCAACGTCGTCTGGACGATGTTCTTCTTCCGCGGCGCCTCTTCGGCGTCCGGCAACTTCCCGTACGACTCCGGCGCGTACGTCTCGCTCGGCGTCGGGAACCTGCTGGAGCCGCTCGGGCACTCGACGACCGAGGTGCTGGAGACCGTCGGCCTGCTGCTGCACATCGGCGTCATGCTGGTGTTCCTGTCGATCGTGCTCTACTCCAAGCACCTGCACATCTTCGTGGCGCCGATCAACGTCTCGGCGAAGCGGCTGCCGGACGCGCTCGGCCCGCTGCTGCCGATGGAGTCCGCGGGCAAGCCGATCGACTTCGAGGACCCGGGCGAGGACGACACGTTCGGCCGCGGCAAGATCGGCGACTTCACGTGGAAGGGGATGCTGGACTTCGCCACGTGCACCGAGTGCGGCCGCTGCCAGTCGCAGTGCCCGGCCTGGAACACCGGGAAGCCGTTGTCGCCCAAGCTCGTCATCATGAACCTGCGCGACAACCTGTTCGAGGAGGCGCCGTACATCCTGGCGGGCACCGAGCACGAGGGCGCGCGCCCGCTGGTCGGCCCGGAGGACGACGGCGGCGTCATCGACCCGGACGTGCTGTGGTCCTGCACCACCTGCGGCGCGTGCGTCGAGCAGTGCCCGGTGGACATCGAGCACGTCGACCACATCGTCGACATGCGCCGCTACCAGGTGATGATCGAGTCGGCCTTCCCGACCGAGCTGGGCGGGCTGTTCAAGAACCTGGAGACCAAGGGCAACCCGTGGGGCCAGAACAACTCCGAGCGCCTGGCCTGGACGAAGGACCTCGGCTTCGACGTCCCGGTGTTCGACGGCGAGCTGGCCGAAGACGTCGAGTACGTCTACTGGGTCGGCTGCGCCGGCGCGTTCGACGACCAGGCGCGCAAAACCGTCCGCGCCACGGCGGAGCTCCTGCACATCGCCGGGGTGAAGTACGTGGTGCTGGGCAACGAGGAGTCCTGCACCGGTGACCCGGCCCGCCGCGCGGGCAACGAGTTCCTCTTCCAGATGATGGCCCAGCAGACGGCGGAGACGTTGAACGCCGTGTTCGAGGGCCGCGAGCCGCGGCTGCGCAAGATCGTCACGACCTGCCCGCACTGCCTGAACACGCTGAGCCGCGAATACCCCCAGCTGGACGGCCACTACGAGGTCGTCCACCACACGCAGCTGCTCAACCGCCTGGTGCGAGGCGGCCAGCTGACCCCGGTGAAGCCGGTGGAGGACGGCCCGCGCGTCACCTACCACGACCCCTGCTACCTGGGCCGCCACAACAAGGTCTACACCCCGCCGCGCGAGCTGGTCGGCGCGACGGGCGCGACCTTGGCCGAGATGCCCCGCCACGCCGACCGGGCGTTGTGCTGCGGCGCGGGGGGCGCCCGCATGTGGATGGAGGAGCAGATCGGCAAGCGCATCAACCTGGAGCGGGTGGACGAGGCGATCGCCACGGAGGCGGAGACGATCGTGACGGGCTGCCCGTTCTGCCGCGTGATGCTGACCGACGGCCTGGTCCAGCGCCAGAGCGAGCAGAAGGCGGAGAACGTCGATGTGCGTGACGTCGCCCAGCTGCTGCTGGAGCGGGTGAAGGCCCCGGCGTCCGCGCCGACGCCGAAGCCCTGACCTACGTCGGTTATCGATCGGGGTTCTCGGCGGCGCTGAAGCTGGTGAGGCCGTGCTGCCACTCACCGAGTTTGTCAGCCCAGCGGGAGCGCAGACCCGCGTCGTTGCCGACGACGCGGGCGAAACCACCGAGTTCGACGCGCGACATAGCGCCGAGTTCGGCGGTTTCGTGGCCGAGTTTGGAAGCGACGGCCACGAAGAGGGGCGACCATTTCCGGCCCTGTTCGAAGGCTGCGCAGCTGAAGGCGGAGAACAGGGCGTACCAACCAGCACGCCGGGATGCAATGTGGTCGAGTCTCGGGGGACGTGCCTGAGCGACGCCGGTCAGTATCGGCAGCACCTGCTCAACCAGTTGGTGCGGGAGCGGCAGAAGGCTGTCGGGGTGGGATCCGATCATGTCCAGGAGCCAGTCCGCTGGCTCTCCGGCGCGCAGCAGGTCGTGGAGGAGGAACGCTGGCGCCCGGACCAGTGCGGGCCTGCCGGCCACGTCGAGGTACTCAGCCGCGTTTAGGACTTTCCGCTGGTAGAGCTCATAGACCGCGCGGGGGTGGGACTGGGCTAGGTGCCGCCACGGTGCCAGGACTCGCGATCCGCGATGACCCGGGTAGAACGGGCGCAAAGCGGTGTTGGGGGGCAACGGGGTGTTGGCTGCGATGAGGAATCCGACCGCGCCGCGGAACTGGGCGGCAGTGAAGTCTTCGGCGCTGACGGACTTGCCGAGCTCTCGGAGGGAGAGGGACTTGAGGGTAGCCGAGAACGGCGACGGCAGCTGGGCCATCTTCCTGGCCAGATCGTCGTTGCGGTCGGAGACGATGTGGTCGAGGGCCGTCAGGAGAATCGTCTCGATGGTGGACGCCGAGGGCTGAACGTATCGCAGGGTGTCGAAGACGAAAGGGTACAGGGTGCCCGGCTCGGCCGAACCGAGCTCAAGGAGGCGAAGCAGCGCTCGGTTCAGCCCGTTCGACACGTTGATCTCGAACTGTTGGATCGCTATCTGGGGCACCACGTAGCTTGCCCCAGCGAGGACGATCTGCCAGACCGTAGCCGCGAGCTCATCGACGCTGTCGCTGTGTCGGGTGATGTACTCGGCTGCGAAGTACTCCATGAACGTCCGGTGCGTGAAGTCGAAGAGCCGTTCTCCCTTCGCGGTGCTGCCCACTCGCGTAAGCAGCCAGGCGCGGCCTGCGCAGAACTCCAGGAAATCAGTGGCCTCGATCGAGGTTCCCGCGGTGAGGTGCTGCTGGATTTCCCGCGCGAGGAAGCTCTCGATGACTTTGTGTACGGCCCGTTCAGTCGGCGAAGTCTCAGCGTCTTTGGTGAAGAACCAAAAGCCGAGTTCCTGGAACAGATACCAGATGTGCGTGGACTGCAGCGTGGTTTCCTTGGCGTTCACCCGCCGGGCTCGATCCCACCGCACGAACAGTAGGTTCGCGCACTCCTTGTACACCTGTAGTCGGTTTTCGGGGATCCAGCCTTCGTACTCGTAGAGCAGGCATAGGAGCGACAGCATCAGGGGATTGGATCGCAGCTCGTGGATGTGCTCGCTTTCCCGAAGGAAGGCGTCGGCGCGGGTTGACGGGAGGATGGCTTCCGGGCTGGCCACGAACTGGAACCAACTGTCCACGTAGCTGCGAATCTGCGGTGGATCGAAGTCGGGGAGGATATAGGCGGCGAAGAGGCTCGGATCGAGTTGTGCGCTGCTGTAGCCCTCGCGCCGACTGGTCACCAGAACCTGGACGAGCGGATATCGACGGCAGAAGCGTTCGATCGCTTCCACCGCCTCCCTGCGGTCGGTGAGGTCTCCCGCTTCGTCGAGGGCGTCGAACACCACCGTGGCGCTGCCGAGGGTGAGAATGGTTCGGATATACTTTTGATCGACTTCGGTCTGCAGCACGACCCGCAGGCGGGTGCTGATCATCTGCACCAGGTTGTCCCAGCCCTTGCCGAAGTGCTTCAATTCGACCAAGAACGGTGTCACCGGCTGCCGGCCGGGGTGGTCCGAGCTGAGCCAGTGGGTCAAATAACGGATGTAAGTGGACTTTCCCGCGCCGGGATTGCCCAGCACGACCACGCGGCGTTCGTGCTCGTGGACCTGGTGATCGGGAAGTTTGGTGGAAAAACCCTCGGCAGAACCCAAGCGTGCGCCAAGCATCTTCCGGTGGACGTAAAGCTTGTGAACCGGAGGGCGGAAGTTCTCACGGGAATGCGGCATCTGGATCGTCGAGTGTGAACGATAGGTCTCTTCCCGGATCTGCGTGGCGAGCGCCCTCGCGTGTGTCACTTCATTGTAGTGCGTCGCGAGGGTAGAACGGTTTTCGACGGCTTTCTGGAGAGTCATGGCATCGGGGAACAGGTGGGGGGCGAGCAGGGAGTGGGTGTACATGTTGCTTTCGCGCTTAGTACGACCGGAATTCCGGACGCGGGCGACCTCGAGGCGAACCGAGTCATGCGCGAGTGACCAGAGGCTCTCGGTCACGGTGTGCAGCGTGTGGTCATCCAAGGTTACCCGGCGTGCGATTTCGTCCGCGAAGGTTTCTCTTAACTTCTTCCGCTCCTCGAGCCACGTATCCGAAGTGTGGTACTCGAGGTAGGCGACGAGTTCGAGCAAGCCTTGGAACTCCCGGCTCAGGACGAACTTGGCGATCTTCTCTTCTTGCGTCTTGTCGATCTTGGCTTCCTGCCACGCGGTGAAACCGCGGAGTATCTTCGGGTCCAGGCGAACTTTCTTGAGTAGTTTGCGCAGCACGGGAAGCGACGCAGTCGTCGCGCTCCCTGCAGCCGCCTTGACCG
Source organism: Amycolatopsis sp. NPDC005003 (assembly GCF_053600695.1). Lineage (NCBI taxonomy): Bacteria > Bacillati > Actinomycetota > Actinomycetes > Pseudonocardiales > Pseudonocardiaceae > Amycolatopsis > Amycolatopsis sp. NPDC005003. The sequence continues at coordinate 384,756 of NZ_JBSGAI010000002.1, read as the reverse complement.
CGGCCTGGGCCACGGTCAAGGCGAGGCTGGTCGGTTCGGTCACCTGCGCACGCTCCGGATGGCCTGGACAACAGGACAACCGTCAATATCGTTGAGCAGGACCGGCTGTTACGAGCAGAGCCGGTCAGCCCTCGACCACAGAAGTCGTCACCTTGGACGGTGAGTCGGCGTGGTGGGCCTTGGCGCCCAGTTGCGCGGTCGGCACCCGGTACGTCTCGCGGGCCGTCGCCGCGGCCAGGGCCGCCACCGCGCACACCGCCGCCGTGAAGATCGCGACGCCGAGCCAGTCCTGCTTGCCCGAGCCGATCGCCGCCACGATGCTGGGGGCGAAACCGGCCACCGCGAAGCCGATCTGGGTGCCGATCGCCATTCCCGAGAGGCGGACGCGGGCGGTGAACATCTCGCCGTACAGCGCCGGCCAAACCCCGTTGACCCCGGAGTACGCCACGCCGAACAGCACGATGCCGAGCACGAACAACAGCGCGTACGAGCCGATCGAGATGGACCACAGGTACGGGAAGATCAGCAGCCCGCAGGCCAGGCAGCCGGCGATGAACACCGGTTTGCGCCCGATGCGGTCGGCGAGCCGGGCCAGCAGCGGGATCGCCGCCAGCGCGACGACGTTCGCCAGCACGCCGACCCAGAGCATGGGGGCGCGGGCCAGGCCGATCGTGTTCACCGCGTAGCTCAGTGCGTAAACCGTGAAGATGGTGCTCACCGAGGCGATGGTCGCCGCGGCGATCACGCGCAGGACGTCCCCCCAGTGGTGGCGGAACAGCAACACGACCGGCAGTTTCGCGACCTCGGTGCGGGCGAACACCGGCGTCTCGTCGAGCTTGCGCCGGATCACGAAGCCGACGACCACCACGAGCGCGCTGCCCCAGAACGGCAGCCGCCAGCCCCAGGACAGCAGGTCCTCCGCCGGGAGCGCGGCGACCGGGAGGAAGATCGCGGTGGCCAGGATCTGGCCGGCCTGCGTGCCGCTCAACGTGAAGCTGGTGAAGAAGGCACGCCGGTGCTCCGGGGCGTGTTCCAGCGACATCGAATTCGCGCCCGCCTGCTCGCCGGCCGCGGAAAGGCCTTGCAGCAGGCGGAGAACCACCAGCAGGACCGGGGCGAGGACGCCGACGCTCGCGTACGTCGGCAGGCAGCCGACGCAGAACGTCGTGAACCCCATGAGCAGCAGGGTGAAGACGAGCACGCGCTTGCGGCCGAACCGGTCGCCGACGTGGCCGAGCACGAACGCGCCGACCGGCCGGGCGAGGTAGCCGACGCCGAAGGTGGCCAGCGCGAGCAGGGTGCCGGTGGCGGGGGAGGAGGCGGGGAAGAACACCTTGCCGAACACGAGCGCGGCGGCGGTGCCGTAGATGAAGAAGTCGTAGTACTCGAGTGCGCTGCCGATCCAGGCGGCCAGCGCCGCCTTGCGGGGCATCGATCCGGTCACGGGCACGATCTCCTGACGTCCGTGCTTCGTTGCGCAGAGTTCGGCGGAGAAGCAATGTACGGTCTAGTTAGTTAATAGAGAGTGCGAGACCGGGGCGCCGGGTGTCAAGAGATCCTTTTTCGCCGGGTGGGTGCGGGGCTCAGCGAGCCGTCAGGTACTCGATCAGCAAGTCGCCCAGCATGGTGCGGTAGTGCTCGCGCCGGGCCGGGTCGAGCAGGTCGCGGGCGAAGATCGCGCGGAACGTGTGGCGGTTCGCCAGCCGGAACACGCAGAACGAGCTGATGACCATGTGGACGTCGAGCGGGTCGGCGTCCGCCCGGAACAGGCCGGCCTCGCGGCCGCGCTCGAGGATGCGGGTGATCCCGCCGAGGGCCGGGTCGGCCAGTCCGGTCAGGATCTCCGACTGCGCGAGGTGTTCCGCGTGGTGGATGTTCTCGATGCTGACCAGCCGGATGAAGTCCGGGTTGGCCTCGTGGTGGTCGAACGTCAGCGCGGCCAGCTGCCGCAGCGCGTCCTCCGGCTCGAGGTGTTCGACGTCGAGCTGCTGTTCCGAGGCCCGGAGCGCGGAGTACGCCCGCTCCAGGACGGCGATGTAGAGCTGTTCCTTGCCGCCGAAGTAGTAGTAGATCATCCGCTTGGTGGTGCTGGTGCGGGCGGCGATCTCGTCGACGCGGGCGCCGGTGTAGCCCTTGTCCGCGAACTCCCGCGTGGCGACCGCGAGGATGTCGGCGCGAGTCCGTTCCTTGTCGCGCTGGCGCTCGGCCTCCGACGATGGTGCGGCCACCGGGCTCCCTCCGCTGCAGGTGAACGCCCCCCACTCTAGTCCAGCCCTTCCGCCGGGACGGACGCCGCGCTACTGTGAACGTACTAGTTCGTACATTAGCGGCCGGAGGGCGACGCGTGACCAGCTACCTGATCGGACTCGTCGGCACCGGCATCGGGCCGTCCGCCAGCCCGGCCCTGCACGAACGCGAGGCCGACGAGCTCGGCCTGCGCTACGTCTACCGCCTGCTCGACCTCGACGTGCTGCGCCGCCCGGTCGCCGACGTCCTCGCCGCCGCCCGGCTCGCCGGCTTCGACGGCCTGAACGTCACCCACCCGGCCAAGCAGGCCGTCGTCGCGCACCTCGACGAGCTCTCACCGGAGGCCGCCGCCCTGGGGGCGGTCAACACCGTCGTGTTCGACCGGGGACGCGCCGTCGGCCACAACACCGACGCCACCGGGTTCGCCCGCAGCCTCACCCGCGGCCTGCCCGACGCCCGGCTGGACGACGTCGTCCTGCTCGGCGCCGGGGGAGCGGGGGCCGCGGTCGCCCACGCGCTCCTCTCGCTGGGCACCGGGCGCGTCACGGTCCACGACGTCGACGGCATCCGGAGCGCCCGGCTGGTCCAGGCGCTGGAGCGGAAGTTCGGCCCGGGCCGCGCGAAGACCGGCGGAACCGACGCCCTCGCGCACGCCGACGGGCTGGTGCACGCCACGCCGACCGGCATGGCCGCCCACCCCGGCTCGCCGGTCCCGGCCGAGCTGCTGCACGAAGACTTGTGGGTCGCCGACATCGTCTACCGGCCGCTGGAGACCGCGCTGCTGGCCGCCGCCCGCGCCCGCGGCTGCCGGGTGCTGCACGGCGGCGGCATGGTCGTGCTGCAGGCCGCCGAATCGTTCCGGCTCTTCACCGGCGCGGAGCCCGACCCGGCCCGGATGCTGCGCCACTTCGACGCCCTGGAAGGGGAGGCCGCCCGTGCTGCCTGAACCGCGCACCGCGATCGCCACCGTCTGCCTCTCCGGCACCCTGGAGGACAAGCTCGCCGCGGCCGCGGCGGCCGGGTTCGACGGCGTCGAGCTGTTCGAGAACGACCTGCTGGTCTCCCCGTCGAGCCCCGCCGAGATCCGCCGCCGCTGCGCCGACCTCGGCCTGTCGATCGACCTCTACCAGCCGTTCCGCGACTTCGAAGCCGTGCCGCCGGACCTGCACCGGGCCAACCTGCGCCGGGCGGCGTACAAGTTCGACGTCATGGCCGAGCTGGGCACGGACACGATCCTGGTCTGCTCGTCGGTCTCGCCGGAGGCGATCGACGACGACGAACTGGCCGCCGAACAGCTGCGCGCCCTCGCCGACCTCGCGGCGTCGCGCGGGCTGCGGATCGCCTACGAAGCACTGGCCTGGGGCAAGCACGTCAGCGGGTACGAGCACGCCTGGCGCATCGTCCGCCGCGCCGCGCACCCCGCGCTCGGCGTCTGCCTGGACAGCTTCCACATCCTGTCGAAGGGCCACGACCCGGCGCCGATCCGCGCGATCCCCGGCGACAAGATCTTCTTCCTCCAGCTCGCCGACGCGCCCGAGCTGCCGATGGACGTGCTGCCGTGGAGCCGCCACCACCGGCTCTTCCCCGGCCAGGGCGACTTCGACCTGACCGCGTTCACCGGGCACGTGCTCGCGGCGGGCTACCGCGGGCCGCTGTCGCTGGAGGTCTTCAACGACGTGTTCCGCCAGGCCGACCCGCGCCCGGCGGCGGTCGACGCGCTGCGGTCGCTGCTGGCGTTGCAGGAATCCCTCGGCGTGCTCGACCTGCCGGCCGCGCCGGCCCTGACCGGGCACGCGTTCGCCGAGGTCGTCACCGACCCGGGCGGCGGGCGCGTCCTCGCGAGCCTCGGGTTCGCGCGCACCGGCGTGCACCGCACCAAGCCGGTCGAGCTGTGGGAGCAGGGCGACGCCCGGGTGGTGGTCAACGAAGGCGGCGGGGCGCACGGTGCCGTCGGCGCGGTCGCGCTGGCCAGTACCGACCCGGTCCGCTCGGCGCGCCGGGCCGAAGCGCTGCGGGCGCCGGTCCTGCCACGGGTGCGCGGCCCGCACGAGGCGGACCTGGCGTCGCTCGCGGCGCCGGACGGCACCCAGGTGTTCCTCTGCGGCGACGACTGGCGCGACGACTTCGTGCCGACCGGGGAAACGGCAGGCGGCGCCGGCGTCGTCGGAATCGATCACGTGGCGCTCACCCAGCCCTTCGACCACTTCGAGGAGGCGGCGCTGTTCTACCGCTCGGTGTTCGGGCTGGCACCGTCGCCGGTGACGGAGTTCGCCGCGCCGTTCGGGCTGGTGCGCAGCCGCTCGATGGCGGCGGGGGCGGTCCGGCTGACGCTGGACGCGGCCGTGGTCCGCCGCGGCGAATGGGCGCCCGCGGTCCCCGAACCGCAGCACGTGGCGTTCGCCTGCACGGACGCACTGGCCGCGGCCGCGGCGATGCGCGCGGCGGGCGCCCCGCTGCTGGACATCCCGGGCAACTACTACGACGACCTCGAAGCCCGGCTGGAGCTGCCGCCGGGACGGCTCGCCGCGCTGCGGGAGCACTCGGTGCTCTACGACCGCGACGAAGCAGGGGAGTTCCTGCACTTCTACACCGCACTGGCCGGGGCGCGGGTGTTCTTCGAGGTGGTGCAGCGGATCGGCGGGTACCGCGGCTTCGGCGTGGCCAACGCACCGGTGCGGATGGCCGCCCACCGCGCTCGCCGACATGCGGCCCCACCGGTGAAAACGCCGGCCTGACCCCATCACCGCCCCGGGAAGTTCTTTCCCGGGGCGGTTTTCGTCGCGGCAGGTCACCGCGGGCGCACCGGAATCCGGTGCCCCGACGGTGAAAAACGGCCGGGACGCCTTCCTATCCGGACGATTTCTGGCGCGCCCCTCCCGTCGCGCGTAACGACCCGGCTACTCCTCGCATGCGTTTACAACGTTCCGGCAACCGCCTTGACAGGGCCTGTGGTACGTACCACTCTAACCCCAACATTGGTCTACACCATTTGGGGCGTCCGGCCGCGGTGGCCGGGCATGGAAAGGACGGCATCGAGTGAAACGCTGGCTCAAGCTGGCGGCGGGCGCCGCCGCACTCACGCTCGCGACCGCGGGCTGCGCGGGCTCCGGTGGCTCGGACACCGCGGCCTCGTCGAGCGGCAATGCACCGCTGAGCGGGACCGTCACGGTCTGGCTGATGACCGGCTCCGCGCCGGAGAAGCTGACCGACGCGCTCAACAAGGAGTTCGAGGCCGCGCACCCCGGGGTCAAGGTCAAGTACGAAGTCCAGCAGTGGGACGGCATCCAGCAGAAGCTGACCACCGCGCTGGCCAGCGGCGCGCCGCCGGACGTCATCGAGATCGGCAACACGCAGACCGCCGCGTTCGCCTCGCAGGACGGCGTCCTGACCGACCTGACCGCCGACAAGGACAGCTTCAACGGCGCGCAGTGGCTCAAGGGTCTCGCCGACTCCGGCAGCTACGACGGCAAGACCTACGGCATCCCGTTCTACGCGGCCAACCGCGAGGTCATCTACCGCAAGGACATGTTCGAGCAGGCCGGCATCGCCAAGCCGCCGGCCTCGAACGACGAGTGGATCGACGCGATCGGCAAGCTGAAGACCAAGTTCGGCTCCGACCCCGACTTCCAGGCGCTCTACATGCCGGGCCAGAACTGGTACGCGCTGCTGTCGTTCATCTGGGACAACGGTGGTGACATCGCCAAGGCCGACGGCAAGAACTACAAGGCCACGCTGGACACCCCCGAGGCCAAGGCCGGCCTGGAGTTCTACAAGAAGCTCGTCGACACCTCCGGCACCAAGGCGCCGAAGGACGCCGACGAGGCCAAGCCGCAGCAGGCGACCGTCTACGGCGCCGGCAAGGTGGCCATGATGATCGGCCTCCCGTGGGAGCTGGCGACCGCGGCCAAGACCGACGCGAGCCTGACCGACAAGACCGCCGCCTTCCCGATCCCGGGCAAGACCGCCGGCCAGAGCGCCCCGGTCTTCCTCGGTGGCTCCAACCTGGCGATCCCGGCCAACAGCAAGAACGTGGCCGCCGCCAAGGAGTACATCAAGCTGCTCTCCAGCTCGAAGTACCAGAGCCAGCTCGCCGCGGCCGGCGTCGTGCCCGGCACGTCGACCGACCTCACCGGCCTGGACAAGGACCCACTGGGCAGCGTGATGGCCAAGGCCTCGGCCAACGGCAAGGCCGTGCCGGCCAGCCCGAAGTGGGGTGACGTGGAGTCCGGCCAGAACCCGGTCAAGGACATGCTGACCGCGTACCTGACCGGCAAGAAGACGCTCGACCAGGCGACCGCCGACGCCAACGCAGCGCTGAACAAGCTCATCGGCGGATGACCGCGACCGCGAATGTGACGATGCCGGCGGGGGCGACCCCGCCGGCATCGCCGCGCGACACCCGGGTCAAGAAGCGCAGGCGGGGCCGGTTCGGCGACCGGGTGCTCCCGTACCTGCTGCTGCTCCCCGCGTTGGCGGCCATCCTGGTCCTGCTGGCCTGGCCGCTGGTCCAGGTGCTCGCGATCAGCTTCCGCAAGCTCGACATCGGGCAGCTCGTCTCCGGCAAGACCATCTGGATCGGCTTCGACAACTACACGAACACCCTGTCCGACCCGGAGTTCTGGACCATCACCGTCCGGACGCTGGTCTTCACCGCCGCCATCGTGGCCGCCACCATCCTCGGCGGCCTGCTGCTGGCGGTGCTCATGCGCCACCTCGGCCCGGTCGTGCGGATCATGGTGCAGGTGACGCTGGTCCTGGCGTGGGCCACGCCGGTGATCGCCACGACCACGGTGTTCCAGTGGATCTTCGACGAGCAGTACGGCATCCTCAACAAGACCCTGGACCGGCTGGGCTTCCACGGCTTCATCGGGTTCTCGTGGTTCTCCAGCGGCGCGAGCACGCTGACCGTGATCGGCCTGCTCATCGTGTGGCAGGCCGTGCCGTTCGTGACGTTCTCGCTGTACGCGGGCATCATCGGCGTCCCGCGCGAGCAGTACGAGGCCGCGGGCATCGACGGCGCCGGTCCGTGGCAGACGTTCCGCGCGGTCACCTGGCCCGCCATCCGGCCGATCACCACCATGGTGACGTTCCTGTCGGTGCTGTGGGACTTCAACGCCTTCGCCCAGATCTGGGCGATCCGCGAGGGCGGTCCGGACGGCGGGAGCACCACGCTGGCCGTCGTGCTGTACCTCAAGGGCATCGCGGGCAACCACTTCGGCGCGGCGGGCGCGATCGCCACGCTGATGCTGATCGTGCTCGCGCTCATCACCGGCCGGTACATCCAGCTGCTCGTCCGGACCCCGGAAGGTGATCTCAAGTGAGGAAATCGCTGCCGCAGCGGATCGCGCTGTCGGTCGTCGGCGTCCTGGTGGCGCTGGCGATCGCGTTCCCGACGTACTGGATGTTCGTCACGTCGCTCAGGTCGCCCGGCGAGATCCTCTCGCCCAAGTACGACCTGATCCCGACGTCGTTCTCGTTCGGCAACTTCGCCACCGCGCTGGGCAAGGACAACTTCCCGGTCTACCTGATGAACAGCCTGATCGTCACCGTCGGGTCGGTGCTGTGCGCGCTGGTCGCCGGGACGCTGGCGGCGATCCCGCTGTCGCGGCTGCGGTTCACCGGCCGCAAGGGCTTCCTGGTGCTGGTGATGGTGGCGCAGCTGGCGCCGGTGTCGGCGCTGTTCATCCCGCTGTTCCTGCTGATGCGGGACGCCGGGCTGCTCAACACGCTGCCGTCGCTGCTGCTGATCTACTTCGCCACCACGCTGCCGTTCACGGTCTGGATGCTCTACGGCTTCGTCAACGGGATCCCGTACGAGCTGAAAGAGGCCGCGATGATCGACGGCTGCAGCCAGACCGGCGCGTTCCGCCGGGTGACGCTCCCGCTGCTCGGGCCGGGGCTGGTCACCACCTCGGTGTTCAGCTTCATCACCGCGTGGAACGAGTACCTGTTCGCCCTGGTGTTCATCCGTGACAAGCCGAAGGAGACGCTGCCGGTGTGGCTGGCGTCGTTCCGCACCGCGTTCGCCACCGACTGGGGCGGCGTCATGGCCGCGTCGGTCATCTACGCGATCCCGGCGCTGATCTTCTTCCTGCTCGTGCAACGCAAGCTCGTGTCCGGCGCGACCGCCGGCGCCGTGAAGGGGTAGCCGTTGTCTTCACCCGAGAAGCTCGCCGAAGCCGTCCTCCTGCCCGGGTTCGCCGGCACGACCGCCCCGGACTGGCTGCGCCGCCGGGTCGCTGACGGCCTGGGCGGGGTGGTGCTGTTCGGCCGCAACGTCGTGGACGACGAGCAGGTCGCGGCGTTGACCGCGCAGTTGCGGGGTGAGCGCGACGGCGTGGTCGTCGGCATCGACGAGGAGGGCGGCGACGTCACCCGCCTCGACGTGAACACCGGGTCGTTCGTGCCGGGTCCGCTCGCCCTCGGCGCGGCCGACGACCCGGAGCTGACGACGGCCGTCGCGGCCGCGCTCGGCGAACGGCTCGCGGCCTGCGGCGTCACGGTGAACCTCGCGCCCTGCGCGGACCTGACCCTGGCCGCCGAGGACCCGATCATCGGCGTCCGCGCGTTCGGGTCCGACCCGGCGAAGGCGTCGCCGCACGTCGCGGCGTACGTGACCGGCCTGCAGAAGTACGGCGTCGCGGCGTGCGCGAAGCACTTCCCAGGCCACGGTGCGGCGACCGAGGACTCACACGTGGCGCTGCCGGTGCTGCCGCGCAGCGTCGAGGAGCTGCGGGCGATCGAGCTGGTCCCGTTCGCCGCGGCGATCCGGGCCGGGGTCCGCTCGGTGATGTCCGGGCACCTGGTCGTCCGGGCCTGGGGCGACGAGCCGGCCACGGTGAACCGGACCGCGCTCACCGACGTCCTGCGCGGCGAGCTCGGCTTCACCGGCGCGGTGATCACCGACGCCCTGGAGATGGGCGCGGTGTCGGGGGCGTACGGACGGCACGACGGCCTCGGCCGCTCGGCCGTGCGGGCCCTGGCCGCGGGGGCGGACGCGCTGTGCCTGGGCGGCGCGGCCTTCGAGGCCGAACACCTGGACGCCTGCGTCTCGGCGATCGTGGCCGCGGTCGCGGCGGGGGAGCTGCCCCTGGAACGGCTGGCGGAAGCGGCTTCGCGGACGGCGGCGCTCGGGACGGATCCGGCGCCGGCTTCGGTGGGCCCGGTCGACCGGCGGCTCGGCCTCGAAGCGGCCCGCAAGGCGCTCCGGGTGCGGGGTGAGCCGCGGCTCGCCGGGCCGCCGCTGGTGGTCGACGTCCAGACCGAACCGACCATCGCGGCCGGGCCGATGCCGTGGGGCCTCGGCGCGCACCTGGCCGAGCTCGTGCCGGGCACTCGGGTGGTGACCGCGACGCCAGACGACGCCGCGGCGGTGCTCGAAGCGGCCCGGGACTTCCGGAGCGTCGTCGTGGTGACGCGGGAGGCGCACCGGCACCCGGAGGTGCGCGCGCTGCTCGACGCGTTGTCGGCGGTGGACTTCATCCGCGTGGAAACCGGTGTGCCCGGCCCGGGTGGCGGCACCGGCCCGCGGATCGACACCTTCAGCGGCTCCTGGGTGAGCCTGCGCGCCGCGGCGGAATATCTGGCCTGAACCGGACGAAACCCCGCAATTCTGCCGGGGTTTCGTCCGCTTTGCCGTATCTCCAGAACCGCGGCCGCGGTTTGTACGGGGCTTGTACCAGCGGTCCCCATTCTGTCCCCACACCGGAAAACTGGAGGACGGAAGAATGAACTTGGGGATCGTGAAGCGGCTGGCCGGGGTGGCCGGCATCGCCGCGACGATCGCGGTCGTCGGGGCGAGCCCGGCGTTCGCGGCCACGGGCACCGTGCACACCGACTCGGGCGCGGCGCTGACCGTGCGGTCCAGCCCGAGCGCCACCGCGGGCGCCGTCGGCAGCATCGCCGACGGCACCGCGGTGACCATCACCTGCCAGACCAACGGCTCCACCGTGGACGGCAAGTACGGCACCTCGGACATCTGGGACAAGGTCGGCGACGGCTACGTCAGCGACGCCTACGTCTACACCGGCTCCGACGGCCGGGTCGCCCCGGACTGCGCCGGCTCGACCCTGACCTGCTCCACCGCGGGCCTCGGCGACCACCGGACCTGTGACGAAGCGGTCGCCTACGCCAAGACCCGCATCCACACCGACAACAAGGACTCCTACGACGGCTGGTGCGACCGGATCAACGCGCAGAACTACGGTTTCTCCGCGTCCGGCTCGGAGACGGCCTACATCCACTGGACCCAGATCCCGACTTCGTACAAGCACGCGGGTGACTACCAGGTCCCGGCCGGCGGGCTCGCCTTCTTCAAGAGCAGCGGTGCCGGCCACACGATGATCTCGATCGGCGGCGGCGAGTTCCTGTCGAACGACATCCACGGCGCGGGCACCTACACCAAGACGACGATCGCGGAGATCAAGCAGAAGTGGGGCCAGACCTACCTCGGCTGGGCGCAGCCGTGGTTCAAGGTGAACCACTGACGCGCTGACCGTGCACGGGCCCCTGTCCACCTCCCCCGGACAGGGGCTCGTTCGCGTGCTCGGCGGTCACACCTTCTTGATCTGGTGTCCCGGATCCGCCAGGTAGGTGAGCAGGTTCGCGGGCCGGTACGGTGGCTGCATCCGGTCACGGCGGTTCACCGCGCAGGACGACACGAACTCCATTGCCGGGTCCACCCCGCCGAGGGGGCGGTCCATCGAGCCGAACCACCGGAAGAACTTGGCGGGCGATGGGTGCAGTTCGCCGAGTTCGTCGCGGGCGGCCAGGTGCGCGAAGGCGGTTTTCTCGAAGGCGAGGCCGCATTTCTCGGCGCAGTCGGCCATCCATGACCGAGCGATGTCCGACAGCGCCCGCTGCCGATGGCCGCCTCCGACGTCGCAGTGGTCGCCGGCGAACCAGACCTGTTCGCGTTCCTGCCCGTCCGGCCGGTCCGACGGCTTCCAGACGGCCGGGACGAACGACTTCCGGTGCTCGTCCACGGCCAGTGCCTGGAACGCCGACTGCACGATCGACGACAGTTCCGTGTCGTGGAACTGCCAGCGCTTGTTCAGCAGGTGCAGCACCCGGCCGCCGCTGAGCGGGATACCCAGTGCGCCCACGGTGTCCCAGACGCCGACGAACCGGATCGGCGTCCGGTCTTCGTGGGCGTACGCCGCACGGAACTCCCGGGCCCGCGGGCTCTCCGGGCCGGTGGTCTTCTTGTCCTGACCACGGTAGAGCCGGTAGGCGTCCTCGATCCGGCCCACCTCGCCGGGCCGCAGGACGCCGCAGTTGCGGATGAAGCCCACGGTGCTGCGCGCGGTGTAGGCACCGCGGCTGAAGCCGAAGAAGAAGAGTTCGTCGCCGGGTTCGTAGTTGTCGACGATGAACCGGTAGGCGCCCCGCACCTTCTTCGAGAGGCCCACGCCGAACGCGCCACCGGTGAGGTGGTCCCACAGCTTTCCGGTGCCGACCCCTTCGCAGTAGTACACCCGCTGTTCCACCCCGGCCGGGTCGGCGGGCGCCACCACCGCCTGGAGCTGCCCCACGTTCGTCGGAGCCGGCTGGCGGAGGGTGTTCCAAGTGCCGTCGCAGCAGATCACCAGGCGTTTCGCCATGTTTCCTCCCCGGATCCGGACCCTCGTGAGTCGCAGTCGGGGGGTGCCGCGTTACGCCGTGGCGGCCACCCGGAAAGGTGACGTTTCGGAGGTCGTCAGAGGGGGTGGGTCTCCAGGTAGGCGGCCCCGACCTTCTTCGGCACGCACATCCGCCAAGCCTCCACGACCAGCTCGCGCATCTCGTCGGCGTCGATCGCGGCGAGGCGGCAGCGCAGCCACCGGAAGCGCAGGTCCGACGGCTCGGGGAGCAGGAACTTGCCGGGTTCGGCGGCGATCAGCGCGTCCCGCTGTTCCCGGGGGAAGGCGAAGCCCATCAGGGTCTCGTCCGCCGACAGCGCCACGAACACGATCTGTCCCACCCGGAACTTGATCCGGTCGCGCACGACCGCCTCGTAGGCGCGCGGGAGGGTGACCGCGAACGCCCGGACCTCGTCACCGGTGACCATGCCGCCATTCTCGCGCGGAACCGGCGGCGCACCATCCCCGGGTGCGCCGCCGGTCCGCCCGTCACGCCCGGCAGGTGCGGCCGCGGTTCACGCAGTTCACCAGGCCGTTCATGATCCGCTGCGACATCACGTTCGCGAAGTCGTCGTGGTCGGACAGCGGGTTGTGCTTCTCCTGCGGGAAAGCGTCCACTTTGTACTGCTTCTTGACCTGGATGTCGTGCGGGATGTCGTAGGTCAGCGAGATCTGCAGCTGCGGCACCGCCTTGAAGCCGTTGCCGCACCGGCCGAACCGGTCCGGGAACACGATGTGCGTGCGGTGGTTGGCACTGTCGGTGTTCTTGCCGTCCCAGCAGCTCGGGAACGTGTGGACGCGCTTGACCTTGCTGCCGTCGGGGCAGATCGGGTACTTGTCGGTGAGGCGGTTCTCGAACCCGGTGCACGTCCAGCTCGCCTTGGCGTTGGCCGGCCCGTTGGTCGAGACCTTCGCGTCGCCGTAGAGCACGCGCAGGAAGCGCGGCATCGCCACGACCTTGCCGACCGGGCTGCCGCGGAAGGTGATCTGCACCCGCTGCGGCCGCAGGATCTTGCCGTCGTTGCCGGGCAGCTCGTTGTTCTCGTCCTGCCCGGGCAGCGCGCCGCCGGCCGTGGTGCTCGGGGGCGGTGTCGGGGTTCCGGTGTCCTTGCCCGGCTTCGTCGAGCAGGGCGCGAGGCCGCCGAGGTCGCCCGGCTTCTGCGTGAAGCGGCCGATGGCGGTGGCGATCCGGTCGATGATGGCGCTGCGGCGGTCCTTCAGCGGGTCCAGGATCGCGTTGCGCACGAAGTCCTGGCCGCCCTGGCCCTGCGTCGCGGCGATGCGCTGGTTGGCCTCGTCGGCCTGCGTGTCGAGCTGGTCCAGGTTGCTGTCGACCTCGGCCATGGCCTGGTCGGGGATGTCGGTGAGCTTGCTGGCGACGTCCGGGCAGGCGACCTGGACGGTCTTCGCCTCGCGGTCGGCCTGCGCCCGGTCGCCGTCGGGCTTCTTGGCGGGCTCGTTCTTCTCCTCTTCGCCGGTGTCGATCCGGACCACGGGCCAGAAGTAGGCGGACTTGTCGCCGTTGCGGCAGGTGGTCCCGGCCTTGACCAGGCTCTTGTTGTTCGAGTCGGCGTTCGTCGACAGGTTGCCGACGTAGTCGTGCAGGTGCTGGGCGCCGTTGCGGACCCCGGGCTGGGCGATGAAGTTGTCCGGGTTGAAGTGCTGGTTTTCGTTGCGGCCGCAGTCGACGGTGAACGTGCCGGTCGCGGCGCCGCTGACCGGGCGCGGGTCGAACTGGTTCGGCTTCACCTTGAGGATGTCGACGAAGAACGCGGGGTTGGCTTCGTCGGCGCTGGCTTCACCGGTGTGGCCGGTGGTCGTCGCGACGACGATGCCGCCGACGGCGATCGCGAGGGCGAGGCCGCCGGTCGCGATCTTCGTCCGGCGGGAAAGGCGATGCCGTCCTTGGGTGCGGGACATGGGAAAATCCTCCGGTGTCGGGCTGGCGGGAACGCGCGACACTGAGCCGGAACGAGCCCAGGCTCGTCCCGATCAGGCGGGGTTCTGTCACGGGTTTCTTCGATGTGTCGGCAAGGCACGATGCCCGGCTGGTCCACTGACCCGACATCAGTGGGGTGCGCGGTCACCTGCCCGTGGCCGCGCCGTCAACCGGCTGGTTATCGTTCCGTTATGGAAGCTACACGGTCGCTTGACACCGGGCAAGAAGTTCTTTTCGACAGTTACAACCCGTCAGGCCGGGTTCGCGTTTACGTAGTGGAAGAAGGTCCTGACCTGGGGATTGTCTCGGTTGGGCGTGCCACCGGAAAAAACTTTGAACCGAAGTGAACCGGCAGCCGTATCCCTCGGTGAGACCGGTGGAATGCCCGCAGCCCGCCGTCGCGGTGAATTGACGGGCAATCCGTGAATGGCGGCCTCGATTTCCCATTCACGGCGGCGGCCCGTGGAAAGCCGTCAGGACGCTTCTTTGTGCGCGTTCAGACTCCGCCGGAGGGTCGCGAGGGCACGGTGCTGGGCGACGCGAACCGCGCCCGCGCTGCCGAGGCCGACCGCGGCCGCCGTCTCCTCCGCCGTCATGCCGAGGATGATGCGCAGCACGAGGATTTCGCGCTGGCGCGGCGGGAGCGTGTCGAGCAGCCCGGACGACCAGTCGAGCGCCGCGGACCGCTCGACCTCGTCGCCCGTCGGGTCCGGGCCACCGGAGCGGCCGGCCGGCGGCTCGGCGACCGGGCTGGTGCGGTCGCGGGCCCGGCGCCGGTGGAAGTCGGACACCTTGTGCGCGGCGATGCCGAAGACGAACGGCACGAAGCCGTCGGGTTCGAGGCGGTACCCCGGCAGGGCGCCGACGATCGCGAGCAGCACGTCCTGCGCGCAGTCCTCGGCGTCCGACGAACCGTCCTGCCACGTGCGCAGCCGGCCGAGGCAGTAGCGGAAGACGATCGGGCGCAGCGCGCGCAGCAGCCCGGCCACCGCGGCGTGGTTGCCCTGCACCGCCGACCGGACCAGCGCGGGGTCGAGGGAGAAGGTCGCCGCGGGCGTGGAACCACCCTCGGCGGAGTGCGGCGGCATCGGGCCCTCACCCCCTCTTTCGTGAAGATCGCAACGGACGGTCACGACGCTAGGTGACTGCGCGTGGCCGCCGCACCGGCCGGGCGGCCGTCCCGAACCAGGTCTTCCGGCCCTGGTCCGCACCGGCCGGCTGTGCCTGTCCGCCGCCGCCCGAGGTGGCCGGGCCGAACGGCCCTATCGGCGGACCGGGTGAGCCGATCACGCTGGTGGCCGGGGAAATCACAGGAGAAACACAGGGACGCGATGGTGGACGACGTGGGCTTCGGGCTGCTGCTGGACCGGCAGCAGTGCCTCGCCTTGCTGCGGACGGCGAGCCTCGGACGGGTGATCTACACCCACCGGGCCATGCCGGCCGTGCGTCCGGTGCGCTTCACGGTCGTCGACGACGCCGTGGTGTTCGCCGTCCCGCCCGGCAGCCCGCTGTACGCGGGCGCGCGCGACGCCGTCGTCGCCTTCGAGGTCGACGAGTTCGCCGCCGACATGGGCGCCGGCTGGTACGTCAGCCTGCTGGGGCGCGCCACCGAGTCCGTGGCCGTCGACCTCGGCTGCCCCTGCCCGGCGCCCGCCCGCGCCGGCCACCGGTTCCTGCGCGTCCCCGCGGAGACCATCAGTGGTCACCGCCTCGCCTGCCACGCGGAGTGAGCTCCCGATCGCCGTAACGGAGTGACGCCCGTCATCGACCCACCGGATGGAGCAACCGGCTTGGGCCGACACGGGCAGTGACCTGTGGGACCCTTGACGGCCCGGGGCAGGCCCGGGATATCGGCGGAACCGACGGGGTCGACGGGAAGTGGCGGACGAAATCAGCATGCCGGCGATCCTGGCGGCGGTGGGCGGCATCGCCCGCGAGCTGGAGCTGCCGTCGCTGCTGGACCGCGCGGTGACGGTGGTCTGCGAGCTGCTCGGCGCCCGGCGCGGCCGGCTGGCGCTGGCCGAGGGCGGGACCGCCGAGTACGGCCGGGGCCCGCTCGGTGCCGGCGCGGTCGAGCTGCCGGTCCGCGCGGGACCGCAGACGTACGGGACGCTGACCGTCGAGCCCGGGGCCGGCGGGGAGTTCGGCCGCCGCGAGCGCGAGGTGCTCGGCGCGCTCACCGCGGCCACCGGGATGGCCGTCGAGAAGGCGCTGCTGGTGGACCAGATGCGCCGCCGCGAACGCTGGCTCGAGGCGTCCTACGACGTCACCCGCGCCCTGCTCGCGGCCCAGGACCTGCGGGCCACGCTGCGGCTGGTCGCCGAGCGCGCCCGCGTCGTCGCCGGCGGGACGGCCGGGGCGATCGCCCGGCCCGACGGTCCCGGCCGGCTCGTGTTCGACGTCGTCGAGCCGCCGGGTGAGGACGCCGACCGGCTCACCGGCCTGACCGTGCCGATCGAGGGCACCGCCACCGGGATGGCGTTCGCGACCCGGCGCCCGGTCGTCGTGCGCGACTACGGCGAGCGCGTGCAGGAGCAGCAGCGCAACCACGAAGGACCGCTGCCCGCGATGATCAAGGACCTCGACTCGGCGATCTCGGTCCCGCTGATCGTCGGCGAGGAAACCCTCGGCGTGCTGGTGGTCGCGAAGTTCCGCGACCGCTCGCCGTTCACCGACTCCGACGTCCAGCTGGCCGAGACGTTCGCCGGGCACGCCGCGCTCGCCGTCGAGTTCTCCCGTGCGCAGGAGGCGCGCCAGCAGCTGGCGGTGTTCTCCGATCGCGACCGGATCGCCCGCGACCTGCACGACCTGGTGATCCAGCGGCTGTTCGCGACCGGGCTCGGGCTGGAGGGCGTCAGCAGGCTGATCGCCGACGCCGGGGTCGCCGCCCGCGTGGCCGGGTTCGCCCAGGACCTCGACGGCACGATCCGGGAGATCCGCAACAGCATCTTTTCGCTCCAGGCACCCGCGCAGGCGCAGGGCAGCCTCCGTGCGGAGCTGCTGCGGGTGGCCGTGGACGCCCGGGACGCGCTCGGCTTCGAGCCGCGCGTCGGCTTCGACGGGCCGCTGGACGCCGCGGTGCCGGACGCGGTCCGCTCCGACCTGATCGCGTCGCTGCGGGAAGCGCTGACGAACGTCGCGCGGCACGCGGGAGCGAGGTCGTCGTCGGTCGAGGTCACCGTGGACCGGCTCGGCCGGCGGCTGACGCTGGTGGTGCGCGACGACGGGACGGGCCCGCCGGCGGAGGCGGGCCGGATCAGCGGCCTGGCCAACCTCGCTTCGCGCGCGGCCCGGTGGGGCGGTCACTGCGTGCTGGCGGCGGGCGAGGACGGCGGGGCAAGGCTGGAATGGACGGCGGAGCTGCCCGCGATGACGGGTGAGCAGGGGAGTGGACGATGACGATCGGTGTGTTCCTGCTGGACGACCACGAGCTGGTGCGGACCGGCCTGAAGACCGTCTTCGAGCCCGAAGCCGACATCGAGGTGGTCGGGGAGGCGGGGACGGCGGCCGAGGCGCTGGTGCGGATCCCGCAGGCGCGCCCGGACGTGGCCGTCCTCGACGTCCGGCTGCCCGACGGCGAGGGTGTGGCGGTGTGCCGGGAGATCCGGTCCACCGTGGACCCGCCGCCGGCCTGCCTGATGCTGACGTCCTATTCGGACGACGAAGCGCTGTTCGGCGCGATCATGGCGGGCGCGGCCGGGTACATGCTCAAGCAGGTGTCGGGCCGGTCGCTGATCGAGGCCGTCCGCACGGTCGCCGCCGGCGGCTCGCTGCTGGACGCCACGCTCACCGCGTCGGTGATGAACAAGCTGCGCGGCGAGGACGTCGCGGCCGCGGACCCGCGGTACGAGCAGCTGAGCCCGCAGGAGCGGCGGGTGCTGGACCTGGTGGCCGAGGGCCTGACCAACCGGCAGATCGCCGAGCGGCTGTTCCTGGCCGAGAAGACGGTGAAGAACTACGTCTCCTCGGTGCTGCACAAGCTCGGCGTCGAGCGGCGCACCTCGGCCGCGGTGTACATGTCCCAGCGGCGGGCCGAGCCCGGACGATCGGGCTGATTTTCCGACCGATCGGACGAAACCGGTGGGGCGTTCGACGTATCCAGCCGCCGATGGAGTACACCTGTCGGGTGACGCACGAGTTCGCGTGCGCCGGCAGAGGGGACGACATGGCGGGGTTGTCGGGCGGGGACTGTGTCACGCAGGACTATGTCACCGGGCAGATCAAGGCACTGGCGGACGCGGTGCGCCGCGAGGGGGCGGGCGGCGTCGGCACGCGCAGCTTCCAGCTGGCGGAGCACCTGGCGGCGGAGGGAGGCGTCCACCGCGGCGACATCATGACGGCCACGGCGACGCTGCTGGCGATGACGGCCTGGTGCGACGGCGAGGTGGAGGCGGCCCGCCGGTTCGCGGAGCTCGCGGGCGAACACGACGGGGAATCGCGCGAGCTGGTGACCCACCTGCTGCGCCTGGAGGCGGGCGCGGACCGCGGCTGGCTGCCGCGGGACCAGGCGGAGGCGTTGCTGGAGTACGCCCGCCGGGAGCGCCGGGGCGACCTGGCGACCCGGGTGCGCGCACTCGCCGGGGTCCGGCGCGGGCGGCACCGGCGCGAGGACTAGTCAGCCCGCCGGCTCGGCAAGTGCGCGTGATCGTCCGGACGGGACAGTGCCGGATGCGGGCCGTCATTACAGTGGGCGCATGAGCTTGCCGACGGTCGATTGGGAAACCCCCGGCACGGAGGGGCTCCGGGAGCGCAAGAAGCGGCTGCTGCGCCGGCGGCTGACCGACACCGCGACAGCCATGTTCCTCGAGCGCGGGTTCGACGCGGTCCGCGTCGCCGAAATCGCCGCGGCCTGCGAGGTGTCGGAGAAGACCGTCTTCAACTACTTCCCCAGCAAGGAAGCCCTCGTCCTCGACCGGCCCGAAGCCACGATGACCGCGCTGCGCGAGGGGCTGGCCCGGACCGGCCGCACCCCGGTCGAAGCGGTGCTGGACGTCCTGGACGGCGAACTGGACGCCCTGCTGTCCTGGTTGGGTGCCCAGCCGGACCGCGCCGAGGCGAGCGCCCGGGTCCGCGCGTTCGCCGAGCTGGTCCGGTCGACGCCCGCGCTGCGGGCGCACCACCGGGACATGACCGAGCAGCTGGAGGAAGTGGCCGCCGAGGCGCTGGCCGCCCGGACCGGCCGCGACGCCGACGACCCGCAGTGCCGGATCGCCGCGACCGCGCTGCTCGGGCTCTGGGGTGTCCAGTCCGCGGCACTGCGCCGGAGTCTCGACGGCGAACGCACCCCGGACCAGGTCCGCCGGTCGGTCAGCGCCGACGTGCGGCGCGCGGCCCGGCTCCTCGACACCGGCTTGGCGGGGTTGACCGGCACGCGCTGACCTCGCTGGTGGCCATCAGGCGCTCACGCCGGTCAGCGCGAAGAACTCCTGCCGGGTCTTGGGTTCCTCCCGCAGCAGGCCGTGCAGCGACGACGTCACGGTCAGCGCGCCGTTCGCCCGCACGCCGCGCAGGGACATGCACAGGTGCTCGGCCTCGATCACGACGCCGACGCCCTTCGGGGCCAGGTGCTCCTGCAGCCAGTCCGCGACCTGCTTGGTCAGCCGTTCCTGCACCTGCAGGTCGCGGGCGAACATCTCGACGACCCGGGCGAGTTTGGACAGCCCGAGGATCCGCTCGCCGGGCAGGTAGCCGACGTGCGCGACGCCGCGGAAGGGCAGCAGGTGGTGCTCGCACAGCGACTGCACCGGGATGCTCTTCGCCAGCACGAGCTCGTCGTAGCCCTCGTCGTTGGGGAAGGTCGTGAGCTGGAAGTCGCGCGGCTGCAGCATTTCCGCGTAGGCGTTGGCCACCCGTCGCGGGGTGTCGCCGAGGTGCTCCGACGACGGGTCCTTCCCCAGCGCCCGCAACAGGTCGGCGACGGCGCGCTCGGCCGCGTGCAGGTCGACGGCGTCGCGGTCGTGGACGACACCGAGGTGCCGCAGCGGGACCGGGGCGCTGACGGGTTCGACGGTCACGGGGTGCCTCCTTCTAAAACCAAGTCAGGCCGACGTTAGAAGCCTCCCGGGGTTTTCGTCAACAGATCTGTGTTTTAGAATGCAGTGATGCAGGAAACCCAGGCGCTGGCCGCGGTCGCGGCGCTCGACGAGCCCACCCGGCGCCGGTTGTACGAGTACGTGGTCCGCCGCCCGGAGCCGGTGAGCCGCGACGACGTGGCCGCCGCCCTCGGCGTGCCCCGGGCGACGGTCGCGTTCCACCTCGACCGCCTGGTCGAGGAGCAATTGCTCGCGGTGGGCCACGAGCGCCGCACCGGCCGCAGCGGCCCGGGGGCGGGCCGCCCGGCGAAGCTGTACCGGCGGTCCGACCGGCAGGTGAGCGTTTCCCTGCCGGAACGCCAGTACGAGCTGGCGGGCGGCCTCTTGGCGGCCGCGGTGGAGGAGGCCGACGAAACGGGCGGCCGGCCGCGGGAGATCCTGACGCGCCGCGCCCGGGAGCGCGGGGCCTCGCTGGCGGCCGGCGGCCAGGACATCGTGGCCGCACTGGAGGAGAACGGCTTCGAGCCACGCATCGACGGCGGCGAGGTGCTGCTCGCCAACTGCCCGTTCCACCGGCTGGCCCAGGCCCACACGAGGCTGGTGTGCGAGATGAACCTGGGGCTGGTCGAGGGGATGCTGGCGGGCGTCGGGGAGAGCCGGTTGCGGGCCCGGCTGGACCCGCAACCGCAAGCGTGCTGCGTACGCCTGGCGTCGGACTGACGGCCTCGAGCGCCCAATGTGGCCTTCGGGGGGTGTGACGCAACCCAGGCCGCCTTGGGGCGCTACCTCGCCGAGCCGTGCCACCACCGCCGTCGTGATGGCGCCGAGTTCCGTGCCCGGGTTGATCCACGGCTGGTCGGGGGGCGGGCCCCGCGATCGTGCGCTCGCCGATGAACCCGCCGGAACGTCGCGGTCCTGTTTGGAGTGTCGCAGCCGCCCGCGCTCGTCCCCGGTCGCTCGTCCGGATGAGACGCACGCCACATTCCTGGAACGGGCCGGGCCGCTGCGGACAACAGCCGGTATGCGCAGAGGGAACGCGATGCTGCTTGCGGGGACGTGCCTCGGCGCGGCGGCGACCGCCCTGGCCGTGGCGGCCGCGGTGCGGCCGCCGGTGCCTGCGGAGACGCTCCCGCCGCCCGCGCTGATCACCAGCGTGGCCACGACCGCCACCGCGGCCCCGCCGGCCTCCCCGCCCGCCGAGCTCGTGGAACGCGTGCCCGGAAGCTCGGTGTGCCCAGGCACGACCTCGTCACCGGCCGGCCGGGCGCGACCCGCCCCGCCGCGTCGCAGGCCGGGCTGCTGATCGCGCCCGGCAGGTCGTCCCGGGTGGGCTCCGGAGTCCGGCGGATGCCGCCCGGCACGCCTCGCCGGTCGTGAAAGCGCTCTCTGGTCCGCTCGAGTGGTCTGGACGCGGCGCGGGACGTCCGGAAAGCGCCGGTTCGGCGGTACCGTCTCGGAGGTGAGACGGCACGACGTGGAGGGGGCCAGGGTGGTGGACCGGGCGAAGCCGGGGGAGCAGACGAGGACCTCTCCGCCGGGGCCGCGGCAACCGAGCCTGGCCGACGTCGCCGGCATGGCCGGTGTCTCGCACATGACCGTTTCGCGCGTGGTCAACGAGAGCGGGCCGGTGCGCCCGGAGACCCGCGAGCGCGTTCTCGCCGCCGTGCAGAAGCTGGGGTACCGGCCCAACACGGCCGCGCGGGCCCTGGTCACCGGGCGGTCCGGCACGCTCGGCGTGGTGGCGCTCGAGTCCAATCTCTACGGACCGGCGAGCACGCTCTACGGCATCGAGAACGCGGCCCGCGAGGCCGGGTACGGCGTCGCGATCTGCAGCGTGACACGGCCGGGCCGGACGTCGATCGGCGACGCGGTGGAGAGCCTGCGGCGCCAAGCCGTGGAGGGGATCGTCGTGATCGCCCCGCACGTCACGGCCGGGCGCGCGCTCGAGGCGGCGCCTTCGGACATCGCGCTGGTGGCGGTCGGCGGCGGCGAGTCGGCGCCGGTGCCGGTGATCTCGGTCGACCAGTACGACGGCGCCCGCCGCGTCACCGAGCACCTGCTGTCACTGGGGCACCGGACGGTCTGGCACCTGGCCGGGCCGGAAGACTGGCTGGAGGCCCGCGACCGGGAGCGCGGCTGGCGCGAGACCCTGGAGAGCCGCGGCCTGCGGGTGCCGGCGGTGGTGCGTGGCGACTGGAGCCCCCGTTCGGGTTATGAGGCCGGCCGGGCGCTCGTCGGCAAGCGCGGGCTCAAGGCGGTGTTTTCGGCCAACGACCAGATGGCGCTCGGGTTGCTGCGGGCGTTCACCGAGGCGGGGATCCGGGTGCCGGAAGACGTGCACGTGGCCGGGTTCGACGATGTGCCGGAGGCGGAGTTCTTCACCCCGCCGCTGACGACGGTGCGGCAGGACTTCATCGAGGTCGGGCGGCGGACGTTCGGGCTTCTCGAGGAGCGGATGGCCGGTGGGGATGCCGGGGCTCGGCATCTTGTGCCTGCGGAGCTGGTGGTGCGGGAGAGTACTCGGCCGCGGTGATCCGGGGTTGCGCCGCTGGGGGCCGGTTCGGGTCGCTTCGTCTCGCGCGCCGCGTGGCCGCACGAGCGCCGGCGGTGCTGGTGCCGGTGAGCGCGCGTCGGCGATTCTGCCGGCGGTTTCACACTCGGATTCCCTTTCGCCCGAATGATGTTAGCGCTAACAAGACCACCGCACTGATCCATCTTGGTGTTGTATCTTGACCGCTTCTGTGCGGTCGGCAAAGGTTCGTGTTCGATTGTGGTCCCCGCCGCTCCAGGAGGCTCCGCATGCGCCGCCGCCGTTGCCGGACGCTGTTCACCGTCCTGCTCTCCGCCCTGTTCGCCCTCGCCGGAGTCGCCGTTCCCCAAGCTGCCGCGGCCGCGCCGGCGGCCGGCCACACCGTCACCTACGACGGCTACTCCTTCCTCGTCGACGGGAACCGCACCTACCTCTGGTCCGGCGAGTTCCACTCCTACCGCCTGCCCAGCCCCGACCTGTGGCTCGACATCTTCCAGAAGATGAAGGCCGCCGGCTTCAACGCGACCTCGCTCTACTTCGACTGGGGCTACCACTCTCCGCGCCAAGGCGTCTACGACTTCAGCGGCATCCGCGACCTCGACAAGCTCCTGGACATGGCCCAGCAGGCCGGCCTCTACGTCATCGCGCGGCCCGGGCCCTACATCAACGCCGAGGTCGACGGCGGCGGGTTCCCCACCTGGCTGTCCACCACGCCCGGGCACACCCGCAGCGCCGATCCCCTCTACCTGAAGTACTCCGACGAGTGGCAGACGCAGATCGACCGGATCATCGCCCGGCACCAGCTCACCAACGGCACCGGCAGCGTGCTCGCCTACCAGGTCGAAAACGAGTACTACAACGGCAACGCCGACGGCCGCGCCTACATGCAGCACCTCGAAGACAAGGCCCGCGCCGACGGCATCACGGTTCCCCTGGTGGGCAACAACAACGGCACCTTCAACGCCGGGGAGGCCGCGCTCGACGTCGACGCCGCCGACTCCTATCCGCAGGGCTTCGACTGCTCGAACCCGACCCGCTGGAACGGCGTCCCCGACATCAGCTACGACCACGTCCCCGGCAAGCCGCTGATCACCGCCGAGTTCCAGGGCGGCGCCTTCGACCCGTGGGGCGGCCCCGGCTACGAGAAGTGCGCGCAGCTGATCAACGACCAGTTCGCGAACGTCTTCTACAAGCAGAACATCGCCGTCGGCGCCACCGGCCAGAGCTTCTACATGCTGCACGGCGGCACGTCCTGGGGCTGGAGCGCGATCCCGCAGAACTACACCTCCTACGACTACGGCGCGGCGATCACCGAAGGCCGCCAGTTCGACCCGAAGTACTTCGAAGACAAGCTGATCGGGTACTTCACCCAGTCCGTCGCCCCGCTGACCAAGACCGACGGGCTCGCCGGCGCGCCGCTGACCGACGCGGCGCTCACCGACACCGCCCGGATCAACCCCGACACCCGCACGCAGTTCCACACCCTGCGCCACACCGACTCGACGTCCACCGCCACGAACACCACGAGCGTCGCGCTCGACCTCGCCGCGCACGCCGGGTACACCTACGACGATCGCGCCACCGAAGTCGGCTACACCGGCGGCTGGAGCCACGTCGGTCCCGAAGTCGACTACACCGGCGGCGACTACCAGCACACCGAGTCGTTCTCCGACACCACCGGTGACAGCGTCAGCATTCCCTTCACCGGCACCGGAATCCGGTGGGTGTCCTCCAAGGACGGCAACCACGGCATCGCCGACGTCTACCTCGACGACACCAAGGTCGGCACCGTCGACCTGTACGCCGGCAGCAAGCAGAACCAGATCGCCGGCTACGAGGTCCGCGGCCTGCCCGCCGGGGCGCACACGCTGAAGATCGTCGTCACCGGGCAGAAGAACCCCAGCGCCACCGGAACCTTCGTCGTGGTGGACGCCGTCGACCTGCTGTCCGGCAGCGCCGACTACTACCCGGTCGTGCCGCAGCAGCCCGGCACCGGCATCACGCTGAACGGGCGCCAGTCGAAGATCCTCGTCGCCGGCTACGACCTCGGGGCCACGCGGATGCAGTACTCGACGTCGGAGATCATGACGACCGCCGCCATCGGCGACCGGGACGTCGTGGTGCTCTACGGCGACAAGGGCGGAGCCGGGGAGACCGTGCTGCGGTTCGCGAAGCAGCCGGCAGTCCAGGTCCTCGGCGGCGCCGCGACGTCCACTTGGGACGCCGCGCGCGGCGATCTGCGGCTGAACTACACCCACGACGGCCTGGCCCGCGTGCTCGTCACCGCGCCCGGCGCGCGGCCGCTGCTCCTGCTGCTCGCCGACAAGGCGACGGCGGCGACGTTCTGGCGCCAGGACACCGCGGCCGGACCGGTCCTGGTCCGCGGCACCCACCTGGTCCGGACCGCGGCCGAGCAGTACGGGCTGCTGTCGCTGACCGGCGACACCGGGACCGACGGCGGTTTCGAGGTGTTCAGCACGGCGAAAGCCCTGCTGTGGAACGGTTCCCGGGTGGCGGCGCAGCCGACGTCGAGTGGCAGCCTCACCGGGACCGCGCCGGCCGCGAAGCCGGTGACGCTGCCGGCCCTCACCGGCTGGAAGCACCAGGAGGAGTCGCCGGAGAGCCGGCCCGGCTTCGACGACTCGGCGTGGCCGGTGGCGGACAAGGAAACCACCAACAGCTCGACCGCACTCGGCACCAAACCCGTGCTCTTCGCCGACGACTACGGCTTCCACACCGGCGACACCTGGTACCGCGGCCACTTCACCGGCGACGGCAACCAGACCGGGATCACCCTGTCGAGCCAGAGCGGCGGCCCGGCCGGCGCGTTCTCGGCGTGGCTCAACGGCGTCTTCCTGGGCAGCTCGACGAGCCCGCAGCACACCTTCCCCTTCCCGGCGGGTGCGCTGCACCAGGGCGACAACGAGATCTCCGTGCTGACCGTGAACATGGGCCACGAGGAGGACTACGGCGCCAGCAACGGCAACAAGGCCGCCCGCGGGCTCACCAACGCGCGGCTGACCGGCGCCCCGCTGACGTCGGTGACCTGGCGGCTGCAGGGTGTCCGCGGCGGAGAAACCGGCCTGGACCAGGTCCGCGGACCGCTCAACACGGGCGGGCTCTACGGCGAGCGCGCGGGCTGGTCGCTGCCCGGGTTCCCGGACCGAGGCTGGGCACCGGCTTCGCTCCCGGCGAAGGACACCACCCCCGGCGTCTCGTGGTACCGCACCACCGCGGACCTCGACCTTCCCCGCGGCCAGGACACCTCGCTCGGCCTGACCGTCACCGACGACCCGGCGCGGCAGTACCGCGCGCTGATCTTCGTCAACGGCTGGCAGCTCGGCCAGTACGTCAACTACCTCGGGCCGCAGCACAGCTTCCCGATCCCCGACGGCGTCCTGAACCCGAACGGGCACAACACGATCGCCGTCGCCGTGTGGAACCTCGACGGCAGCACGGGCGGCCTCGGCACGATCGCCTGGACGAACTACGGCAGCTACCGCTCGCCGCTGACCGTCCGGCCGAACGCCTCGCCCGGCTACGACCCGGTGCGGTACGCGATGCCGCCGGCACCCACCGCCGGGGTGACGCTGACCGCGCCGGACACCGCGTCCGCCGGGCAGCCGTTCACCGCCTCGGCGACCGTGCGGGTCCCGGCGGGCGCGCCGCCGGCGTTCGACGTCAAGCCGTCGCTCACCGCCCCGGCCGGGTGGGCGGTCGGCGCGGCCTCGCCGCCCTCGGTTCCCCGGATCGACGGCGGGAAGTCGGTGACGTTCTCCTGGACCGTGACGCCGCCGCCCGCGGTGGACACGGCCGCGCTCAAGGTCGCGGTGGCCTACCGGCAGGCGGGACGCGCGGGCTCGGTCACCGGCGAGCGGATCGTGGGGGCGGTGCCGGCCGCCCCGCCCGCGGGGCAGGTGGCGGTCAGCTCGCTGCCGTTCCTCACCGCCACGAACGGCTGGGGCCCGGTCGAGCGCGACACGAGCAACGGCGAAGCGAACGCGGGCGACGGCAAGCCGATGACCATCGGCGGCGTGGCCTACGCCAAGGGACTCGGCGCCCACGCGGCGAGCGACGTCCAGCTCTACCTGGCGGGCGCCTGCACCCGGCTGACGGCGTCGGTGGGTGTCGACGGCGAAACCGGCACCGGGGGCAGCGTGAGCTTCAGCGTGTCGGTGGACGGCGTGACCAAGGTGACCACCCCGGTGGTCCGCGGCGGCCAGGCGGCGGTCCCGATCGACGTCGACGTCACCGGCGCCCAGGTGCTCGACCTGCTGGTGGGCGACGGCGGCGACGGCAACGGGCAGGACCACGCCGACTGGGCGGTGCCGACGCTCACCTGCGTCACGCCGCCCGCCCGGTGACCGCCGGCAGCGGCCGGAGGACGAAGGTGGCGCGGACCTCCCGCCGTTCGCGCCACAGGTGGTACAGCGCGAGCCCGAAGATCACCGAGCCCAGGACGTTCGCGGTGAAGTGCCACCAGACGCGGTAGGTGGTCAGCCCCGGGCCGGGGTCCACGAGCCCGAAGAACGTGGACAGCCCGATCGCCCGGGGCGCGCCGAACCCGACCGACAGCGTGAGGACCAGGTGCTCCAGCCCGTGCAGGCCCTGCATCCACACGCCCATCCTGGCCCAGCGGCGGGTGCGGGTACCCGTCGCCCGGCGGGTGATCACCATGACGCCCGCCAGGCCGGCCAGGAAGAGGAAGTTGCCGGTCAGGTGCAGCAGTTCCATGCCGAACGTCGGCCGCCCGGGCAGGACCATCTGCAGGCCGCCGGCCAGGCCGGTGCCCCACGGCGTCATCCAGGCCGGGGCGTTCGGGTGGCCGAGCCAGTAGCCGACCTGGGCGACGTGCTCCTGGACGTGCCCGAGCTGCCCGAGGACGCCGAAGCCGATCACCGCCACCGCGCCGCGGAACACCCAGGGCCGCACCGGACCGCGGTTGGCGCAGGCCAGCACGCCGACCGCGGTCCACATGGCCAGCGCCCACAGCACCAGCAGCACCGCGCCCGCGGTGTCCCACCCCGACATCGGCATCGCCATGGCCGCCTCCCGAGTCCGTTTCCCCGACGCTAACCGGGGACGGCGACACCGGACGTCTTCCGGCGTGCGCCCGGGAATCGGACAAACCGTTACAGGGCAACGGTTTCCGGCTCAGGAGAGGACAAGGCGGACGGCGAGTGCGGTGATCACCGCACTCGACACGAGCGCCGTCACCAGCCGGCCACGCGGGCCGGTCAGGACCCGCCCGAGCAGCGCCCCGCCGCCGGCCAGCGCGGCTTGCCAGCTCGCCGACGCGGCGAACGCGGCGAGCACGAACACCGCCTGGTCGAGCACGGGGACGGCGGTGCCGGCGCGGTCGCCGACCACCAGCGCGGTGAAGTAGACGACCGTGGCCGGGTTGACGAGCGTGATGCCGAGCAGGCTGACGTAGGCGCGGCCGGGCGCCAGTGGCGTCACCGGCCGCGTGGCCGGGGCCCGGTGGGAGCGCAGCGCACGCACGGCACCGTGCGCGGCGAGCACGACCAGGATGGCCGCCGAGATCCACCGCAGCGGCCCGGCGACCGGGGCGATGAAGCCCGCGATCGCGGCCCCGCCCAGGACGGCGAGCAGCGCGTACACGCCGTCGGCCGTCGCGACCCCCATGGCCGCGGCCAGGCCGGTCCGGAGTGTGGTGCGGGCGGTGAGGGCCACCAGGTACGTCCCGACGGCGCCGACCGGGATCGCGATGCCATAGCCGGCGACCAGGCCGGCGAGCAGCGCCGCGCTCACGGCGCGGGAACGATCGGCCCCCGCGGACGGCACGGCTGCTGCTGGACCGGCGCGGTGGTGGCGGCGACGGTCGGCAGGAGCGGGGTGCGATACGTGGTCATGCGCAGATCGTGACCGCCGCCGAGGCGACGGGCAACCGGATTTCCCAGCCGGTGCGCTCCGGCGAGCTGTGCTTGAATCGCCCCGGGGAGGCACGCGAGCGAGAGAGGGTTTGCACGATGCGGGTCGACCTGAGCGGGAAGACGGCACTGGTCACCGGATCCACCCAGGGTATCGGCGCGGCGATCGCGACCGGCCTCGCGGCGGCGGGCGCGCGGGTCGCGGTCAACGGCCGCAGCGAGACCGGCGTCCACAAGGCCATCGCGCGGCTGCGCGAAGAGGTGCCGGAGGCGGACTTCCTGCCGGCCCCGGGCGACGTCTCCGAGGAGGCCGGCGCGGCCCAGGTGGTCGAAGAGGTGCCGGACGCCGACATCCTGGTCAACAACCTCGGCATCTTCGGTCCCAAGGAGCCCCTGGACATCACCGACGCCGAGTGGCGGCACTACTTCGAGGTCAACGTCCTGGCCGCGGTCCGGCTCACCCGCGCGTACCTGCCGGGCATGACCGACCGCGGCTGGGGCCGGATCCAGTACATCGCCAGCGATTCCGCGATCGTCATCCCGGCCGAGATGATCCACTATGGAGTGTCGAAGACGGCGCTGCTGGGCGTGTCGCGCGGGTTCGCCAAGCACGCGGCCGGCACCGGCGTCACGGTCAACGCCGTGATCGCCGGGCCGACCCACACCGGTGGCGTGGAGGACTTCGTCTACCAGCTGGTGGACAACGACCTGCCGTGGGAAGAGGCGCAGCGCGAGTTCATGAAGAAGCACCGCCCGCAGTCGCTGCTGCAACGGCTGATCGAGCCCGAGGAGATCGCGCACCTGGTGGTGTACCTGAGTTCGCCGTTCGCTTCGGCGACCACGGGCGCGGCCGTGCGGGTCGACGGCGGGTACGTCGACGCGATCGTGCCCTGAGGCGCCGTCACACTTTCCGGTGATGCGGAGCTGAACACGCGTCCGACGGGGAATTCTTCCGCCGAACCCCTTGACACACAGGGGAAAGCTCGGCGGAAGGAGAGCACGATGAACACCCGGATCGCTACTTGGGCAACGGCCGCTGCGCTCACGGTTTCCGCAGCCGTCGCCACGGCCGCCCCGGCCTCGGCGGACCCGGTGCCGGGCAGCTCGACCCAGTTCTACGCCTACTGCTCGGTCGACCTGTTCGGCGTGCCGGTCGCCTGCGCGCAGACGGACCAGGCGCACTCGTCGCACATCTGCCAGTACCTCGCGACACCGCTCGGCCTGGGCCTCGACTGCATCCAGCGCTCCGCGACGTGACCCGGCGCCCGCCGGGACCACCGGCCGGCCTGGGCCGAAGGGGCTCTCCTCGCGGCGGGTGAGGGGGGCCCTTCGGCGCGCCGGGCGTTGGTACAGGATCGGGACATTTCCGGGTCACACCTGTCGAACAAGCCCGACGAACCGGCGATCTTCTCCGGACAAAGTGACCGGTGTGCGCTCCACCGAGCGCACCCGGCACCCGGAGGAGACCCATGGCCCGTACCCGCATCCCGCCGACCGCCGCGGGGATCGGCGCCGCCGTGGCCGTCGCGCTCGCCGCCGCCTGCTGGGTCGTCTTCCCGCCCGAGACGGCCGGCCGGGCGCTCGCCGCCCGGCCCGTCGTCGACCTGCCGTTGCCGTGGCCCGCCGAGGGGCAGGCCAGCGTCGAGGTGCAGAACCTCGGCTCGCTCGGCACCCGCGGCGAGCAGCGGCCGGTACCGATCGCCAGCGTCACGAAGGTCATGACCGCCTACGTGGTGCTCAAGGACCATCCCCTCGGCCCCGGCGAGGCCGGCCCGGAGATCGCCGTCGACGAGCAGGCCGAAGCCGAGTCGGCCTCGGCCGAGGAGTCGAGCGCGCCGGTCCGCGCGGGCCACCGGTTCAGCGAACGCGACCTGCTCGCCCTCATGCTCGTCCCCTCCGGGAACAACGTCGCCCGCCTGCTCGCCCGGTGGGACGCCGGCAGCCAGGAGGCCTTCGTCGCGAAGATGAACCGCGAGGCCGCGGCGCTCGGCATGGCCGCCACCACCTACACCGGGGCCAGCGGCGTCGAGGACTCCACCACCAGCACCGCCACCGACCAGCTCCGGCTGGCCCGTGAGGTGATGAAGAACCCGGTGATCCGCGCGATCGCCGCCACCCCCAGCCTGCGGATCGACGGCGTGCCGGGCACGGTCGTCAACACGAACACCCTGCTCGGCCGCGACGGCGTGATCGGGCTGAAGACCGGCTCGTCGACCGCCGCCGGAGGCGCCCTGATGTGGGCCGCGCGGGCGGGCAACGGCGCCCTCATCCTGGGCGTCGTCCTCCACCAGAGCCCCGGCGGGACCCCGGCGGCCGGGCTGCGGGCCGCGCTGGAGAACAGCGGGACGCTGATCGCCGCGATCCAGCGCGCGCTGCCGGTGGCCACCCGATGACCGCGACGACCGAACGGCAGGTCACCACCCGTGGGACGTGGCGGCGGGGGCGCGTCGCCGCCGCCTTCGCCGTCCTGGCCGCACTGCCGCTGCTCGCGCACCCGCTGGTGCCCAACTGGGCGGGCAACGCCGGCAGCCTGCTGGAGACGTTCCTGCCCTGGACCGGCCTGCTCGTCGTGCCGCCGCTGGTCGCGGCCCTGGTCCGGCGCTCGGCGCTCGCCCTGGTGGCCCTCCTGCTGCCGGCGCTGGTCTGGGGCGGGTTCTTCGGCGGCCGGCTCTTCGACAAGCGCGAGCCCGGCGGCGACCTGACGGTCGTCTCGCACAACGTCAACGACGAGAACCCGGACCCGGCGGGCACCGCACGTGCCCTCGCCGCCGCGGGTGCCCAGGTGATCGCGCTCGAGGAGCTGAAGAAGTCCGAGGTCCCGAAGTACGAGGACGCCCTCGCCGCGGCGTACCCGTACCACTCCGTGCAGGGCACCGTCGGGGTCTGGAGCACCTTCCCGCTGCGCGACACGCGGCCGGTGGCGATCATGCCGTGGACCCGCGCGCTGCAGACCACTGTGGACACTCCGAAGGGCCCGGTGGCGGTCTTCGTGGCGCACCTGCCTTCGGTGCGCGTGCGGCTGGACGAAGGGTTCACCGCGGGCGGCCGTGACGCCGCGATGAGCCTGCTGGCCGACGCGATCGCCGGGGAATCCGCACCGCGGACCGTGCTCGTCGGCGATTTCAACGGCACCGCCGACGATCGCGCGCTGCGCCCGATCACCGCGCGGATGCGGTCCGCGCAGGAGGAAGCCGGCGACGGCTTCGGCTTCACCTGGCCGGCCGGGCTGCCGCTCGCCCGGATCGACCAGATCTTCGTCGCCGGCGTGCGGCCGGTGGCGGCCTGGACGCTGCCCGCGACCGGCAGCGACCACCGGCCGGTGGCCGCCACCGTGGCGTTCTGACCCCGGAACCGGGAGCTGCCGAAAGCGTGTGGTAGACGCCTCGCGGAAGCGGCGAACATGCGCTTGAACACCCGGCCGCGCTGACGGGCGGTGAATTTCAAACGACGCTCCGCGCAGGTCGCGCCGTCGAATTCGTCGGCGGGCCCGTGTGAAGGGCATGTGACTAGACCGTTACGCGACCCGGTCTTGACCGCGTGGGTGTTATCGCTAACACTAACTCCTCGTCGCCACCGGAACAGGTGACGCAGACCATGTCGGAGCGGACGGAAGGGGACGCCGGTGGCCGAACGACCCCGCTCCGGCGGCCCCCTGAAAGCGACCGCCGCCGGGACGCGGCAGCCCAGCCTGACCGACGTCGCGGGCGTGGCGGGCGTGTCCCACATGACCGTGTCCCGCGTGATCAACGGGACCGGTCCGGTGCGCCCCGAGACCCGGGCCCGGGTGCTCGCGGCGATCGAGGAACTGGGCTACCGGCCCAATTCCGCGGCCCGCGCGCTGGTCACCGGGCGGACCGGCACGCTCGGCGTCGTCGCGCTCGAGTCCAATCTGTACGGTCCGGCCAGCACGCTGTACGGCATCGAGAACGCCGCCCGGGAAGCCGGGTACGCGATCACCATCTCGAGCGTCAGCCGCCCCGGCCGGTCGTCGATCGCCGACGCGGTGGAGAACCTGCGCCGCCAGGCGGTCGAGGGGGTCATCGTGATCGCCCCGCACGTCAGCGCGGGCCGGGCCCTGGAAGCCGCACCCGCGGACTTCCCGGTCGTCGCGGTCGGCGGCGGGGAGGCGGCGCCGGTGCCGGTCATCTCCGTCGACCAGCGCGACGGCGCCCGCCGCGCCACCGAACACCTCCTGGCGCTGGGCCACCGCACGGTGTGGCACATCGCCGGGCCGGAGGACTGGCTGGAGGCCCGCGACCGCGAGCTTGGCTGGCGGGAAACCCTGGAACGCCACGGTGTCGGGGCCCCGCGGGTGATCCGCGGCGACTGGAGTTCGCGGTCGGGCTACGAGGCGGGGCGATCCCTCGCCAAGGAAAAGGATCTGGACGCCGTCTTCGCCGGC
This sequence comes from Amycolatopsis sp. NPDC005003, assembly GCF_053600695.1. NCBI lineage: Bacteria > Bacillati > Actinomycetota > Actinomycetes > Pseudonocardiales > Pseudonocardiaceae > Amycolatopsis > Amycolatopsis sp. NPDC005003. Next base: position 352,095 of record NZ_JBSGAI010000002.1, on the reverse strand, counting down.
AACGACCAGATGGCACTGGGCCTGTTGCGCGCGTTCGCCGAAGCGGGCATCTCGGTGCCGCGGGACGTGCGCGTGGCGGGCTTCGACGACGTCCCCGAGGCGGCGTACTTCACGCCGCCGCTCACGACGGTGCGCCAGGACTTCATCGAAGTCGGACGGCGTACGTTCGGCCTGCTGGCCGGGCGGATGGACGGAGGCGACCGGCACGCGCGCGCCCTGGTCGTCCCCGAGTTGATCGTGCGCGAGAGCACCGGACCGCGTTAGCGCCGCGGCCGGCGGGACCGGTGGTTCCCGAGGGATTGTTAGCGCTAACACGCAATTCCCGGTTTTCGACCAGACGCAACACCCCCTGATAGTCCCCACAAAAGTTTTCCCACTGATCATCGTCGATCGAGGAGTGAACGTGCTGAAGAAGCGATGGGCCGCCGCGGCGGCCGCGGCGGCCGGACTCGTGCTGCTCACCGCCTGCGGGAGTGGCGGTTCGTCCGGCAGCTCGGGCGGCGCGACCACGCTCGGGTTCGCCCAGGTGGGCGCCGAGAGCGGCTGGCGGACGGCGAACACGAAGTCGATCCAGGAGTCGGCGAAGGCCGCCGGGATCGAGCTCAAGTTCTCCGACGCGCAGCAGAAGCAGGAGAACCAGATCTCCGCGATCCGCTCGTACATCCAGCAGAAGGTCAAGGTCATCGCCTTCTCGCCGGTCGTCGAGTCCGGCTGGGACACCGTCCTGAAGGAAGCCAAGACCGCCAACATCCCGGTCATCCTGACCGACCGCGCGATCGACTCGCCGGACAAGTCGCTCTACAAGACCTTCCTCGGCTCCGACTTCGTCGCCGAGGGCAAGAAGGCGGGGGAGTGGCTGACCAAGGAGTACGGCAGCGCGACCGGCGACGTGAACATCGTCGAGCTGCAGGGCACCACCGGCTCGGCGCCGGCGAACGACCGCAAGAAGGGCTTCGCCGACGTCATCGCCGCGGACCCGAAGTACAAGATCGTCGCCTCGCAGACCGGTGAGTTCACCCGCGCCAAGGGCAAGGAGGTCATGGAGGCCTTCCTGAAGTCCCAGCCCAAGATCGACGTCCTCTACGCGCACAACGACGACATGGCGCTGGGTGCCATCGAGGCCATCGAAGCCGCGGGCAAGGTCCCGGGCAAGGACATCAAGATCGTCTCGGTGGACGCCGTGAAGGACGGCATGCAGGCGCTCGCCGACGGCAAGATCAACCACATCGTCGAGTGCAATCCGCTGCTCGGCCCGCAGCTGATGGACCTGGTAAAGAAGGTCGCCGCCGGCGAGCAGGTGCCCGCCCGCATCGAGACCAAGGAGACCGAGTTCGACCAGGCGGCGGCCAAGGCCGCCCTGCCGTCGCGCCAGTACTGACAATCGCCTGCGGGTCGTGAGTGGTGAGCCGGGTTCCCACCCGGACTCACCACTCACGACCCCCGCGTCCACTCCGGAGCACACCAAATGCCTGAACCGCAACCCGTGGTGCGGATGAGCGGTATCCGCAAGGAGTTCCCCGGCGTCCTCGCCCTGGACGGGGTCGACTTCCGGATGTTCCCCGGCGAAGTCCACGCCCTGATGGGCGAGAACGGCGCCGGCAAGTCCACCCTCATCAAGGTGCTCACCGGGGTCTACGGGGTGGACGCTGGCACGATCGAACTGGGCGGCGACCAGGTCGCCTTCAGCGGGCCCGGAGAGGCCCAGCAGGCCGGCATCAGCACGGTCTACCAGGAAGTCAACCTCTGCCCGAACCTGTCCGTGGCCGAGAACGTCTGTCTCGGCCGCGAACCCCGCCGCTTCGGCCGCATCCAGTGGGGCCCGATGCGGAAGCGGGCCGAGGAGCTGCTGGCCCGGCTGGACGTCCACGTCGACGTCTCGGCCGAGCTCTCCACCTGCTCCATCGCGGTGCAGCAGCTGGTGGCGATCGCCCGCGCGCTCGACGTCGACGCGCGGGTGCTCGTCCTCGACGAGCCGACGTCCAGTTTGGACACCGGCGAAGTCGAACAGCTGCTGAAGGTCGTCCGGTCCCTGCGCGAAAGCGGGATGGCGATCCTGTTCGTCTCGCACTTCATCGACCAGGTCTTCGCCATCGCCGACCGGATGACCGTGCTGCGCAACGGAAAGCTGATCGGCGAGTACAAGACCGTGGACATCACCCCGGTCGAGCTGGTCACCCGGATGATCGGCAAGGAACTCCAGGTCCTCGAGGACCTGGAGAACTCCGGCCCCACCCGGGCCGAGGTCGCCGGCGCGCCGGTGCTGCTGGCCGCCGAAGGCCTCGGCCGCAAGGGCGGGGTCGCGCCGTTCGACTTCGCCATCCACGCCGGCGAGGTCGTAGGGCTGGCCGGCCTCCTCGGCTCCGGCCGTACTGAACTCGCCCGCCTGCTCTTCGGCGCCGACCACGCCGACAGCGGCACCGTGCAGGTCGACGGCGAGACCACGTCGCTGCGCACCCCGCGGGCCGGTCTGGACCACAAGATCGCGTTCCTCTCGGAAAACCGCAAGGCCGAAGGCCTGGTCGAGGAACTGACGGTGCGCGAGAACATCGTCCTGGCACTGCAGGCCTCCCGCGGCTGGGCGCGGCCGCTGTCCCGCCGCCGCCAGGACGAAATCGCCGAGAAGTACATCAAGGCACTCGACATCCGGCCCGCCAACCCCGAAGCTCTGGTGGGCAACCTGTCCGGCGGCAACCAGCAGAAGGTCCTGCTGGCCCGCTGGCTCATCACCGAACCGCGGCTGCTGATCCTCGACGAGCCCACCCGCGGCATCGACATCGGCGCCAAGACGGAGATCCAGCGGCTGGTCACCCAGCTCTCGGGCGACGGCATGGCCGTCGTGTTCATCTCCGCCGAACTCGAAGAGGTCCTGCGGCTCAGCCACCGGGTCGTGGTGCTGCGGGACCGCAAGGTCGTGGCGGAGCGGGAAAACCAGGCGCTCACCGCGGACGACATCATGGCCACGATGGCCGAGGGGGTGCAGGCATGACCCGCGTGACGAAACACCGGCTCTTCTGGCCCGTGGTGGCGCTGCTGGTGCTGCTGCTGGGCGACCTGATCGCGAGCCCGTCGTTCTTCAAGATCGAACTGCGCGACGGGCACCTCTACGGCAACCTCGTCGACATCCTGAAGAACGGCGCCCCGCTGATCCTCATCGCGATCGGCATGACGCTGGTGATCGCCACCCGGGGCATCGACCTCTCGGTCGGTTCGGTGGTGGCGATCAGCGGCGCGCTCGCCTGCCTTTGGGTCAGCGACAACCCGGACGGTGCCGGCACCACGCTGATCGCCTTCGGGCTCGCGCTCGGCCTCTCGCTGGTGCTCGGGGTGTGGAACGGCTGGCTCGTGGCGGCACTGGGCATCCAGCCGATCATCGCCACGCTGATCCTGATGGTCGCCGGCCGCGGCATCGCGCAGCTGATCACCGACGGGCAGATCATCACCGTCAACTCCCACTCTTTCGAGTGGATCGGCAGCGGGTTCCTGTTCACCCTGCCCAGCGCCATCCTCATCGCGCTGGCGGTGTTCGTGCTGGCGTCGGTGCTCGTCCGCCGCTCCGCGCTCGGCCTGCTCGTGGAGGCCGTCGGCGGCAACCCCGAGGCCAGCCGCCTGGCCGGCCTGCGCTCGGCCCGGCTGACCTGGCTCGTCTACGTCTTCTGCGCGCTGTGCGCGGGCATCGCCGGGCTGATGATCAGCGCGAACGTGCACAGCGCCGACGGCAACCACGCCGGCCTGTTCATCGAACTCGACGCGATCCTCGCGGTCGTCGTCGGCGGCACGCAGCTGACCGGCGGCCGGTTCTCCCTCGGCGGCTCGGTGATCGGCGCGCTGCTCATCCAGACGCTCACCACCACCGTCTACGCCCTCGGCATCCCGCCCGAGGCGATCATGCTGTTCAAGGCGCTGGTCGTGCTGGCGGTGTGCCTGCTGCAGTCGCCGGCCTTCCGCCGGAAGCTCCGGCGCCGCCGGGCCGCCACGCCGGGGCAGCCGGCACCCACGTCCGCTCCGGAGAAGGTGGAGGTCACCGCATGACCACCCTCGCCCGCGTCAAGGGCTACCGGCCGCAGCAGCGGCACCTGCCCATCCTGGCCACGATGGCGCTGCTGATCGGGGCGTACATCTTCGGCGCGTCGAGCTACGAGGCGTTCGGTTCCGGGCAGGTCATCCTGGACCTGTTCATCAACAACGCCTTCCTGCTCGTGGTCGCCGTCGGCATGACGTTCGTGATCCTCACCGGCGGCATCGACCTGTCCGTCGGGTCGGTGGTCGCGCTGTCCACGGTGATCTCCGGCGACCTGATGCAGAAGCACGGCTGGCCGGCGTACGCGGCGATCGCGGTGGTGCTGGTGGTCGGGGCGGTGCTGGGCGCCGGGATGGGCGCGCTGATCCACTTCTTCGAGATCCAGCCGTTCATCGCGACGCTGATCGGGATGTTCTTCGCCCGAGGCCTCTGCTACACGATCACCACCGAGGCCTACTCGATCGACAACGCGACGATCGCCACCCTGGCCCAGACGCAGATCCCGCTCGGCGGCGAGCTGCACATCTCGATCAGCGTGGTGGTCGCCCTGGTGGTCGTCGCCGCCGCGGCCTACGTCCTGGCGTTCACCCGGTTCGGGCGCACGGTGTACTCGATCGGGGGCAACGCGCAGTCCGCGATGCTGATGGGCCTCAAGACCGGCCGCACCAAGATCGCGGTGTACACGATCAGCGGGGTCTGCTCGGCGCTCGGCGGCCTGCTGCTGGTGCTCTACAAGTCCTCGGGCGACCCGCTCAACGGCGTCGGCCTGGAGCTGACGGCGATCGCGGCGGTCGTCATCGGCGGCACCATCCTCACCGGCGGGTCCGGCTATGTGCTCGGCACCGTCCTCGGGATCATGGTGCTCGGCATCATCCAGACCCTGATCACCTTCGACGGCACCCTCAACTCCTGGTGGACCTCGATCATCACGGGGGCTCTCCTGTTCGTCTTCATCGTCCTGCAGCGTCTCGTCACCCGACGGACCCGCTGAACCTCTCAAGGGAGACCCATGCTCCGCAGACTGCGGCGGCCCATGGCCGTGCTCGCCGCTTTGGCGCTGTGCTCCGCCGTCCCCATCGCGGCGGCGCCGGCCGCCGCGGCCGACACCGACCCGGCCCTCGCGGGGCACTGGACGTTCGACGACGGCAGCGGGACGACCGCGGCCGACACCGCGGGCAGCCACCCCGCGACGCTGAACGGTGGCGCGGGCTGGGGCCCGGGCATCCGCGGCGGCGCGTTGACGACCGACGGGGCGAACGGCTTCGCCGACGCCGGCGCGGGTGTGCTGGACACGACCAAGAGCTTCTCGGTGAGCAGCTGGGTGAAGCTGGACAAGACGTCCGGCTACCAGACGTTCGTGAGCGTCGACGGCACCCAGGTGAGCAACTTCTTCCTGCAGTTCCGGGACGACTCCCGCCGGTTCGCCTTCACCCGCCTGGCCGGCGACGCGCCGACCGACGGCGTCGTGGCGGGCGCGAACTTCGACCCGGTCGCGGGCCAGTGGTACCAGCTGACCGGGGTGTACGACGCGAGCGCGTCGACTCTGTCGCTGTACGTCGACGGCACCCGCCAGGCCACCGTCGCCGCGCCGACGGCGTGGGCGGGCACCGGGCACCTGGTGATCGGCCGCGGCAAGTACGGCGGCAACCCGGTGGACTTCGTCGACGGCACGATCGACGACGTCCGCGCCTACTCGGGCGCCCTGACCGCGGCCGACACCGCCCGCCTGGCCATCGCCGGGCACTGGGGCCTCGACGAGGGCACCGGCACCACGACCGCGGACGACTCCCTCGACGCGCGCACCGCCACCCTGACCGGGGGAGCGGCCTGGGGCGACGGCGTCGTCGGCGCGCACGGCGTCGCCCTGAACGGCACCGACGCCGCGGTCGACGTCCCGGCGCCGGTCGTGGACACCGCGCAGAGCTTCTCGGTGTCGGCGTGGGTGAAGCCCACCGCGGCGGGTGGCTTCCGCACCGCGGTGAGCGTGGACGGCAGCACCATCAGCGGCTTCTACCTGCAGCGCGCGGCCGACGGCCGGTTCGCCTTCACGCGCCGCGCGGGCGACGGTGACACCGCTTCGTCCTCGGCGGTGTCGACGCTGCCCGCGCAGGCCGGCCAATGGCAGCACGTGGTGGGCGTCTACAACCGGGCAGCCCGCACGCTTTCCCTGTACGTCAACGGGACTCTGCAGCAGAGCGTCCCGTTCACCACGCCGTGGACCGCGGCCGGGCACCTGGAGATCGGCCGCGGCAAGTGGGCGGGCAGCCCCGCCGACTGGTTCGACGGCGGCATCGACGACGTCCGCGCGTACCCGACCCCGCTGACCGCCTCCGCCGTCGCCGGGCTGGCCGCCAGCGGCTCGTGGCACTTCGACGAGGGCGCCGGCACGGTCGCCCGCGACGCCTCGGCGAACGCCGCGGACGGCACGCTGAAGGGCGCGACCTGGACCGCCGGGGCGGCCGGCAAGGCCGTCCAGTTCGACGGCAAGTCCACTGTGGACATAGGGACGTCGCCCGCGTTCGACACCGGGACCGGCTCGCTGGCACTGGCCGCGTGGTTCCGGACCACCGCGTCCGGCACCCTGGTCGACCACGGTGACGGCTACGCGCTCGGCGTCACCGGCGGCAAGCTCACCGCCCGCGTCGGCACGATCCAGGTGACGACCACCGGCGGCGGGCTCGCCGACGGCAACTGGCACCACGCCGCACTGGTCCTCGACCGCGCGTCGCAGCGGCTCACCGTCTACGCGGACGGCGACGCGGCCGTGCTCACCAGCACCTGCGGTACCCCCACCGGCACGACCCTCGACGTCTCCGCCTGCCCGGCCTCGGGCACCGCGGCGGCGCCGTTCACCGTCGGCTCCGGGTTCACCGGCGCCGTCGACGAGGTCGAGCTGCGCCGCTTCCCGCTGACCGCGGCCCAGATCGGCACCCTCGCCGGGGCCAACCAGCTGGCCGTCGACGCCAACGTCGTCCGCGCCAACACCCGGCCGACGACGTACGGCTCGATCCTCGAGGACATCAGCCACTCGGTCGAAGGCGGGCTCTACGCCGAACTCGTGCGCAACCGCACCTTCAAGGAGGGCTACCAGCCCGGCAGCGGCGCGGGCAACACGCCGGTGCCGTACTGGTCGCTGCTCACCTCGGCGGGCGCGGCCGGGACCTACTCGGTCGACACCGCGAACCCGCTGAACACCGCGCTCGACCGCTCGCTCAAGCTGCACGCGGACACCGTCCCGGCCGCCGGCCGGGTTGCCGCCGCGAACGTCGGCTTCTACGGTATCGCGGCGAAGCCGTCCACGAAGTACACCGGCAGCTTCTTCGCCAAGGGCAGCTGGAAGGGCGCGGTGCGGGTCAGCCTGGAGAAGCCGGACGGCACCGTGCTGGCGAGCAAGGACGTCCAGCCGGTCGGCGACGCGTGGGCGCAGCAGGCCTTCAGCTTCACCACGTCGTCGACGATCACCGCCTCCACCGACAACCGGATCGTCGTCTCCCTGGTCAACAAGGGCAAGACGGCACTGAGCGGTGACGCCTGGTTCCAGCAGGTCTCGCTGTTCCCGCCGACCTTCAAGAACCGGCCCAACGGCGTCCGCGCCGACCTCGGGCAGAAGCTCGCCGCGATGAAGCTCGGCCTGTTCCGGGTCCCGGGCGGCAACTACCTCGAGGGCAACACGCTCGACACCCGCTTCGAGTGGAAGAAGACGATCGGCAAGCTCGAAGAGCGGCCCGGCCACCAGAACACCGCGTGGGGCTACTGGTCCACCGACGGCTTCGGCATCCTCGACTACCTGAAGCTGGCCGAGGACATCGGCGCCCAGCCGCTGCTCGCGCTGTTCGCCGGCTACACCCTCAACGGCCAGCACGTCGACCAGGCCGACTACCCGCAGTACGTCCAGGAGGCCCTCGACGAGATCGAGTACGCCATCGGCGACAGCTCCACGACGTGGGGCGCCAAGCGGATCGCCGACGGGCACCCGGCGCCGTTCGACCTGCACTACGTCGAGGTCGGCAACGAGGACTGGTTCGACGGCTCGGGCAGCTACGCCTGGCGCTTCACGGACATGTACAACGCCATCAAGGCGAAGTACCCGCAGCTGACCGTCATCGCCACCACCGGCGGCCTGCAGGGCGGGACGGCGTCGAGCACCTCGACGGGCGTGCGCCCGGACGCGGCGGACGACCACTACTACCAGTCGCCGCAGTGGTTCACCGACAACTCGACCCGCTACGACACCGCCGACCGCAGCGGCCCGGACCTCCTCGTCGGCGAATACGGCGCCCAGGACGGCCGGCCCACCGGCACCCTGGCCGCCGCCATCGGCGAGGCCGCGTTCCTCACCGGGCTCGAACGCAACAGCGACGTGGTCATCGGCTCGATGTACGCGCCGGTGCTGGTGCAGGAGAACCAGTCCAACTGGCCGGTCAACCTGATCGGCTTCGACGCTCGCACGAGCTACGCCTCGCCGTCGTACTGGGTGCAGCAGATGTTCTCCAGCACCCTCGGCAAGCAGATCGTCACCAGCCGCCTGAACCAGGGCAGCCCCCTGCGCCAGGTGGTCAACGTGACCACGAAGAGCGGAAGGAAGACCTTTACGGTCAAACTCGTCAACCCCACCGGTCAGGTGCAGACCGCCCGGCTTTCGCTCACCGGCGTCACCGCCGTCGACGGCACCGGGACACTCACCACACTCACCGGCGATCCGGCGGGGCGCAACAGCCTCGCCGCGCCGACCGCCATCGTGCCGCAGACCAGGGAGATCACCGGGCTGGCCGCGACGTCGAAGCTGACGCTGCCGGCCAACTCGGTGACGACGCTGGTCCTCACCGGCCGCTAAGACCCCGGGACGCGGCGCGTACACCGCCGCCCGCGCCGCGTCCCGGTCACCAACCAGGAGGGAAGACACCGTGGGAGAACCACTCACCGTCGGCGTCGACTTCGGCACCCTGTCCGGCCGCGCGGTGGTCGTGCGCGTGGCTGACGGGGCCGAACTCGGCTCCGGCGTCTTCGAGTACCCGCACGGGGTGCTCGACGAGACACTGCCCGCCACGGGCCGCGCGCTGCCGCCGGAATGGGCGCTGCAGGTGCCGGCGGACTACGTCGGCGTGCTGCGCAACGCCGTCCCGGCGGCGCTGCGGGACGCCGGCGTCGACGCGGCCGACGTCGTCGGGATCGCCACCGACTTCACCGCGTGCACGATGGTGCCGACGACCGCGGACGGGACGCCGCTGTGCGAACTGCCCGAGTTCGAAGGCAACCCGCACGCGTACGTGAAGCTCTGGAAGCACCACTCGGCGCAACCGCAGGCCGTGCGGATCAACGAGCTGGCGCGCACCCGCGGCGAGAAGTGGCTCCCGCGCTACGGCGGGCTCATCTCTTCGGAGTGGGAGTTCGCCAAGGGCCTCGAGGTGTTCGAAGAGGCGCCCGAGGTCTACGCCGCCATGCGGCACTGGGTGGAGGCGGCCGACTGGATCGTCTGGCAGCTCACCGGCAGCTACGTCCGCAACGCCTGCACCGCCGGGTACAAGGGCATCCTGCAGGACGGCCAGTACCCGAGCCGCGACTTCCTCCGCGAGCTCGCCCCCGGCTTCGAGGACTTCGTGGCCGACAAGCTGGAGCACCCGCTGGGCCAGCTGGGGTCCCGCGCGGGTTCGCTGACCGCGGAGGCCGCGGCCTGGACCGGGCTGCCCGAGGGCATCGCGGTCGCGGTCGGCAACGTCGACGCGCACGTCACCGCCCCCGCCGCCCAGGCCGTCGAGCCCGGGCAGATGGTGGCGATCATGGGCACCTCGACCTGCCACGTGATGAACGGCGGCGAGCTGCACGAGGTCCCCGGCATGTGCGGCGTCGTCGAAGGCGGCATCGTGCCCGGGCTCTGGGGGTACGAGGCGGGCCAGAGCGGTGTCGGCGACATCTTCGGCTGGTTCGTCGAGCACTTCGCCGATGCCTCGCACGAGGAGCTCACCCGGCTCGCGGCCCAGCAGGAGATCGGCGAACACGGCCTGATCGCGCTCGACTGGCACAGCGGCAACCGGTCGGTGCTGGTCGACCACGAGCTGTCCGGCGTGATCGTCGGGCAGACGCTGGCCACCCGCGCTCAGGACGTCTACCGCGCCCTGCTGGAGGCCACCGCCTTCGGCACCCGGAAGATCATCGAGACGTTCAACGCCGCCGGCGTCCCGGTCACCGAGCTGATCATCGCGGGCGGCCTGGCGAAGAACGCGCTGCTCATGCAGATCTACGCCGACGTCACCAACCTGCCGCTGTCGGTGATCGGCTCGGCGCAGGGCCCCGCGCTCGGGTCGGCCATCCACGCGGCCGTCGCCGCCGGGGCCCACGCGGACATCCGCGCGGCCGCCGCCGCGATGGGTTCGGTCGAGCGGGCGGTGTACCGGCCGGTGCTCGCCCACGTCGTCGCCTACGACGAGCTGTACGCGGAATACACGCAGCTGCACGACTACTTCGGCCGCGGCGGCAACGATGTCATGCACCGCCTGGCGGCCCGCCGCCGCGAAGTCGCGAAAGGACGGTCCTGATGTCGCTGACCGGTGAAGTGCTCGACACCGTCGCCGAACTGCGCGAGACGGTGGCGAAGCTGCACGGCGAGCTGACCCGCAACGAGCTGGTCATCTGGACCGCGGGCAACGTCTCGGCCCGCGTCCCGGGCCGGGACCTGCTGGTCATCAAGCCCTCGGGCGTGTCCTACGACAACCTGTCCGCGGACACGATGGTCGTCACCGACCTGCACGGGGAGCTCGTCGAAGGCGACCTCGCGCCGTCGTCGGACACCGCCGCGCACGCCTACGTCTACCGGCACATGCCGGAGATCGGCGGCGTCGTGCACACCCACTCGACCTACGCCACGGCGTGGGCGGCCCGCGGCGAGCCGATCCCGTGCGTGCTGACGATGATCGCGGACGAGTTCGGCGGGGAGATCCCGATCGGGCCGTTCGCCCTGATCGGCGACGACTCCATCGGCCGCGGCATCGTCGAAACGCTTCGCTCCAGCCGCTCGCCGGCGGTGCTGATGCGCAACCACGGCCCGTTCACCGTCGGCCGCACCGCGCGCGACGCGGTCAAGGCCGCGGTGATGGTCGAGGACGTGGCCCGCACCGTCCACAAGGCCTTCGAGCTCGGCACGCCCGAACCCCTCCCGCCCGAGGACGTCGACCGGCTCTACGCCCGGTACCAGAACGTCTACGGCCAGCACTGATCTTCCAAGGAGAACGATGACGCGCGCGTCGAAACCCGAAGTCTGGTTCCTCACCGGCAGCCAGGGCCTCTACGGTGAGGAGACCCTGGAGCAGGTGGCCGGCCAGTCCCTGCGCATCCAGCAGCTGCTGGCCGCCTCCGGCGGGCTGCCCGCCGAGATCGTCGGCAAGCCGGTGCTGACCGAGGCCTCCGCCATCCGGCGGGTGCTGCAGGAGGCCAACGCCGACGCTTCGTGCGTGGGGGTGATCGCCTGGATGCACACCTTCTCGCCCGCGAAGATGTGGATCACCGGCCTGGACGCCCTGCGCAAGCCGCTGCTGCACCTGCACACGCAGCTCAACGAGGCGCTTCCGTGGGCCACCATCGACATGGACTTCATGAACCTCAACCAGGCCGCGCACGGCGACCGGGAGTTCGGGTTCATCCAGACCCGCCTCGGCGTGCCGCGCAAGACCGTGGCCGGGCACGTGTCCGACCCGGCGGTGGTCGCGCGGATCGACGCGTGGGTGCGCGCCGCGATCGGCGCCGACCACCTGCGCAACCTGCGGCTGGCCCGGTTCGGCGACAACATGCGCGACGTCGCCGTGACCGAAGGCGACAAGGTCGAGGCCGAGCTGCGGTTCGGCGTCTCGGTCAACACCTACGGGGTCAACGACCTGGTCGAGCTGGTTGATAGTGTGTCCGAAAAGGACACAGTGGACTCGCTGGTGGGGCGTTACGCCGATGAATACAACGTTGTGCCGGACCTGGCGGCCGGGGGAGCGCGGCACGAGTCGCTGCGCTACGCGGCCAGGATCGAAGCCGGGCTGCGGAAGTTCCTCACCGACGGCGGGTTCGGCGCGTTCACCACGAACTTCGAGGACCTCGGCGGGCTGCGGCAGCTGCCCGGCCTCGCGGTGCAGCGGCTGATGGCCGACGGCTACGGCTTCGGCGGCGAGGGCGACTGGAAGACCTCGGCGCTGCTCGCCGCGGTCAAGGCGATGAGCGTGGGCCGCGAGCGCGGCACGTCGTTCATGGAGGACTACACCTACCACTTCGGACCCGGCAAGCCGAAGATCCTCGGCGCGCACATGCTGGAGGTCTGCCCGAGCATCGCCGCCGCGAAGCCGTCCTGCGAGATCCACGCGCTGGGCATCGGCGGCCGCGAGGACCCGGTCCGGCTGGTGTTCGACGCCGCCCCCGGCCCCGGTGTCGTGCTCGGCCTGGTCGACCTCGGCGACCGGTTCCGGCTGGTGGCCAACGAGATCGACGTCGTCGCGCCGGACGAGCCGCTGCCGAACCTGCCGGTCGCGCGGGCGGTCTGGGAGCCGGCGCCCTCGCTGGCGACGTCCGCGGAGTCGTGGATCACCGCGGGCGGCCCGCACCACACCGTGCTCACCCAGGCCGTGAGCACGGAGACCCTGCGCGACTTCGCGAATCTGCTCGGAGTAGAACTGCTGGTCATCGACAAGGACACGACCCCGCACGACTTCGCCGATCGCATCCGCTGGAACCAGGCCTACCACCGGCTCGCCCAAGGTTTCTGACGCCGCACCTTCACGTGAAAGTGCGGGGTCGTTGAGAAAGGAAGAAAGAACGATGAAGTTCACCAGAGGAATCGCGGCCCTCGCCGCGGCGGGGCTCGCGCTCACGCTGTCCGCGTGCGGCTCGAGCCAGAAGACCGCGGACCAGACGGCCGCGCCCGGCGCCGGAGCCGAGGGCGGCCTGGTCGGCGTCACTATGCCGACGAAGTCGTCGGAACGCTGGATCCACGACGGCGACAACATCAAGGCCGCCCTGGAGAAGCTCGGCTACAAGGTCGACCTCCAGTACGCCGAGAACGACATCCCCACCCAGGTGAACCAGATCGAGAACCAGATCACCAAGGGCGCCAAGCTCCTGGTCATCGCCTCGATCGACGGCACCGCCATCACCACCCAGCTGCAGGAAGCGGCCGACAAGAAGATCCCGGTCATCGCCTACGACCGGCTGATCCGCAATTCACCGAACGTCGACTACTACGCCACCTTCGACAACTTCAAGGTCGGCGTCGAGCAGGCGAACTCGCTGGTCAAGGGCCTGGGTGACGGCGCCGGTCCGTTCAACATCGAGCTGTTCGCCGGTTCGCCGGACGACAACAACGCGACCTTCTTCTTCAACGGCGCGATGTCCGTCCTCAAGCCCCTGATGGACAGCGGCAAGCTGGTCGTCAAGAGCGGCCAGACCGACTTCGCCCGCGCGGCGATCCTGCGCTGGGACCCGGCCACCGCGCAGCGGCGCATGGAAGACCTCCTCACCAAGACCTACACCGGTGGCGCGAAGGTCCAGGGTGTGCTCTCGCCGTACGACGGCCTGTCGATCGGCATCCTGTCGGCGCTGAAGAGCAACGGCTACGGCACCGCCGGCCAGCCGTACCCGATCGTCACCGGGCAGGACGCCGAGGTCGCCTCGGTCAAGTCCATCATCGCCGGTGAGCAGTACTCGACGATCTTCAAGGACACCCGCAAGCTCGCCGACACCACCGTCAAGATGGCCGACGCGGTGCTCAAGGGCGGCAAGCCCGAGGTCAACAACACCAAGGACTACGACAACGGCAAGAAGGTCGTCCCGTCCTACCTGCTGCAGCCGGTCACCGTGGACAAGACGAACTACCAGAAGGAACTCGTCGACTCGGGCTACTACACGGCAGGTCAGCTGAAATGACCGAACTGCTCGGCATGCGCGGGATCACCAAGACCTTCCCCGGGGTCAAGGCGCTGTCGGACGTCAATCTTTCCGTGCGCCGCGGGGAGATCCACGCGATCTGCGGGGAGAACGGCGCCGGGAAGTCCACCCTGATGAAGGTGCTCTCGGGCGTCTACCCCCACGGGACGTACGACGGCGAGATCACCTTCGACGGGCAGCGGTGCGAGTTCGGGTCGGTGCGCGACAGCGAACGGCGCGGGATCGTGATCATCCACCAGGAACTCGCGCTGTGCGGCCAGTTGTCGATCGCGGAGAACATCTTCCTCGGCAACGAGCAGCAGAAGCGGGGCTGGGTCGACTGGAACCGCACCAACCACGAGGCCGACGCGCTGCTCAAGCGCGTCGGCCTCGCCGAAAACGCCACGCGGGCGGTGCAGGAACTCGGTGTCGGCAAGCAGCAGCTCGTCGAGATCGCCAAGGCACTGTCCAAAGAGGTCAAGCTGCTGATCCTCGACGAGCCCACCGCGGCGCTCAACGACGACGACTCGGCCCACCTGCTCGAGCTGCTGCGCGGGCTGCGGGACGACGGCGTCACGTGCGTGATCATTTCGCACAAGCTCGGCGAGGTGACGGCGATCGCCGACACCGTCACGATCCTGCGTGACGGCAAGACGATCGAAACGCTCGACGCGGCGGGGCTGACGGAAGAGCGCATCATCACCGGGATGGTCGGCCGCGACCTCGAGCACCGGTTCCCGCCGCGGGAGCCGGACATCGGCGAAGAGGTGCTGCGGATCGAGGACTGGACCGTGCACAGCCCCACCCAGGCCGGGCGGGTCGTCGTCGACCGCGCGTCGCTAACGCTCCGGCGCGGGGAGATCGTCGGCCTGGCCGGGCTGATGGGCGCGGGCCGCACCGAACTCGCGATGAGCGTGTTCGGCCGCTCGTGGGGCAAGGACATCTCCGGCCGGATCATCAAGCACGGCAAGGAGATCGAGGTCCGGTCGGTGCAGGAGGCCGTCCGCCACGGCATCGCCTACGCCACCGAGGACCGGAAGCGCTACGGGCTCAACTTGATCGAGGACATCCAGCGCAACGTGTCCGCGGCCGGGCTGGGCAAGCTGGCCAAGCGCGGCTGGGTCAACGAGCACGCCGAGCACGACACCGCGAACCGCTACCGTCGTGATCTGCGGATCAAGGCCCCGAGCGTGCAGAGCGTGACCGGCAAGCTCTCCGGCGGCAACCAGCAGAAGGTCGTGCTGGCCAAGTGGATCTTCACCGATCCGGACGTGCTGATCCTGGACGAACCGACCCGCGGCATCGACGTGGGCGCGAAGTTCGAGATCTACACGATCATCAACGAGCTGGCCGCCCAGGGGAAGGCCGTCCTGGTCATCTCCTCCGAGCTGCCGGAGCTGCTCGGGCTCTGCGACCGGATCTACGCGCTTTCGGCGGGGCGGATCACCGGCGAGGCCAAGCGCGAAGAAGCCACTCAGGAACTGCTGATGCAGTACATGACTAAGGAACGGGAATGACCACGACCGAAGCGCGGCCCGCCGTGCCCCCGGTTGAGCGCTCCAAGCGGAGGATCTCGATCAACCCGCGCCAGAGCGGCATCTACGTCGCGTTCGCGCTGATCGTGGTGCTGTTCGAGGTGCTCACCGGCGGCGCGCTGCTGGAACCGCAGAACATCTCCAACATCATCGTGCAGAACAGTTACGTGCTGATCCTCGCGATCGGGATGATCCTGGTGATCATCTCCGGGCACATCGACCTGTCCGCCGGGTCGGTGGTCGCGATGACCGGCGCGGTGTCGGCGGTGCTGATGGTGAACTCGCACGTGCCGTGGTTCCTGGCGGTGCTGATCACCCTCGTCGTCGGCGCGGCGATCGGCGCGTGGCAGGGCTACTGGGTCGCCTACTTCGGCATCCCGGCGTTCATCGTGACGCTGGCCGGCATGCTGGCGTTCCGGGCGCTGACCCTGACCGTCCTGGGCAACCAGGGCATCGGCCCGTTCCCGGACGCGATCCGCACGCTGTCCAACGGCTTCACCGACGGCTACCTGGGCAACATCGGCCTCGGCCCGCTCGGCGGCGCCGACCTGGTGTCGCTGCTCGCCGGCGTCGCCGCGGTGGCCGGGATCGTGTTCACCCAGTGGCGCAAGCGGATGGGCCGGCTGGGCTACGGCCAGGACGTCGACCCGTTCGGGATCTTCGTGCTGAAGCTGGCCGGCATCGCGGTGCTGGTGCTGGCGCTCGTGGTGCAGCTGGCCCGGTTCAAGAACCTGCCGTGGGTGCTGATCCTGCTGGCGGCGCTGGTGCTCGGCTACTCGCTGGTGGCCGGGAAGTCGGTGTTCGGCCGGCACATCTACGCCGTGGGCGGCAACCTGCAGGCCGCGACGCTCTCGGGCGTCAAGGTCAAGCAGGTGACGTTCTGGATCTTCGTCAACATGGGCGTCCTGGCGGCGCTGGCGGGCATCATCTTCGCCGGCCGGCTCAACCAGGCGGGCCCGACGGCGGGCGTCAACTTCGAGCTCGACGCGATCGCGGCGGCGTTCATCGGCGGCGCGGCGGTCCAGGGCGGCGTCGGCAAGGTGGTCGGCGCGATCACGGGCGGCCTGATCATGGCGGTGATCAACAACGGCATGTCCCTGATCGGCGCCCCGAGCGAGCGGGTGATGCTGGTGAAGGGCGTGGTCCTGCTGGCCGCGGTGGCGTACGACATCTGGACCAAGCGCCGCGCGGCTTCCTGAGCCGGGTGGGTTTTCGAGGGGGCCTCTCCCGTTCGCGGGCGGGGCCCCCTCCGCCGTCGACACACGTGATTGAAGGGTCGACACGAGGGCCGCGCCGGGTTCCGGCGCGGCCCTCGTCGGTCACTGGTTGCAGCGCTTGCCGGTGTTGATGCAGTTGACGACCTGGTTCATCAGGCGCTGGCCCATGACGTTGGCGAAGTCGTCGTGGTCCGAGCGCGGGTTGTGCTTCTCCTGGGCGAAGGCGTCCACTTTGTACTGGCCCTTGACCTGGATGTTCCGCGGGATGTTGTAGACCAGCTTGATCACCAGCTGGGGCACGTTCTGGAAGCCCTTCGGGCACTTGCCCTGCTGGTCGGCGAACACGATGTGCGTGCGGTGGTTGGCGCTGTCGATGTTCTTGCCGTCCCAGCAGTTCGGGAAGGCGTGGATGCGCTCCACCTTGCTGTTCTGCGGGCAGATCGGGTAGTGGTCGGTGAGCCGGTCCTCGAAGCCGGTGCAGGTCCAGCTGGGCCGGGCGTTGGCCGGGCCGTTGGTGCTCTGCTTGGCGTCGCCGTACAGGATCCTGAGGAACTGCGGCATCGCGACGACCTTGCTCGCGCCGCCGCTGGTGAAGGTGATCGTCGCCGACTGGACGCGCTGGATCTCGCCGTCGTTGTCGCCGACCTCGTTCTTGTCGTTGACGCCGGGCAGTTCCGCCGGCTGGCCGTTGCTGTTCTGGCCGCCGTTGTCGAGGCCGCCCTTGCCGTTCTGCTTGAGCGCGCACTGCGCGAGCCCGCCGAGGTTGGTCGGCTTCGCGGCCCGGCGGCCGATCGCGATGGCGATCCGGTCGATGGTGGCCGCCCGCTTGTCCTTCAGCGGGCCGACGACGGCGTTCTGGATGTCCTGCGGGGTCTTCAGGTCGCCGTTCGCGATCCGCTGGTTGGCCTCGTCGATCTGCTTGTCGAGCAGGTCGAGGTTGCGGTTCACCTCGTCCATGGCCTGGTCCGGGACGTCGGGCAGCTTGCTCGCGACGTCCGGGCAGTCGACCTGCGCGCTCGCCTTGTCCTTGGCGCTGCCGGCGCGGTCGGGCTGCTTGGCCGGCGGGTTCTTCTCGGCGTCGCCGGTGTCGATGCGGACGACGGGCCAGAAGTAGGCGGACTTGTCGCCGTTCTTGCAGGTGGTGCCGGCCTTGACGAGGCTCTTGTTGTTGGAGTCGGCGTTGGTGGAGAGGTTGCCGACGTAGTCGTGCAGGTGCTGGGCACCGTTCTTGATCCCGGGCTGGGCGATGAAGTTGTCCGGGTTGAAGTGCTGGTTTTCGTTGCGGCCGCAGTCCACGGTGAACGTGCCGCGAGCGCCCTTCTGCTGCAGCGCCTTGTTCACGTTGATGCCGGAGGGGACCTTCGCGATGTCGATGAAGAACGACGGGTCGGCCTCGTCGGCGCTCGCCTCGCCGGTGCGCCCGACGGTGGTCGCGACGACGATGCCGCCGACGGCCAGCGCGAGAGCCAGGCCGCCGGTCGCGATCTTCGTGCGGCGGGTGATGCGATGTCTGCCCGTGGCGGGGGTGCGGGAAGTATTCCGGGCCATGTTCACCTCGTTCGGTTGTCCGGGCACGCCGAAATAGCCCTGCGTACCCGGTCTGGAGACGCGCGGAACCCGGGGAGTGAGCATCGGGCGCGGGTATCGGGGGAACCCGCCCGGTGTCACTGGTTCCGGCATTGGGGGGAACGGACCCGGTTCAGGACCGGTTCAAGCCGCGATCCCGCCGTTACCTTTTCGTTATTTATGGAAGGTGAACAAAGTTCACGTCCGACCCTGTGATCGCTAACATCGACCCATGCCCGTGGACGACGCAGGTCCCGACGGCCCGTTCCGCGCGCGGCCCGTCCAGCGCCGGGGCACGCTGGGGGTGATCGCGACCGGCGCGTCGGCGTCGGGCCCGGTGTTGCACGGTCTCCGCGCGGCCGCCCGCGAGCAGGAGTACGTGCTCAGTGTCTTCAGCGTGTCGGGCAAGAGCGGCGCGGCCGTGCTCGCCGCGGTGGCCGGCCTGCAGCTGCAGGGGGTGGCCGGGATCGTGGTGCTCGACGGGCACCTGCTGGCCGAGCTGGCCCCGGTCGCCGGTATCCCGCTGGTGCCCGCGGCGTCGACCGACCAGTACGCGGGCGCCCGCCGGGCCACCGAGCACCTCCTGCAGCTCGGCCACCCGACGGTCTGGCACCTCGGCGGCCCGGAGGAAGGCCCGGTGGCCCGCGCCCGCGAGCGCGGCTGGCGCGAGACGCTCGAACGCCACGGCGCGGAGGTCCCCCCGGTGGTCCGCGGCGACTGGTCCGCCCGGTCGGGGTTCCGGGCCGGCCAGTCCCTGGCGGTCGAATCCGGCGTGGGCGCGGTGTTCTCGGCGAACGACCACATGGCACTGGGGCTGCTGGCGGCGTTCGCGGAGGCGGGCATGCGAGTCCCGCGCGACGCCCACGTCGTCGGCTTCGACGACGTCCCCGAGGCGGCGTACTTCGCCCCGCCGCTGACGACGGTCCGCCAGGACTACCTGGCGGCGGGCCGCCGGACACTGGCGACGCTGGCGGCCCGGATCGACGGCGTGGCGACGCCGGCCTGGGGAACGGTCGAGGCCGAGCTGGTCGTGCGGGAGAGCAGCCGTTGCCTCAAGGGCGCCTGAGCCACCTCCGGCGCCGCACCCGGGTTCGGCTCGCTTCGCCGGGGACGCGGAGTTCCGCGGTGCGGCTTTCACCGGCAACGCCAGGTTTTGCGGGAACACCGAGTTCCGCGGCGCCGGCTTCGCGCAGCCGCCTCGCGTCGCCGCCGGCCAGTTCCCGGGTGGCGTCCCGCCGGAACTGTCCGGGGTGACCGTTCCCGGGTGAGCGCGAGCCGGGCCGCCGCCATCCCGCGCAGCGCCGGGTTGGGGCGGCGCTCCACGTCGCCGCCGATCTGCAGGGCCGGGAACCGCTTTCCCAGCTGTTCGAGCAGCACGGTCATCTCGAGCCGCGCCAAGGCCGCGCCGAGGCACAGGTGCAGGCCGTGGCCGAAGAACAGCCCGCGGCCGCCGTCGCGGGTGATGTCGAAGCGGTCCGGGTCGGCGAAGCGCGCGGGGTCCCGGTTCGCCGCTCCGGAGAGGATCACCACGGCTTCGTCCGCCGGGATCTCCCGGCCGTCGAGCATCGCCGGCCGGGCGGCCGCGCGCTGGCTCATCTGGGCGGCCCCGTCCCACCGCAGGATCTCCTCGACCGCGCCCGCCGCCAGCCCTGGATCGCCGGCGAGCAGGGTGAACTGGTCCGGGTGGGTCAGCAACGCGTGGATGCCGTTGCCGAGCGCGCCCGCGGTGGTCTCGTAGCCGCCGCCGAACAACACCAGCAGCGCGTTGAGCACCTCCTCCTCGGACATGAGCTCGGCGCCGGTGGCGGGCCGGGACAGGAGCGCGGAGGTCAGGTCGTCGCCGGGTTCCGCGCGCCGCAGGGCGATCAGCTCCACGAAATAGGCCCGGTATTCGACGGCGGCCGCGTCGACCTCGGCGCGCAGGTCGGGCGACATCGCGGGATCCATCTGCTTGCCGATCAGGTCGGTGACGCGGCGAAGCCGGTCGTGGTCGGCTTCGGGCACGCCGACCAGGTCGCCGATCACGGCCATCCCGAGCGGGTAGAGGACCGTGCCGACGAACTCGGCCGCGGTCCCGTCCGCCGTGGCGTCGGCGAAGCGGTCCAGCACCCGGTCGACGGCCCGGCGGACGGCGGGCTCCAAGGCCTGGACGCGCCGGACGGTGAAGTCGCGCACGAGCAGGCGGCGCTCGCGCGTGTGTTCCGGCGGGTTCTTCCACGGCAGGAGGTCGGTCAGCATGGCCATCGCGGCGTTGTCGCGCCAGCCGGGCCGGTGCCGGTCACGCCACTCGGCGTCCAGCACCCGGAAGGTGTCGCCGTCGGCGAGCACCTGCTGGCAGTCCGCGAACCGGCTGACGACCCAGCCGTCGAAGACTTCGCTGTGGAAGATCGGCGTCTCTTCGCGGAGCTGCGCGTAGATCGGGTACGGATCGGCGAGCCCGGCCGGGGTGGACAGGGACAGCAAAGCCTGGTCGGCGGCTGCGGACACGGGTGCTCCCTCCGGTGGCGAACAGCGGTGCCCGCAGTCTTCTCCCCGGCGCCGGTTCCGGGGCAGGGGTGCGGACCCGGCTTCACCCGGATGGCAGCGCTTTCGGGCGGCGGCACGCCGCGTCAGAGCTTCAGGCGGTCGCCGAGTCCGCGGACGTGGTCCGCGCCGCCGCAGCCGAGGTCGAGCTGGCGGCGGCGTTCCGCGACGAACGCCCGGCCCAGCCCCGTCCGGTCCGAAGTGGACATACTCCGGCGCAGTTCGTTCAGCAGCCCGCGTTCCTCGCCACGGACGTGGGCGTCCACGGCGTTTTCCAAGCGCAGCAACGCCTTTTCGAAGTCGTCGCCGTCCAGGACCGCCAGCAGGTCCTCGGCGAACGGCTCACCCGCCGCCTCCGGACGGACGATCCGCTCGGTCGCCGTCGCGTGGGCGACGAGCAGCGCCGAAAGCTCCGCCACCAGCGCGGGCCGGTCGGCCTCGCTGTTGCGCAGGTCGCGCAGCAGCTGCTCGAACCGGCGGTGGTCGGCCAGCAGCACCTCGACCAGGTCCGAACCCGGCGCCGCCGCGGCGGGGGCCGGGCGCATCCAGCCGAACGTCAGCTCCACCGCCTGGCGCCAGTGCGCGTACTCGGAGTCGCGGCGGGCCGGGTCCATCGCCGGCAGCCACTGGCCGGCCCGGTGCCAGTTGCGCCGTAGCCCCTCCAGATCCGGCCAGTACCCGACGGACAGCCCGGCCGCGTAGGCCGCGCCGAGCGACACCGTCTCCGCCACCATCGGGCGCACCACCGGGACGTCGAGGACGTCGGCGATGAACTGCATCAGCAGGTTGTCCGCGGTCATGCCGCCGTCGACCTTCAACGTCGAGAGCGCCAGCCCCGAGTCGGCGTTCATGGCGTCGACGACTTCCCGGGTCTGCCAGCCGGTCGCCTCCAGCACCGCCCGCGCGAGGTGGCCCTTCGTGATGTACGACGTCAGCCCGGCGATCACCCCGCGTGCCTCGCTGTGCCAGTGCGGCGCGAACAGGCCGGAGAACGCGGGCACGATGTAGCAGCCGCCGTTGTCCTCGACCGTCCGGGCGAGGGTCTCGATCTCGGGCGCGCTGCCGATCAGCTCCAGGCCGTCGCGGAACCACTGCACCAGGGACCCGGTGACGGCGATCGACCCTTCGAGGGCGTACACCGCGGGCTCGTCGCCGATCTTGAAGCCGACCGTGGTGAGCATCCCGTGGGTGGACAGCACCGGCGTCGGGCCGGTGTTGAGCAGCAGGAAGCTGCCGGTGCCGTACGTGCACTTCGCCTCGCCGGGCGCGAAGCAGGTCTGGCCGAACAGCGCCGCCTGCTGGTCGCCCAGCGCCGCCGCGATCCGGATGCCGGGGACCACGCGGGACGTCGTGCCGTAGACCTCCGTCGACGACCGGATCTCCGGCAGCATCGCCTTCGGGACGTCGAAGAACTCCAGGAGCTCGTCGTCCCAGCTGAGCGTGCGCAGGTTCATCAGCATCGTGCGCGAGGCGTTGGTGACGTCGGTGACGTGCACACCGCCCTCGGCGCCGCCGGTCAGGTTCCAGATCAGCCAGCTCTCGATGGTGCCGAAGAGGACGTCGCCGCGTTCGGCGCGCTCGCGCAGCCCCGGCGTGCGTTCGAGCAGCCAGCGGATGCGCGGCGCGGAGAAGTACGTGGCCAGGGGGAGCCCGCACAGCTTCCGCACGCGGTCGGCGCCGGGTTCGCGGGCGAGCTGTTCGAGCATGGCGTCGGTGCGGGTGTCCTGCCAGACGATCGCCCGCCCGACCGGGTTGCCGGTGCGCCGGTCCCAGAGGACGGTCGTTTCCCGCTGGTTGGCGATCCCGAGCCCGACGACCTGTTCGGCGGTCGCGCCGGCGTCGGCGAGGGCCTGCGGGACGATCCGCGAGAGGTTCCGCCAGATCTCGGTCGCGTCGTGCTCGACCCAGCCGGGCCGCGGGAAGTGCTGCTGGTGTTCCCGCTGCACGACGGAGACGAGCCGGCCGCGGGCGTCGAACAGGATGCACCGGGTGGAGGTGGTGCCCTGGTCGATGGACATCACGTACCGCTGGACCATCGTCCTCCCTTCACCATCGGGACGCCCCGAGGTCGCGGGACACCGCACGCGCCGCGTCGCGGACCTGGGTCAGCAGTCTCGGGCTCGGGCCGCCGTCGGGCTCGCAGATCCGCTCGGCCGCGCCCGACACCCCGATCGCGCCCACCACGATGCCGCCGTGGCCGCGGATCGGGGCCGCGATCCCGGCCTCGCCGGCGATCATCTCGCCGTTCTCGACCGCCCAGCCCGCCTCCCGTACCTTCGCACACGCCCGCTTGATCGCCGTCTGGGTGACCAGGGTGCGGCGCGTGTACGGCTCCGGGGTCGCCTTCAGCGTCGTGTCGTAGGCCAGCAGGACCTTCCCCAGCGCCGTCGCGTGCAGCGGCAGCAGCGTGCCGACGTCGAGGGTCTGCAGGCTGTCGTCCGGGCGGAACACGTGGTGCACGACGAGCACCCGGCCCTCCAGGGGCGCACCGATCCGGACCGCCTCGCCGCTGCGGGCGGCCAGCGCGTCCGCCCAGTTGATCGCCCGGGACCGCAGCTCGTTGACGTCCAGGTAGCTCGTGCCCAGGTGCAGCAGGGCCGCGCCGAGCTGGTACTTGCCCGTGTCGCGGTCCTGCTCGACGAACCCGACGCCCTGCAGCGTGCGCAGGATCCCGTGCGCGGTGCCCTTCGCCAGTTCGAGCGACTCGGCGATCTCGCCGACGCCCAGGCGCCCCGAGCCGCGCGCCAGCAACCGCAGGATCGCGGCGGCGCGCTCGATGGACTGGATCGGACCGGGCACGGCGCGACCCTAACCCGACCGGCCCTGATTCGACAATGTCGAACATCCACTCGGAGCGTTCGACAATGCCGACCGTCGTCCGTTGACCCTCCCGACCCGCGAACTTAACTTTCCTTCACCAATAGGGGGACAAGGTCCTTTGTGGAGGAAAGCAATGGTGCGAAGCCTCAAGGCCCGTGGACTCGCCGGCGAGCTGGCCGCCGAGTTCGTGGGGACGATGATCCTCATCCTGTTCGGGTGCGGGGTGGTGGCGCAGGTCGTCGCCGCGGGCATCGGGGACCACGACAGCATCGCCTGGGCCTGGGGCCTGGGCGTCACCCTGGGTGTGTACGTCGCTTCGCGGATCAGCGGCGCGCACCTGAACCCGGCCGTGACCATCGCGCTCGCGGTGTTCAAGGGCTTCGAATGGCGGAAGGTCGCCCCCTACGCCCTGGCCCAGACCGCCGGCGCGTTCCTCGCCGCCATGCTGGTGCGCTGGAACTACACCGAGGTCCTCAACGCCAAGGACCCCGGCCTCACCATCAAGACCCAGGGTGTGTTCTCCACCCTTCCGGGTAACGGCACGCTGCCTGTCGGTGACTGGGGCGCCTTCCGCGACCAGATCATCGGCACCGCCATCCTCGTCCTGGTGATCTTCGCGATCACCGACCTGCGCAACACCGCCCCGGCCGCGAACCTCGCCCCGGTCGTCGTCGGCTTCCTCGTCGTCGCCATCGGCATGGCCTGGGGCACGAACGCCGGCTACGCGATCAACCCCGCCCGCGACTTCGGCCCGCGCCTCGCGTCCTGGCTGACCGGCTACGACACCGCGTTCACCGACCAGTACGGGTTCCCGTACTGGTGGATCCCGATCGTGGCGCCGGTCATCGGCGCGGTCATCGGCGGCGCGATCTACAAGTACCTGATCGAGCGGCACCTGCCCGCCGACGCCCCGCTGGACAGCATGCCCGCCAAGGACCTCGAGCCCGCCAACTGAGTAGGAGCCAGACCATGCCGGACTTCGTCGGTGCCGTGGACCAGGGCACGACCAGCACCCGCTTCATGATCTTCGACCACGGCGGCAACGAGATCGCCCGCCACCAGCTCGAGCACGAGCAGATCCTCCCCAAGCCGGGCTGGGTCGAGCACGACGCCACCGAGATCTGGGAGCGCACCCGCTCGGTCATCGCGACCGCACTCAACAAGGCCAACCTGACAGTCAACGACCTGGCCGCACTGGGCATCACCAACCAGCGCGAGACCACCGTGGTGTGGAACCGCCGCACCGGCCGCCCGTACGGCCACGCGATCGTCTGGCAGGACACGCGCACCGACCGGATCGCCTCCGCGCTGGAGCGCGAGGGCAAGGGCGACATCATCCGCCGCAAGGCCGGCCTGCCGCCCGCCACCTACTTCTCCGGCGGCAAGCTGCAGTGGATCCTCGAGAACATCCCGGGTGTGCGCGAGGACGCCGAGAAGGGTGACGCCCTGTTCGGCACCACCGACTCGTGGCTCATCTGGAACCTCACCGGCGGCCCGGACGGCGGCGTGCACGTCACCGACCCGACCAACGCCTCCCGCACCATGCTGATGGACCTCGAGACCCTCGACTGGGACGACGAGCTGCTTTCGTTCTTCAACGTCCCGCGGCAGATGCTCCCGGCGATCCGGCCGTCGTCCAACCCGGGCTTCGGCACCACCCGCGCGGACGGGCCGCTCGGCGGCGAGGTCGCCATCACCGGCGTCCTCGGCGACCAGCAAGCCGCCACCGTCGGCCAGGTCTGCTTCCGGCCCGGCGAGGCCAAGAACACCTACGGCACCGGCAACTTCCTGCTCCTCAACACCGGCCAGGAGCTGGTCCGCTCGCAGCACGGCCTGCTGACGACGTTGTGCTACCAGTTCGGCGACGACAAGCCGGTCTACGCGCTGGAAGGCTCGATCGCCGTCACGGGTTCCGCGGTGCAGTGGCTGCGCGACCAGCTCGGCATCATCAGCGGCGCGGCCCAGAGCGAGAGCCTGGCCCGCCAGGTCGAGGACAACGGCGGCGTCTACTTCGTCCCGGCGTTCTCCGGCCTGTTCGCGCCGTACTGGCGCTCCGACGCCCGCGGCGCGATCGTCGGCCTCACCCGCGCCACGACGAACGCCCACATCGCGCGGGCCACCCTCGAAGCGATCTGCTACCAGACCCGCGACGTCGTCGAGGCCATGCAGAACGACTCGGGCGTCACGCTCGACGTGTTGCGGGTGGACGGTGGCGTCACCGCCAACGAGCTGTGCATGCAGCTGCAGGCGGACATCCTCGGCGTGCCGGTGTCGAAGCCGGTCGTGGCCGAGACCACCGCGCTGGGCGCCGCGTACGCGGCCGGGCTGGCCGTCGGCTTCTGGAAGTCGACCGACGAGCTCGAGCAGAACTGGAACGAGGACAAGCGCTGGACGCCGTCGTGGAGCGACGAACAGCGCGCCGAGGGCTACGCGGGCTGGCAGAAGGCCGTGGGCCGCACGCTCGACTGGGTCGACGTGCAGTGACCATGAGGAGGAACACCGTGACCCCGCTTTCCCCGCAGTACCGCGCGGACACGCTGCGGAAGCTGGTCGACGAAGAGGTCGACGTGCTCGTCGTCGGCGGGGGAGTCACCGGGGCCGGCGTCGCGCTCGACGCCGCGTCCCGGGGGCTGTCGACCGCGCTGGTCGAGGCCCGCGACTTCGCCGCCGGCACGTCGAGCCGGTCGTCCAAGCTGATCCACGGCGGCCTGCGCTACCTGGAGCAGCTGGACTTCAAGCTGGTGCGCGAGGCCCTCAAGGAGCGCGGGCTGCTGCTGCAGACACTGGCCCCGCACCTGGTGCGGCCGGTCAGGTTCCTCGTCCCGCTGCAGCACCGGGTGTGGGAGCGCGGCTACATCGGCGCCGGCGTCACGCTGTACGACACCCTCGGCGGCGCCCGCGCGCTGCCGCGGCACCGGCACCTGTCCAAGAAGGGCGCCTTCAAGGCGGCCCCGGCGCTCGCGGACGACGCGCTGATCGGGGCGATCCAGTACTACGACGCCCAGGTCGACGACGCCCGCCACACGATGACGATCGCCCGGACGGCCGCCGAGCAAGGCGCTTCGGTGCTCACCCGGGCTCGCGTCACTTCGCTGCTTCGCGACGGCGAGCGCGTCGTCGGGGCGAAGGTCGTCGACCGCGAGAGCGGGATCGCATTCGAGATCCGCGCTCGCACGGTGGTCGCCGCGACCGGCGTGTGGAGCGACGACATGGCGGAGGCGGCCGGCATTCCGGCGCCGTTCACCGTCCGCGCGTCGAAGGGCATCCACCTGGTGGTGCCGCGGGAGAAGATCGACCTGGACACCGGGCTGATCCTGCGCACCGAGAAGAGCGTGCTGTTCGTCATCCCGTGGGGGCGCCACTGGATCGTGGGCACCACCGACACCGAGTGGGACCTCGACCGCGAGCACCCGGCGGCGAGCCGGGCGGACGTCGACTACGTGCTCGAGCACCTCAATGCCGTCCTGCGTACCCCCGTGACGCACGACGACATCGAGGGCGTGTACGCCGGGCTCCGCCCGCTGCTGGCGGCGAAGGCGGCCGCGACGACCAAGCTGTCGCGGGAGCACGCGGTGGCGCACCCGGTGCCGGGCCTGGTCATCGTGGCCGGCGGCAAGTACACGACGTACCGGGTGATGGCCGCCGACGCGGTCGACGTCGCGGTGGCGGAGGTGGGCCGCCCGGCCCCGCCGTCGTGGACCGACCGGCTCCCGATCGTCGGCGCCGAGGGCTACCACGAGCTGTGGGAGGACCGGTTCGCCGTGGCCGCGAAGGCGGGGCTGCCGCTGACCCGCGTCGAGCACCTGCTGCAGCGGTACGGGACGCGGATCTGGAACCTCCTCGAGCTGATCGAGGCGGATCCCGCGCTCCGGGAGCCGATCACGGAGAGCTCGGAGTACCTCCGCGTGGAGGCGGTGTACGCGGTCTCCCACGAGGGTGCGCTGCACCTCGAGGACGTCCTGACGCGGCGGACGCGCATCTCGATCGAGGAGCGCGACCGCGGCGTGGCCGCGGCGCCCGTCGTGGCCGCGCTGATGGCCCCGCTGCTGGGCTGGGATTCGCACCGCACGGACCGTGAGGTGGCGAACTACCTGGCCCGCGTCGAAGCGGAGCGCTCGGCACAGGAAGCCCCGGACGACGCGGCGGCGAACGCCACCCGCCTCGCGGCCCCGGCGCTGCTGCCGGGCTAAACCGGTCACCGCCGTCGCGCGTGGACACCCCGGAACCCACCCGAGGGGGAGGAGCAGGGATGTTCAGAGGTGTTCTCGCGACGGCGGTGGTGGCGGTGGTGCTCACCGCGGTCCCGGCCGGTGCGGACGAACCGGTCGCCCCGGTCGACCTGGGCACGCTGCCCGGAGGACTGAACAGCTACGGAAACGTGGTGTCGAACGACGGATCGGTGTTCGGGACGGCGGCCGACAAGGCGAACAACCCGCGCGGGGCCCGGTGGGACGCGGCCGGCCGGATCACCGAGCTGCCGCCGCAGCCGGGCTACCAAACGGTCGACCCGGTCGCGCTCACCGAGGACGGGGTGGCGATCGGGAACTCGATGAAGGCCGACGGGTCCGGCTGGCGGGCGACGCTCTGGGGCGCGTCCGGGGTGCCGGTGGACCTGCCGCCGGTGCCCGGCTACCCGTCTTCCCGGGTGGCCGCGATCAACGCCCACGGCATCGCTGTCGGGTACTCCTACGGCGCTTCGGACCCGGACACGGCGGTGAAGTGGGACACTACCCGGGGCACGGTCACGGCCCTCGGCCCCGGCCGCGGCTTCGCGATCAACGACGCGGGCGCGGTCCTCAGCGCGTACGAGGGCGAGTCGAAGTACTGGGACCCGGCGGGCAACCTCGTTCCGCTGGAAGGCGGCGGCACACCCGCCGACCTCGACAACGCGGGCACGGTCGTCGGCTCGAGCGGCTCCCACGCCGCGAAATGGGACGCGGCGGGACGCCTCACCGTCCTCGACACCACCTGGAAGTTCAGCGCGGCGGACGAGATCGGCGAGGACGGGACGATCTACGGCACCGTCGAGGCGGGGGACGGCACGACGCAACTGGCCCGCTGGAACCCGGCCGGGTGGCTGACCGTGCACCCGAACCCGGACGGCGTGTGGACCCGGTTCGTCACCGCGAACGACACGGGCAGCGCGCTCGTGGCCATCGGCTCCGGCCAGTTCTACGTCTGGGGGCCCGGCGGCGGGTTCACCGCGCTGGGGCGGCTGCCGGACAACCACTGGTGCGGCGCCGAGGACCTCAACGACCGCGGCGCGGTCACGGGTGCCTGCACGGTCCGAGGCCGGGACCTGCACGCCCAGCGGTGGGACCTGCCGGTCATCGGGAACGGGTGAGCACGCCCAGCTCGGCGAGCACGTACCGGGCGTTGGCCGAGATGACCGGGTTCGTGTGCCGGTAGTACGGCAGCTGGATCACGGCCATCGACAGCGCCCGGCCGCGGCCGCGGGCCCAGGTGGCGTCGTCGGTGGCCACGGCGTCGCGGAAGGCGGGCCTGGTGTCCGCGGTGAGCAGGTTCCACGCCGGAATCAGATCGATCGCCGGGTCGCCGAGGCCCGCGGTCGCCCAGTCGAGGACGCCGCTGAGGCGGCCGTCGCGCAGCAGGAGGTTGCTCGGCATCAGGTCGCCGTGCAGCCGGCACGGCGGGCCGGTCCACTGTGGAGCTTCGAGCGCCTCGGTCCAGGCGGCGAGGGCCGCCGTCGCGTCGAACGGCTCGTCGGTGCCGCTCAGCTCTTCGATCGCCTGGCGGGTGGCCGTGTCCACGTCCGACAGCGGCTTCCCGCGGCGGGTCACGCGACCTTCCGCCGGGTGCGCCCGCAGTGCCCGCACGAACTCCGCCAGGTCACGGGCCGGTGCGTCGCGGCCTTCGCGCGCCGGTGTGCCGTCCAGCCAGCCGTGCACCGCCCACGGCAACGGGTAGCCCTCGGCGGGCTCGCCGACCGCGACGACGGCCGGGACCGCGACCGGCAGCTCGCCGAGGATGCCGAGGGCCTGGCGTTCCTTCGCGATGTCGTCGGCGCCGCCCGCGGTCAGCGGGAGCCGGACGGTCAGTTCGTCACCGAGGCGGTACACGGCGTTGACCGTGCCCCCGGAGGCCAGGGGAGTAAGGGGTGCCCCGGCCCACCGGGGGAACTGCCCGTCGACGAGCCGCCGGACCAGGCCGGTGTCGATGGCGTGCTGGTCCGCGTGCATCGGCATGATCCCACCGAACCACGCTGGTCAACCGGGTTTCCGTGAGCCAGGGCACCCCGGATTGCACGACGATGCATAGCCGTGCATAATCATTCGCATGTCCAAGGTGCTCACTTCCCTGCCCGTCGGCGAGCGTGTCGGTATCGCCTTCTCCGGTGGCCTCGACACTTCCGTAGCGGTCGCGTGGATGCGCGACAAAGGCGCGGTCCCCTGCACCTACACCGCCGACATCGGCCAGTACGACGAGCCCGACATCGAGTCGGTGCCCGGGCGAGCCGGCCAGTACGGCGCCGAGATCGCCCGGCTCGTCGACTGCAAGGAAGCCCTGGTCGAAGAGGGGCTCGCGGCGCTGACGTGCGGCGCCTTCCACATCCGCTCCGGCGGCCGCAGCTACTTCAACACCACCCCGCTCGGCCGCGCGGTCACCGGCACGCTGCTGGTGCGCGCCATGCTCGAGGACGACGTCCAGATCTGGGGCGACGGCTCCACCTACAAGGGCAACGACATCGAGCGGTTCTACCGCTACGGCCTGCTGGCCAACCCCTCCCTGCGCGTCTACAAGCCGTGGCTCGACGCGGACTTCGTCACCGAGCTCGGCGGCCGCAAGGAGATGTCCGAGTGGCTGCTCGCGCACGACCTGCCCTACCGCGACAGCACCGAAAAGGCGTACTCGACCGACGCCAACATCTGGGGCGCCACGCACGAGGCGAAGTCCCTGGAACACCTGGACACCGGCATCGAGATCGTCAAGCCGATCATGGGCGTGGCGTTCTGGGACCCCGAGGTCGAGATCCCGGCCGAGGACGTCACGATCGGCTTCGAGCACGGCCGCCCGATGACGATCAACGGCAAGGAGTTCGCCTCCGCCGTCGACCTGGTCCTCGAAGCCAACGCCATCGGCGGCCGGCACGGCCTGGGTATGTCCGACCAGATCGAGAACCGGATCATCGAGGCCAAGAGCCGCGGCATCTACGAGGCGCCCGGCATGGCGCTGCTGCACGCCGCCTACGAACGGCTCGTCAACGCCATCCACAACGAGGACACCCTCGCCAGCTACCACAACGAGGGCCGCCGCCTCGGCCGCCTGATGTACGAGGGCCGCTGGCTGGACCCCCAGGCCATGATGCTGCGCGAGTCGCTGCAGCGCTGGGTCGGCACCGCGATCACCGGCGAGGTGACGCTGCGGCTGCGCCGGGGCGAGGACTACTCGATCCTCGACACGACCGGCCCGGCGTTCAGCTACCACCCGGACAAGCTGTCGATGGAGCGCACCGAGGACTCGGCGTTCGGCCCGGTCGACCGGATCGGCCAGCTGACCATGCGCAACCTCGACATCGCCGACTCGCGCGCGAAGCTGGAGCAGT
Source organism: Amycolatopsis sp. NPDC005003 (assembly GCF_053600695.1). NCBI lineage: Bacteria > Bacillati > Actinomycetota > Actinomycetes > Pseudonocardiales > Pseudonocardiaceae > Amycolatopsis > Amycolatopsis sp. NPDC005003. Next base: position 320,961 of record NZ_JBSGAI010000002.1, on the reverse strand, counting down.
ACGCCAGCCTCGGCATGGTCGGCGGCGCGAACCCGAAGCTGATCGGCGCCGCCCAGGCCGCGTCGACCGGGCTCATCGGCGCGATGCCCGAAGGCGGCGCGGAGGCGATCGCCTCGCGCGGCAAGACCGACGACGTCGAGCTGCTCGACAGCGCCGCGATGGAGTTCGGCACGGACTGATCACCCCCGACCCGAAGGCCACCACGCCCGCCGTGGTGGCCTTCGGTGTGTTCCGGGCACGAGTACGAACAGTTTCAGCATCGCCGGGCGCGCCCGGCGCCCCTCTCCGACAGCGCGTGACCAGCCGGCCGATGCGGCTCGCCGGCCTGCCCGAGCGAGCCTTGGGTGAGCTTCCGCGGCGGCCTGGCGTGGCCGAAGCCGGAATCCGCCCGGCGGCCCCCGCCCCGTGCCGGAATCCGGCTTCCCGGAAAGCGCCGGGATCCGCCGGAATCGTTTCCGGGAAACGCAATCCTCCCTTGGTAGGTACCGGATCACCGTGCCGGGCGCGGAGTATTCCGTGCCACCACGTCGAATCGTCACCGGCTGGAGGAGCACTTCGTGAAAACCACCTCACGAGTCCTTTGTGGACTCGCCGCGCTCGCGGTCGCGGTCGTCGCGCTGCCGGCCCCGGCCGCCGCGGCGGCGGCGCGCACCGACCTCGGGATCACCATGCAGGCGCAACAGAAAGACCAGTGGTGCTGGGACGCCAGCGGCAACACCATCGCCGCGTTCTGGGGATACTCCCTGACCCAGAGCCGGTTCTGCCAGATCGCGCACAACGAGTCCGGCAGCGACTGCGCCGACAACCAGGGCTACCTGTCCGACCAGCAGCGCGTTTTCCGCTACCTCGGCTTCACGAACGTCGGCACGTACAACTCCGGCGGCCAGACGCTTTCCTTCACCGGCGTCAAAAGCCAGATCGACGCCGGAAAGCCGGTCGGCACCCGGATCGGCTGGCGCTCCGGCGGCGGGCACATGCACGTGCTCTACGGCTACGACAATTCCGGTGGCACCACCCGCGTCGAATACGGCGACCCGTGGCCGAACAACAGCCGCTACAACTCGATGAACTACGACACCTACCGCTCGAACAGCCAGTTCCAGTGGACCCACACGCTGTACGGGATCGAGGGATGAGCATGCTGCGGAAAGCGATGGGCGTGGCCGCGCTGGCCGGCGCCGCGATGCTCACCACGACCGGCGCCGCGAACGCGGCGGACGGACCCGCCGGCGCACCGACCGCCGCCGACACCGCCGCCATCGGAAAGATCACCGGCGGCCCCGGCACGCTCGGCCGCCTCGCCAGGACGAAGTTCCCCGGCAGCCACGCGGCGACGGCGGCCCGGCCGGCGGCCGATCCGAAGACCCAGGTCCCGGTCTACGAGCCGACGGCCGCGTTCGTCGCCGGGAAGTCGGACGTCGCGGCCGCGCTCGCCTACGTCGCGGTCCCGGCGCGGACCGGCGACGGCACCGCCGCGACCGTCTGGGCGGAGCGCCAAGGCCCGGCCTGGACCGTCGTCAACGTCGCCTCCGGTGACTACGAGCGGCGGTACGCCCAGGCCGCGGCCGGCGGCTACCTCCTGCACGAACCGCAGGTCAACGCCTGGTACGCGGTGCACGGCGACGCTGTGACGGTGCTGGACGGCTCGGTCACCGGCCTCGTCGCGGGCACGGAACTCTCCCTCGAGGACTACCGCGCGGCGCTGCACGAGCGGTACGCGGACAAGCTGCCCGGCTCGGCCTACGACCGCGACGGCGCGGGCGGCGGCTACGGCGGCCGGGAGCGCGCGGTGCCCGCCGCGGATCCCGGCGACGTCCCCGCGCTGCCGTTCGTGCTCGGCGGTGTGCTCGTGCTGGTGGCCGGGGCGGCCGCGGTGCCGCGGCTGCGGCGGCGGTAGGACGGCAAGGGGGCCGGCGGCGGCCCCCTTGGCAGCCGATCATGACCAGGCCACAATGCGCCATGCCCGTTTCGCCCGGTGCGCCGGAAGCGGCGCGCCCGGGGTTGAGCGCGTCCGACCTCGCGCTGGTGGAGGCGCTCCAGCGTGACCCGCGGGCGCCGTGGACGCGCATCGCCGCCGCGCTCGGCACCGATGCGACCACGGCGGCCCGCCGCTGGGAGCGGCTGCAGGCCGCCGGGCTGGCCTGGCTCACCGCCTATTCCACCCCGCCGACGACCACGGTCGGCTACGTCGACCTCGCCTGCCGCCCCGACGTGCTGAGCGCACTGACCCGCGAACTCTGCGGCTGGCCGTCGGTGTTCAGCGTGGAGCGCACGACCAGCCGGTTCGCGCTGTTCCTCGGCCTGGCCGCCCGCGACCTCGACGCGCTGGACGCGCTGGTCACCGGCCGCATCGGCACCCTGCCCGGGGTGCGGGAGGTCCGGTTCGCCGTCGCGACCCGCGTCTACCGGGAGGGCAGCGGCTGGCTGGTGGACGCGCTCGCCCCGGAGCAGCGGGCGGTGCTGGACGACACCGCCGTGCAGGCCCGGCTGGTCGTGCCGCGGCAGTGGGACGACCGGGACCTGCGCGCCCTCGTGGAGTCCCTCGGCGAGGACGGGCGGCGCAGTTACGCCGTGCTGGCGCGGGACTGCGGGATGAGCGAGTCGGCGGTGCGGCGCACCCTGGCGCGGATGCTGCGCAACCACGAACTCGACTTCCGCTGCGACCTCGCGCACGTCCCGGCCGGCTGGCCGGTGATCGCGGGCTACCGCCTCGACGTGCGCGCGGCGGACCTCGATCGCGCCGGCGCGGCGATCGCGCAGCTGCCGGAGACCCGGCTCTCGGCCGCGGTGGTCGGGGAGGGCAACCTCGTCGTGTCGGCGTGGCTGCGAGTGCCGGCCGACTGCACGGCCTACGAGACGCGGCTGGCGGAAGCCGCGCCCGGTGCGCGGGTCGTCGACCGCGCGATCACGCTGCGGATGCCGAAGCGGATGGGCCGGCTGCTCAGCCCGCACGGCCTCGCCGGCACCCATCAGGCGATCGTCCCGGCCCGCTGAACTAGGGTCGGGACGACCCCTGGGGAGGATCATGGACCTGCGCGAGACCCTGCACCGCTACGTCGACGACGGCACGCTGCCCGGCGCGGTGGCGATCGTGGACCGGGGCGGCACGCGGGAGGTCGTGGCCGTCGGCTCGGTCGACGTCGAGGGCAGCCGCGCGATGGCCGAGGACACGCTGTTCCGCTTCGCGTCCATCACCAAGCCGATCACCGCGGCCGCGGTTCTGGTGCTGGTGGACGACGGCACGCTCGCCCTCGACGACCCCATCGGCCGCTGGCTGCCGGAGCTGGCCGACCCGAAGGTGGTGCGCAGCCCGGCGAGCGCGCTCGACGACGTCGTCCCGGCGAAGCGGCCGATCACGGTGTTCGACGTGCTCACCGGCCAGGCCGGCTGGGGCTTCCCGTCGGACTTCACGCTCCCGGCGGTGCAGGCGCTGTTCCCCGTGCAGGGCGACGGCCGGGAGGTGCAGAGCTTCCCCGAACCGGACGTCTGGCTCGCGCGGCTCGCCGACGTGCCCCTGGCCTACCAGCCTGGCGAATCCTGGCTCTACGACACGTGTTCCACGATCCAGGGGCTGCTCGTCGCCCGCGCGTCCGGGCGGTCCTTCCCGGAGTTCCTCGCCGAACGGATCTTCGCCCCGCTGGGCATGACTGACACCGGCTTCGTGGCCGATCCCGGCCGGGCCACCGCCTTCTACAAGAAGACCAGCGGCGGGCTGGTGCTCGCCGATCCGCCGGACGGCCAGTGGCGCACGATGCCCGCGCTGCCGCTCGGCAACGGCGGCCTCGCCGGGACGGCGGGCGACTGGGTCGCTTTCGGCCGGATGCTGCTGGCCGGGGGCGCCGGCGTGCTCACGCCGGAGGCCGTCCGGCTGATGACCACCGACCACACCACCGCGGCGCACCGCGAGATCGGCGCGCTGTTCCTGGAGGGCCAGGGCTGGGGGATGGGTGGCTCGGTGGACATCGCCGCCATCGAGCCGTGGCACATTCCGGGCCGGTACGGGTGGGTCGGCGGGACCGGCACCACCGCGCACGTCGTGCCCGCCACCAGCACCGTGGCCGTCCTGCTCACCCAGGTGGGCGAGGACAGCCCGGTGCCGCCGAGCTGGATGCGGGACTTCTGGCGCGCCGCGGCCGCGTAGGGTCGTGAGTGGATCTCTCACGGCGGAAGGACACAGCGGGTGGGCGAGTCGAACTGGGCCGGGAACCTCACTTACGGCGCGGACGCGGTGACGACCCCGCGCACCGTCGCCGAGGTCCAGGAAGCCGTCGCCGGCGCGACGCACGTCAAAGCCCTCGGGAGCCGGCACTGCTTCAACACGATCGCGGACTCGCCGGGCGGGCTCCTGCTGGACCTGCGCGCCCTCGACGCCGGAGTCGAGATCGGCGAGGGCACCGTGACAGTCGGCGGATCGGCCCGCTACGGCGACTTCGCGCAGCAGCTGCACGACGCGGGCTTCGCGCTGCCGAACCTGGCGTCCCTGCCGCACATCACGGTGGCCGGCAGCGTGGCCACCGGCACCCACGGCTCCGGACGGCGGCAGCCGGGCCTCGCCGCGGCCGTCTCCGGCATCGAGCTGGTCACCGCCGACGGCTCGCTGCGCACCTACACCCGGGCCGACGCCGAGTTCCCCGGCCTGGTCGTCGGGCTCGGCGCGGTCGGCGTCGTCACCCGCCTGACCCTCGACGTGGTCCCGGCCTTCGACGTGCGGCAGGACGTGTTCGACGACCTGCCTTGGGAAGCCGCGTACGGGCAGTTCGACGAAATCGAAGACGCCGGCTACAGCGTCAGCATGTTCACGAACTGGGCGAACGACCGGATCGACCAGGTGTGGGTCAAGAGCCGCGTCGACGAGTTCACCGAGCGCGCCGGCCTGTTCGGTGCGGTCCCGGCCGACGGCCCGCGGCACCCGGCCCACGCCGCGGGCGTCCCGGCGGACAACTGCACGCCCCAGCTCGGCGTGCCGGGCCCGTGGCACGAGCGGCTCCCGCACTTCGCGCTGGCGTTCACCCCGAGCGTCGGGGACGAACTGCAGTCGGAGTACTTCGTGCCCTACCGCGACGCGGTGGCGGCGATCCGCGCGGTCCGCGAGATGGGCGACCGGGTGGCGCCGCTGCTGCTGGTGTCGGAGATCCGCGCGATCGCGGGCGACGACCTGTGGCTCAGCCCGTGCCACGGCGGCGACCGGGTGGCCCTGCACTTCACCTGGCAGCCGCGGCAGCCGGAGGTCGAGGCGGTGCTGCCGGTGCTCGAGGAGCGCCTGGCGCCGTTCGGTGCCCGCCCGCACTGGGGCAAGCTCTTCCACGGCGTGCCGGGGGAGTACCCGCGGCTGGCGGAGTTCCGGGCGCTGGCGGAGAAGCTGGACCCGCGGGGCAAGTTCCGCAACCCGTTCCTGCGCCGCAACGTCTTCGGGAGCTAACCCGGCGGCGGGGCCGTGGTGGCGCGGACGATCAGGTGGGTGTCCAGCACCTGGGTCGTGCGCTCGTCGGCCTCGCCGTCGAGCAGGCCCAGCAGGATCGTCACCGCCGCGCGGCCCGCCGCCTCCGTCGGCATCGCGATCGTCGTCAGCGGGGGCGCCGAGATCGCCGCGAAGACCAGGTCGTCGAAGCCCACCAGGCTGATCTCGTCCGGCACCGGCACCCCGCGCGCGTTCAGCCGCGCCAGCGCGCCGAAGGCGACCAGGTCGTTGTAGGCCACGATCGCCGTCACGTCCGCCGCCAAGGCCAGGTCCGCGCCCTGCAGGCCGCCCTCGAACACCGGCGGGAACGGGCCGAACTCGACCACGTCCGTGCCGTGCCTCCGCGCGGTCTCCGCCAGGCCCTGCCTGCGCGCGCGGTTCGCCCACGACGTGCGCGGCCCGCCGAGGTAGGCGCACCGGTGGTGGCCCAGCGCGGCCAGGTGCTCGATCGCCTGCCGCATCCCGTCCCCCGCGTCCAGCACGATCGACGGGATCCCGGGCACCTCCCGGTTGAGCAGCACCAGGGTCGTCTGCCCGGCGAGCGCCCGCAGCTGGTCGTCGGTCATGCTCGGGCTGCACAGCACCACGCCGTCGACCTGCTTGGCCATCCGGCGGACGAGGTTCTGCTCCGTCGCGGGGTCTTCGTCGCTGTTGGCGAACAGCACCGCGATGTCGTCCTGCCGCGCGCGGGCCTGGACGCCGTTGAGCACGCCGGTGAAGAACGGGTTGCCCAGGTCGGAGACCACGATCCCGATGTGCCCGGTGCGGACCGCCGGCCCCGGCTGCGGTGCGCCGGCCGCGCGGTAGCCCAGCTCGTGCGCGGCGGCCAGCACCCGGGTGCGGGTCTGCTGCCGGACCAGGTCCGGGGAGGTGAACGCCCGCGAGACGGTCGAGATCGACACGTTGGCCCGGCGGGCGACGTCGTGGATCGTGACGGTCACGGCTACTCCTCGGCAGGCTCTCCCGCACCATCATGGAAACGCCCGAGAACGTTGTCAACAAATCCTGCAAACCGGCGGTCATCGTTTGCAGGCCGAGCTGGTCTATTCCAGTAAGCGCTATCTGAAAAAAAGGCGCTGCCATTCGGCGTATTGCCCGATCGACGATTTCGAAGAGGTGTCCTGATCATTGACACGTTTGTCGCGCACGCCCTACGGTGGCGACCGGAAGTTTCTCCCAGAGCCTGACCCATTCGTCAGTCCCGCGCGGGCGCCCACCGGTCCCGCCGATCGGAGATCCATGTCGGGGAGCCGGAGCCGCACCGTGGCGGACCCGCCGAGGCTGGCGGTCGTCGGCACGTCCGGCTACGCGTTCAGCTACCTGCACCGCGCGCGGATCCTGCACGACGAAGGGCTGGTCCGGTTCGTGGGCATGGCCGACATCCGGCCGCCGTCGGCCGCCGCCGCGGCGCTGCTGCCGCCGGGCGGCACCGCGCACCCGAGCGTCGACGACCTGCTCCGCCGCTGCCGCCCGGACGTCACCGTGGTCGCGACCCCGCCGCACGCGCACGTCCAGGCCGGTGCCGCGGTGCTGCGGGCGGGCAGCGACCTGCTGCTGGAGACCCCGCCGGTGCTCGACCTCGACGGCTTCACCACGCTGTCGCGGCTGGCCGCGGAGACCGGGTCGGCCTGCCAGACCGGGTTCCAGAGCTTCGGCTCCCCGGTGCTGCCGGTTCTCCAGGCGGCGATCGCGGCCGGCCGGCTCGGGAAGGTGGTCGGCGTCGGCGCGGCCGGGGCGTGGATCCGCACGGACGCCTACTACCGCCGCAACCCGTGGGCCGGTCGCCGCTGGCTCGACGGCGAGGCCGTCGTCGACGGCGCCCTGACCAACCCGTTCTCCCACGCCGTGGCCACCGCGCTGCTGGTCGGCGGGGTCGCCGGGCGCGACCCGGCGGAGATCGCCCTCGAGCTCTACGGCACCCGCGACATCGAGGCCGACGACACCGCGTGCCTGCGGATCCGGTTCGGCGACGGGCCCGAAATCGTCGTGGCCGCCTCGCTGTGCGCCGAGCAGGACCACGAGCCCTACGTCGTGGTGCACGGCGAGCGGGCGCGCGCGAAGTTCTGGTACAAGAGCCACCGCCTCGAAATCGACGACGAGCGGTGCCACCTCGGCGCACCGGCCGACCTGCTGCGCAACCTGATCGCCCACCACCGCGACCCGGACGGCGTGCCGCTGCTCGCGCCGCTGTCCGGGACCCGGGCGTTCGCCTCGGTGGTCGAAGCGGTGCGGGACGCGCCCTCGCCGTCGAAGATCCCCGCGGGCTGGATCCGCAGCGTCGGCGAAGGGGCGAGCCGGCACCCGGTCGTGCGGGGGATCGGCGAAGAGGTCGCCGTGGCCGCGGACCGGCTGGCGCTGTTTTCGGAGATCGGCGTCCCGTGGGCGAGCGCCGCGCGACGGCGGCCGGGCTGACCCCCGGTCGCGCACGCGGATCTGGTAAGCGCTTTCTCGTGCTGCCCTGAAAACACTGAAAACGTTGCTGCACAAGGGCTATTGTGCTGATTCGGCCGTTGACAGCGTTGCGCCGCACTGCCTACCGTGAACGCGCTGACAGCGTTTTCAGAAAAGTGCTGACACGCTGAGGACGGAGAGTTCGATGGGGCGGACAACTGAGCGCAGGACCCAGCGGCGGGGTGTCGCCGCGCTGGCCGTGGTGGTCCCGCTGCTGCTGACCGGGGTGGCCGCCTGCGGCTCGGGCTCCGGTGGTGGCGGCGACGTGACGATCAACTTCGTGTGGTGGGGCAGCGAAGGCCGGGCCGGCCTGACGAAAAAGGCCGTCGAGCTCTTCCAGCAGAAGAACCCGAAGATCAAGGTGCAGACGTCGTTCTCGGCGTACGCGGCCTACTGGGAGAAGCTGGCGACGCAGACGGCCGGGGGCAAGCCGCCGGACGTGCTCAACGTCGACAGCCGCTACCTCGCCGAATACGGCGGCCGCAACGTCCTGGCCGACCTGAACTCCGGTGCCGGCAAGGCCATCTCGCTCGCCGACGTCAACCCGGAGCTGGCCGCCACCGGCGTCTACCAGGGCAAGCGGTACGCCGTGCCGTGGGCGCAGAACACGCCGGCGATGATCTACGACCCCGCCGCCTTCACGGCGGCCGGCGCCGACCCGGCCAAGGGGATGACCTGGGACCAGTACGCCGAGGCGGCCCAGAAGGTCGGCACGGCGGGCTCGGCACGCGGGGTGACCGACTTCGGCATCCTCGACACCACCCTGGAGATCTGGCTGCGTCAGCAGGGCAAGCAGTTCTACACCCCCGAGGGCAAGCTCGGCTTCACCGCCGACGACCTGCGCCGCTACTGGCAGCTGGCGAGCAAGTTCCGCGACACGAAGGCCGCTTCGCCCGCCGACGTCACCGCGTCCTACAACACTTCGCCCGAGCAGTCCCCGCTGGGCAAGAAGCTGACCAGCTCGGAGTTCGCCTACGACAACCTGCTGCCGGCGTACCAGAAGGCGAACGGCAAACCGCTCAACGTGGCGCCGTACCCGAGCGGCGCCAACGGCGACACCGGGCAGTACCGGCGGCCGGCGATGTTCCTGGCCGTGTCCGCGCGCAGCCAGCAGCAGGAGGCCGCGGCGAAGCTCGTGGACTTCCTGATCAACGACCCCGAGGTCGGCAGGATCGTCGGCGCCGATCGCGGCCTCGCCCCGAACCTGAAGGTCCGCGCCCAGCTGGCGGCCGAGGCGAAGGGCAACGACAAGACCCTCTACGACTACGAGGCCGCGCTCGAACCGAAGCTCGGGGCCGCGCCGCCGGTGCCGCCCAAGGGCGCGGGCGCGATCCAGAAGCTCCTCCAGCGCACGTACGAAGAGGTCGCGTTCGGCCGGATGAGCATCGACGACGCGGTCAGCCGGTTCATGACCGAAGCCCAGAAGGGACTGTCGTAGCCGATGACGACCCTGCGCACCCCGGACCCGCCGGTCGCGGGGGACACTCCGGTGCGCGTCCGGCACCGGCACCGCCCGGCCGGGCGCCGCCGCAAGAGCCAGCCGGAGGCGTTCGCCTTCCTGACGCCGTGGCTGCTCGGCGCGGTGGCGCTGACCGTCGGCCCGATGGTCGTCTCGCTGTACCTGTCGTTCACCGACTACGACATGTTCACCTCGCCGGAGTGGGTCGGCTTCGGCAACTTCGCGCACATGTTCACCGGCGACGACCGCTACCTGCAGTCGGTCAAGGTGACCCTGATCTACGTACTGGTCTCGGTGCCGCTGAAGCTGACGGTGTCGCTGCTGGTGGCGATGCTGCTCAACACCCGCCGCGGGGCCAACGGCTTCTACCGGGCGGCGTTCTACGCGCCTTCGCTGCTCGGCGCGAGCGTCGCCGCGGCGCTGGTGTGGCGGGCGCTGTTCATGGGCGGCGGCCCGGTGAACGAGGTCCTCGCCTTCTTCGGCTGGCACACGCCGAGCTGGGTCGACGACCCGCAGTTCAGCCTCGCCTCGATCGTGCTGCTGGGCGTCTGGCAGTTCGGCGCGCCGATGGTGATCTTCCTGGCGGGGCTGAAGCAGATCCCGGCGGAGCTGCACGAGGCCGCCGCGATCGACGGCGCGGGCGCGTTGCGCCGGTTCCGGCACATCACGCTGCCGATGCTCTCGCCGGTGATCTTCTTCAACCTGGTGATGGAGGCGATCCACGCTTTCCAGGCGTTCACCCCGGCGTTCGTCATCGGCGGTGGCCGCGGCGGCCCGGCCGACGCGGACCTGTTCTACACGCTGTACCTGTTCGAGGTCGGCTTCCAGGACTTCCGGATGGGGTACGCCTCGGCGATGGCCTGGGTGCTGCTGGTCGTCATCGCGATCGTGACGGCGATCGTGTTCCGCACCGCGAAGCTGTGGGTGTTCTACGACGATGCGGAGGATCGGAAGTGACGGTGCTCCCGCGCAGTGCTCGCTCGTTCGGCTGGCACGTGCTCTGTCTCGTCATCGTCGCCGTGGTGCTCTACCCGCTGGTGTGGCTGGCGTTCGCGTCGGTCAAGCCGCCGGACGAGATCCTGTCCCGGCTGGCGCTGCTGCCCACCCGGTTCGTCTTCGACGGTTACACGAAGGGCTGGGAAGGCGCGGCGGACGTCGGGTTCGGCCGCTTCTTCCTCAACTCGTTCCTGGTGGCCGGCCTGTCGGTGGCGGCGAACGTGCTGTCGTGCTCGCTGGCCGCGTTCGCCTTCGCGCGGCTGAAGTTCCGGTTCCGCGGCGCGCTGTTCGCGTTCATGATCACCACGCTGATGCTGCCCTACCACGTGACGCTGATCCCGCAGTACGTGATCTTCCAGCAGGCCGGGCTGGTCAACACGTTCGTGCCGCTGATCCTGCCGAAGCTGCTGGCCACCGAGGCGTTTTTCGTGTTCCTCATCGTCCAGTTCATGCGGGGCATCCCGCGCGAGCTCGACGAAGCGGCGATCATCGACGGCTGTTCGGTCTACCGCACGTTCTGGCACGTCGTGCTGCCGCTGTCGAAACCGGCGCTGGTGACGACGTCGATCTTCACGTTCATCTGGACGTGGAACGACTTCTTCACCCAGATGGTGTACCTCAACGACACGGAGAAGTTCACCGTGCCACTGGGCCTGCGGCTGTTCGTCGACACGAGCAGCGAGTCGAACTTCGGCGCGATGTTCGCGATGTCCGCGCTCGCGCTGGTCCCGATCGTACTGTTCTTCCTCGCCTTCCAGCGCCTGCTGGTCGAAGGCGTCAGCACCAGCGGCCTGAAGGGGTGATGTGATGCGTACCCAGTGGCGCACCGGGCTCGGCGACTTCTCGGACTGCCTGCTGGCGGGGCTGCTGGTGGCGCTGGCATCGGTGCCGGTGGTGACGGCGGCCCCGGCGTTCGTGGCGGGCTGCCGGGTCCTCGACCGCACCCGGCGGGACGTCGTCCGTCCACTGTGGACGACCTTCTGGTCGGACTTCCGCGAGGCCGCGCGCGGCGGCGTGGTGTTCGGGCTGGCGTGCCTGGCGGCGGTGGTGGTGTTCGCGGTCGACTTGGAGGTGGTGGCGTCGATGCCGGGCGCCGGGCTGTTGCGCCCGGTGTTGTGGGTGCTCGCGGTGACGGGGGTGGTGGTGGCGGTGCGGACGTGTGAAGTGGTGGCCACCGGCGGTCCGGCCTGGCGTCGGGCCATCGTCACCGCGGTGCGGGAAACCGCCGATCCCAAGAGCTGCCTGCTCCTCGCCGCTGCCGTCGGCGTCGCCGTCCTGCTCGTCCGGATGCTGCCGATCCTCGCCCTCGTGGTGGCCGGGCCGCTCGCCCTGGCCGCCGTCGCGACCGGCGTCCGCCGATGAGGCCCAAGGTGGTCGTCTTCGGCACGGCCGGCTACGCGGCCCAGCACCTGCGCCGCGCCCGCGCCCTGCACGACCGCGGCGAAATCCTCCTCGCCGGGGCGTGCGACATCCGCGAACCTCCCCGGGAAGCCCGCGCCCTGCTGCCCGAAGGCGGCGTGATCACCCGGGACGCGGCCGAACTCCTGGCCCGCGCCATCCCGGACATCGCCGTGGTGGCCACCCCGCCGCACACGCACCTGCCCCTGGCGAAGCTCGCGCTCGCCGCCGGCTGCCACCTGCTCGTCGAGAAGCCGCCGGTGCTCGACCTCGCCGCGTTCGGCGAACTCACCGAGCCGGCCCGCGGCCGCGCCTGCCAGACCGGGTTCCAGAGCTTCGGCTCGGCCGCGGTCCCGGTCGTGCGGGCCGCGATCGAGGCCGGCGAGATCGGCACGGTCACCGGGGTCGCCGCCGCCGGGGCGTGGATCCGGCGGGACCGGTACTTCGCCCGCGCCGAGTGGGCCGGCCGCCGCCGGGTCGGCGGGCAGCCGGTCGTGGACGGGTCGCTGACCAACCCCTTCGCCCACGCCGTCGCCACCGCCCTGCTCGTCAACGGCACCGCCGAAGACCTGCCCGAGCGCACCGCCGTCGAGCTGTACCGGGCGCGGGACATCGAATCCGACGACACCGCGTGCGCGCGCCTGAGCTTCGCCGGAGCGCCGGACGTCGTCGTCGCGGCCACGCTCGACGCCGAGGCCGACCACGAGCCGTACGTGCTGGTCCACGGCACGACCGGCCGGATCCGCTGGCACTACAAGACCGACCTGGTCACCGTCCACGACCGGCAGCTCGTGATCGGCCCGCCGCGCGACCTGCTGGCCAACCTCGTCGCGCACCTCCGCGACGGCGAGCCGCTGCTGGCCCCGCTGGCCGCCACCCGCGCGTTCACCGCGCTGGTGGAAGCGGTCCGCGACGCCCCCGAACCGCTGCCGCTGCCCGCCGAATGGGTCCGGGCCGTGGACACCGGGCCCGACCGGCACTTCGTCGTGCCGGGCGTCGACCGGGACGTCGACACCGCGGCCGAGCGGCTCGCGCTCTTCTCCGAACTCGCCCTGCCCTGGACCGGCGCGGCCTCGCGCGCCTGAACGAGAGAGGTGATGGCGGTGCGACGCCACGCGATCGTCGGCCTGGGCTCCCGGGCCCAGCTGTTCGCCCGGACCCTGGCCACGTCGCCGCGGGCCGAACTCGCGGCCTTCTGCGACCACAGCGAAACCCGCATGCGGGTGCACAACGGCTGGCTCGGCACGGAAATCCCCGGCTACCGGCCCGAAGACTTCACCACCATGTTGGCGAAGGAACGCATCGACGTCGTCGTCGTGTGCACCCCGGACCACACGCACGCGGACTACGTCGTCGCCGCGCTGGAGGCCGGCTGCGACGTCGTCACGGAGAAGCCGATGACGACCGACGTGGAGGGCGCGCGGCGGATCCTCGCGGCCCGGCACGAGACCGGCCGCTCGGTGCGGGTCGCCTTCAACTACCGGTACAACCCGGTGCACCGCCGGGTGCGGGAACTCCTGGCAGGCGGCGCGATCGGGGAGATCGGCTCGGTCGAGTTCAGCTGGCTGCTCGACACCGCGCACGGCGCCGACTACTTCCGCCGCTGGCACCGGGACAAGGCGAACTCCGGCGGACTGCTCGTGCACAAGTCCGGCCACCACTTCGACCTCGTCAACTGGTGGCTCGGCCGCGGCCCCGAGACGGTGTTCGCACTCGCCCGGCTGTTCTTCTACGGCGACAAAAGCGGCCACCGCACGGCCGGCGACCGGTTCGCGCTGGACCTCGAAGCTTCCCCGAAGCTGCGCGCGCTCTACCACGACGCCGAGCGGGAAGACGGCTACGTGCGGAACCAGGACGTGTTCGCGCCCGGCGTCACCATCGAAGACGACCTGTCGGTGCTCGTACGCCACCACGGCGGGGCGGTGCTGAACTACCACCTGCACGCGTACTCACCGCGGGAGGGCTACCGCGTCGCCTTCTCCGGCAGCGAAGGGCGGCTGGAGCTGGACGTCCGGGAGAACGAGTACGCGGCCGGCGCCGAGCCGGTGCCGAAGCGGGCGCGTGCCCGGCTGACCGTGCAACGGCACTGGGAACCGCCGGAAGCCGTGTTCGACGGGCTCCTCGGCGAGGGGCACGGCGGCGGCGACGAGCGGATGCTCGCCGAGCTCCTCGGTGACGCCGAGCCGGACGCCCTCGGCTGCGCGGCCGACCACGACGCCGGCCTGCAGGCCCTGCTCACCGGGCTGGCCGCGAACCGGTCGCTGGAGACCGGCCGGCCCGTGTCCGTCGAAGAGCTGCTGGGGGAGATCGGGGAACCGGCGTGAGCCGCGCGGCGGTGGGCACGCCGGAGGTGACCGAGGAGCCCGACGGCCGGGTGCGCGTGCGCCTCGGCGATCTCGTCCTGGCCGAGTACGTCGTCGAGCCGCCGACACCGGCCGGGGACTCGCCCAAGCCGTACCTGCACCCGCTGCGCACCACGGCGGGGGAGCTCGTGACCGCGGTCCGGCCGCACGACCACACCTGGCACAACGGCCTGCAGTTCGCGATGGCCCACCTCTCCGGCGAGAACTTCTGGGGCGGCCGCACCTACGTCCGCGGCCGCGGCTACACCCCGCTCGACAACAAGGGCACCATCGGCCACGTCCGCTGGGAGCGCATCGACGACGCCGGCGGGCACTGCGAGCTGCGCCACGAGCTGGCCTGGCGCACCGCGGCCGGCCGGCGCTGGCTCACCGAACACCGCACGCTGCACTTCGGCGACGTCTCGCCGCGCGGCGGCCACTGGACGCTCACCTGGTCCAGCCGGCTGCGCAACACCAGCGGCCACGAGCTGCGCTGGGGGAGCCCGGTCACCGAAGGACGCGACACCGCCGGCTACGGCGGGCTGTTCTGGCGCGGGCCGAGGTCGTTCGTCGGCGGCACGGTCCGGACGTCGGACGGGAAGTCCGCGGCCGAGGCGATGGGCCATCGGGCGCCCTGGCTCGCCTTCACCGGGCAGCACGACGAGAGCCTGCGCAGCTCGACGCTGCTGTTCGCCGACAGCCCGGAGAACGCCGCCCACCCGACGGCCTGGTACGTCCGCAACGAGCCGTTCCCGGTGGTCAGCTTCGCCGCCACCTACCACCGGCCGTGGCTGCTCGAGCCGGGCGAGGAGCTCACCCTGACCCACCACGTCGTCGTCATCGACGGCGCCCCGGAGCCCGCCCGGCTGTCCGAGCTGGCGGCCCGGGCGGCCGACCTGAGGAGCTGATATGCGCTGGAAGGCTTTCGCGGGGACCCTCGCCCTGCTCGGACTGACGCTCACCGCGGCACCCGCCCAAGCCCACGGCCGCGACCCCGGCCGGGTCGTCCTCGGCGCACGCGACGGCTGGGCCGCGGCGACCACCGGAACCACCGGAGGCGCGGCCGCCGCTCCCGGAGACGTCTTCACGGTGACCAAGCGCTCGGAGCTGGCGGCCGCGCTGGCGGCCCGCCCCGGCACCCCGAAGATCGTCTACGTCCGCGGCACCGTCGAGGGCAATGTGGACGCCGCCGACCGGCCCGCGAGCTGTGAAAGTTTCGCCGATCCGGCCTACAGCCTCCCGGCGTACCTGGCCGCGTACGACCCGGCGACGTGGGGGAGAGTGCCGCCGTCCGGGCCGCTGGAAGAAGCCCGGGAGCGTTCGCAGGCCAACCAGGCGCGGCAGGTCGTCCTCGACGTCGGCCCGAACACGACGATCGTCGGCCTCGGCGGGCACGCCGCACTGCACGGGCTGACCCTGCGCGTCACCGGGGACAACGTGATCGTGCGGAACCTGAACTTCTCCGACGCCCACGACTGCTTCCCGCAGTGGGACCCGCTCGACACCGCCGACGGCAACTGGAACTCCGAATACGACAACCTCGACCTGGTCGGCGCCACGCACGTCTGGGTGGACCACAACGAGTTCAGCGACGGCGGGAACGACGAGCAACCGACGTACTTCGGCCGCAAGTACGAGGTCCACGACGGGCTCCTCGACATCGTGAACGGCTCGGACCTGGTCACGGTGTCCTACAACCGGCTGCACGACCACGACAAGACCATGCTGATCGGCAACACCGACAAGCCCACCTACGACGTCGGCAAGCTGCGGGTCACCCTGCACCACAACCTGTTCTCCGAGATCGGCCAGCGCGCGCCGCGGGTCCGGTACGGCCAGGTGCACGTCTACGACAACCTGTACGTGGTCAAGGATCCGGCCGCCTACACGTATTCGCTCGGCGTCGGCGTCGAGTCGCGGATCTACGCGGAGAACAACTTCTTCCGGATCCCCGCCGGTCTGCCGCTGGGGCAGCTGGTGCACTACTGGAAGGGAACCGTGTTGCACGCGACCGGGACGCTGGTGGCCCAGGGCAACCAGCGGCCGCGTGCGGCCGACCTGCTGGCCGAATACAACGCGGCCAACGACCCCGATCTCGGGGCGGACGTCGGCTGGAAGCCCGCCCTCGTCGAACGCCTCGACCCTGCGTGGGCCGTGCCGGCGCTGGTGCTCGCCGGGGCCGGCCCCGGTCGCTGAAGCTCCGACAGTTTCGGTGTTTTCTGAAAACCGCTGCCGATGGCGACCATCCGGGCGACATGTCCGGCGCTGCGGCGAACGACATTGACACCACGAGGCCACAACCCGAAACTTCGGTACGAGAAAGCGCTTTCACAACCCGGTCGGACGTTTTCCATCAGCGCCGATTGAACGCACGAGACCAGGGAGTGACGAATGGTTCCCCCAGTGATGCCCCGGATCACCCGGGTAGTGGCGGTCGCCGCGCTCGCCGTTTCGGCCGCCGCCGGCACCGGCGCCACCGCGTCGGCCGCGTCGTGGCCGACCCCGAGCAGCAGCGTGCCGGTGGGCGCGACGATCAAGGTGACCAGCGGCACCTACGACGGCGGGCTCAAGCGGTTCTACGGCACCGGCGACCTTGGTTCCGGCGGCCAGGACGAGGGCCAGAGCCCGCTCTTCCAGCTGGCCAACGGCACCACCTTGAAGAACGTCGTCCTGGGCAGCCCCGCCGCCGACGGCGTGCACTGCCTCGGCACCTGCACGCTGCTCAACGTCTGGTGGGAGGACGTCGGCGAAGACGCCGCCACCTTCAAGGGCACCGCTGCCTCCCAGACGATGACCATCGACGGCGGCGGCGCCCGCAAGGCCTCGGACAAGGTGTTCCAGCACAACGGCCCCGGCACGATGTACATCCGCAATTTCCAGGTCAACGACTTCGGCAAGCTGTACCGCTCCTGCGGCAACTGCAAGACGCAGTACAAGCGCAACGTCGTCGTGGACAACGTCACCGCCACCGTGCCCGGAAAGGCGCTGGTCGGCATCAACACCAACTACGGCGACACCGCCAAGCTGACGAGGATCACCATCGTCGGCGACTCGAGCCGCAAGATCGAGCCCTGCCAGAAGTACCAGGGCGTCACCAGCGGCGAGCCGACGAAGACCGGCACCGGCCCGGACTCGACGAACTGCCTCTACACCGCCGCCAACATCACCTACAAATAGGGGCGTCATGTTCAAGACCCTGCTCGTCGCGTCGGTGCTCGCCGGGGCGTCGCTCGCCGCACCGGCGGCCGGCGCGGCGGCGGCGAACGTCGTCGTGGCCAAGGACGGATCCGGGAACTACACCACCGTGCAGGCCGGGATCAACGCGGTTTCGGCCGGTGGCACGATTTCGGTCAAACCCGGGGCCTACCGCGAAGTCGTCTCGGTGCCGTCGGGCAAGACCGGGATCACCCTGCGCGGCACCACCGGGAGAGCCGCCGACGTCGTCGTCGACTTCGACAACGCCAGTGGCACCAAGAAGCCCGACGGCTCGACGTACGGCACCTCGGGCAGCGCCACCGCGACGATCGCCGCGAACGGCTTCACCGCCACCGCGCTCACCTTCCGCAACTCCTTCGACCGCGCCGCCCACCCGGAGATCAAGGACACCCAGGCGGTCGCGGTCAAGACCACCGGCGACCGGATGGTGTTCGACAACGTCACCTTCCTCGGCCACCAGGACACCCTGTACGCCGACACCGCGGCCGTCGGCACGGTCGGCCGCCAGTACTACCGCAACTGCGCCATCAGCGGCGACGTCGACTTCATCTTCGGCCGCGCCACCGCGGTGTTCGACCGGTCGACGATCACCGCGCTCGACCGTGGATCGAGCGCCAACAATGGTTACCTGACCGCGGCGAGCACCCGGCGGTCGAACCCGTACGGCTTCCTGATCGTCGGCAGCAAGGTGGTCAGCTCGGCCGCCGACGCGAGCTTCTACCTGGGCCGCCCGTGGCACCCGGGTGGGGACGTCGACGCCATCGCCCAGGTCCTGATCCGCGAGACGTCCCTGCCGGCGGCGATCAAGCCGGCGCCCTGGACCGACATGTCGGGCTTCTCGTGGAAGGACGCGCGGTTCACCGAGTACCGCAACACCGGCCCGGGTGCGGGGACCGGAGCCGACCGGCCCCAGCTGCCCGCCGCGCAGGCCGGGAACTACACCGCCCAGAAGTACCTCGCGGGCGGCGACGGGTGGAACCCCGTGCACTGACGTCGCCGGGGGCCGGTGCGGGGAGACCCTCCGTCCGGCCCTTGACGCGCCGGACCGCCGCCGCCGACCATTGCTGCCGTCAGCTGTTGTTAGCGTTAACAGCGTCCTGGATCAGCGCCGACCCCGAGGACACCCATGAGCCTGCGCCGCCTCCCGGCCCTTGTCGCCGTCGCCGCCGCCCTGCTGAGCGCGCCCGCCGCGCAAGCCGCGACCTACCCGAACCCCGGTTACGTCACCGGGGACATCGAGGCCGTGCACGACCCGGCGATGATCCGGGCGGCCGACGGCAGCTACCTGCTCTACTCCACCGACCAGTACCTGCAGATCCGCCGCTCGACCGACCGCATCCACTTCACGAAGATCGGCTCGGTCTGGCCGAACGGCGCGCCGTGGACCGCGCCCTTCACCGACCCCGCCAAACCGGGGTACCTCTGGGCGCCGGACATCTCGTTCCACAACGGCAAGTACTACCTGTACTACGCCGCTTCCTCGCTCGGCTCCCGCAACTCGGCGATCTTCCTCGCCACCAGCAAGACCGGCCTGCCGGGCAGCTGGACCAACCAGGGCATCGTGATCCAGACCAGCACGAGCAACGACTACAACGCGATCGACCCGAACCTGTTCGTCGATTCCTCCGGCCGCTGGTGGCTGAGCTTCGGCTCGTGGTGGACCGGGATCAAGATGATCCGGCTCGACCCGGCCACCGGCAAGCGCAGCACGTCCGACACCGCACTGCGCGGCATCGCCCAGCGCACGGGCAGCACGTCGGCCGAGGAAGCGCCGTTCATCATCCAGCACGGCAGCTACTACTACCTGTTCGTCTCCTGGGATCTGTGCTGCCAGGGCACGAAGAGCACGTACCGCGTGATGGTCGGCCGCTCGACCTCGATCACCGGCCCGTACACCGATCGCAACGGCGTCCTGATGACCGCCGGTGGCGGAACCCAGATCCTGGCGAGCCACGACGCGGTCCGCGGCCCCGGCCACGTGGCCGTGGTCCACGACTCCGACGCCGACGTGCTCGTGTACCACTATTACTACTCCGACGCGACGCCGCTGACGGGCAAGCTCGGCATCAACCTCATCGGCTACGACAGCGCCGGCTGGCCCTACGTGTACTGATCTCGTATAACGACCTATACGGCGCCCGTCGAGAAGGTGACACCATGCAGCGGTTCCTGTCGTTCCTGCTCGCTCTGCTCGTGACAACCGGGCTGTGTGCGGCGCCGGCGGCGGCCGTTCCGGTCCGGCACCAGGTCACGTTCGACAAGTACTCGCTGATGCTGGACGGCCGCCGCCAGGTCGTCTGGTCCGGGGAGTTCCACCCGTTCCGGCTGCCGAGCCCGGACCTGTGGCGGGACGTGCTGCAGAAGCTGAAGGCGACCGGCTACACCGCGGTCTCGATCTACTTCGACTGGAACTACCATTCGCCCGCGCCCGGGGTGTACGACTTCACCGGCGTCCGCGACATGGACCGGGTGCTCGACCTGGCCGCCGAGGCGGGGCTGTACGTCATCGCCCGGCCGGGGCCGTACATCAACGCCGAGGTCACCGGTGGCGGCTTCCCGGCCTGGCTGAGCACCCAGGCCGGGAAGGCCCGCAGCGACGCGCCGGACTACCTCGCCGCGGCCGAGGAGTGGCTGACCGCGATCGATCGGATCATCGCCCGCCACCAGTACACCGACGGCCGCGGCCCGGTGATCCTCTACCAGATCGAGAACGAGCTCGCCGCCACCGGGACCGCGCAGAAGAACTACATCGCCCACCTCTACGACAAGGTGAAGGCCGACGGGATCACCGTCCCGGTCTTCCACAACGACAAGGGCCGCAACGGCATCTGGGTGCCACCGGGCTCCGGCGTGCCCGGGACCGTCGAGGGCAAGGTCGACCTCTACGCGTTCGACGGCTACCCCGGCGGCACCTGCCGGACCGACGCGACGCCGGGCAACCCGAACGCCGCCCCGGACTGGGGCACCTACGGCCCGGGCGGGGCGAAGGGCGGCGCGAGCGCGTCCCCGAACACGCCGGGGTTCGTCGCCGAGTTCGGCGGCGGCTGGTTCGACTACTGGGGCAGCAACGGCACCTACCCGTGCACCGCGGTGCGGCAGGGGCCGGGCTACGAGCGCGTCTTCTACGGCACGAACCTGGCGAACGGCCTGACCATCCAGAACTTCTACATGACCTTCGGCGGCACGTCGTGGGGCGGGCTGCCGGCGCCGGTGGTCTACAGCTCCTACGACTACGGCTCGGCGATCGACGAAGGCCGTCAGCTGCGGCCGAAGGCGCTGACGATGAAGGAGATCGGGTCTTTCCTGGCCACCGTCCCGGATCTGGCCAAGATGGACCGTGGGGCGCCGGTGACGCCGTCGTCGGCCGCGGTGAAGGTCTACCACAACGTCAACCCGGACACCGGCGTGCACTTCTACCTGCCGGTGCACTCGCCGTCGAACGCGACGACGGACGACCTCTTCACGTTCCCGGTGTCCACATCGGACGGTGAATACACCGTGCCGCTGCGGCTGGCGGGACAGGACGCCAAGTTCCTGGTCGCGAACTTCGACGTCGCGGGCCAGCACCTGGTGTACTCGACGTCGGAGCTGATGGCCCAGGCCGCCGGCACCGTGCTGCTGCACGGCCGGCCGGGGGAGGACGGCGAGACCGTGCTGCGGTACGCGACGCAGCCGCGCGTGGACGTCCTCGCCGGCGACGTCACGACGACCTGGGCCGGCAACGATCTCAAGCTGGACTACCGCCACGACGGGCTCGCCCGGGTCCGGATCAGCGGCGGCGGCCGCCCGGCCGTCACGCTGCTGCTCGCCGACGACGCCACCGCGGACACGTTCTGGCCGGTCGGCGGCCTGCTCGTGCGCGGACCGGACCTGGTGCGGACCGCCCGGGCGGGAATCGCGCTGACCGGCGACACGAAAGCACCGCGAGACCTCGAGGTGTGGGGTGCCCGCGGTCCGCTGCTGTGGTGGAACGGCGCCCCGGTGCCGGTGCGGCCCACGGCGTCGGGCAGCCTCCTGGCGCTGCGGCCACTGCCCGGACCGGCCGACCCGCGGCTGCCCGAGCTCACCGGCTGGCGCTCGGCACCCGGCTCTCCGGAAGCCGAACCGGGCTACGACGACTCGGGGTGGCCCTCGGCGGACCGGACCACGACGAACAGCACCACCCCGCCGCCGGCCGGGCAGCCGGTGCTCACCGCGGACGACTACGGCTTCGGCGTCGGCGACGTCTGGTACCGAGGCCGGTTCACCGGGACGCCGGGGGAGCAGATCAGCCTCCGCTACGGCGGCGGGGGCGCGGGCATGCTCCAGGCGTGGCTGGACGGGCAATACCTCGGCCAGCACGTCCTGCCGTCCGCGCTGGCCGCCCCGCCGACGACGGGCACCGCGGCCTTCACCGTGCCCGAAGGCCTGCGCGGCGACGGCCCGCACGTGCTGTCGGTGATGGTCCGCAACAACGGTCACAACGAGGACGGCGGCGTCAACGACGCCCACAAGGAAGGCCGGGGGCTGATCTCCTCGTCCCTGGCCGGGGTGGCGTGGAAGCTCCAGGGCGGCACGGCGGACCCGGTGCGCGGCCCGCTGAACAGCGGTGGCCTGGCCGGCGAACGCGCCGGCCGGCACCTGCCCGGCTTCCCGGACCGCGCGTGGGCACCGGCGGTCGTCCCCGCGCCGTCCGCCGACCCGGGGACGACGTGGTACCGCACGACGTTCTCGCTGCGGATCCCGCGCGACCAGGACACCTCGGTGGGCCTGACGATCGGCGACCCGGCCGAGCCCCGCTCCGGCGGGCGGTACCGGGTGCTGGTGTTCCTCAACGGCTGGAACGTCGGCCAGTACGTCGGGGACGTCGGCCCGCAGCACACGTTCGTGCTGCCGACCGGGATCCTCGACCCGCACGGCCGCAACACCCTGGCCCTGGCGGTGACCAGCGACGGCGGCCCGGGCAACGGCCTGGAGCGGGTCACGCTCACCGACCTGGGCACGGCCCGCGGCGGAGTGCCGGTCCGGCCGGTGTCCTCACCGGGGTGGCGGCGGTGAGAGGGCCTTGGTCCGGTGGACGATGTGGCCGGCCTTGACGACGAGGTCGCGCGGCGGGTGCGTCACCACGGCGTGGGCCGGGGTCTCGGCGTCGAGGACCACGAGGTCCGCGGGCGCGCCCACGCTGAGGCCGTAGCCGCTCAGGCCGAGGGCTTTCGCCCCACCGTAGGTGACGGCTTCGAGGGCGAGCTCGATGTCCTCGTCGCGACGGAAGGTGCTGCGGTAGGCCAGGTGCATCGCCCGGTCGAGGAGGTCGCCGCTGCCGTACGGGCTCCACAGGTCGCGGATGTCGTCGTGCCCGCAGGCCACGTTGACCCCGGCCGCGCGCAGCTTCTTCACCGGCGGCACCGGGAAGTCGAAGACGGCGGCCGTGGTGATCGTGATGCCCGCCTCCGCCAGCCCGGCGGCGAGCCGGTCCTGCGTCGCGGCGTCGGCCTGGCCGAGCGCGTAGGCGTGGCTGACCGTCACCCGCCCGGCGAGGCCGGTCGCCCGGGTCCGCTCGATGATCAGCTCCAGCTCGAACACCCCGAGCGAGCCGGGGTCGTGCAGGTGCAGGTCGATCCGCACGCCGTGGCGCTGCGCGAGGCCGAAGACGACGTCGAGGTGGCGGACCGGATCGCGGTCCAGGCCGGCCGGGTCGATGCCGCCGACCGCGTGCACCCCGAGCTTGATCGCCTCCTCCAGCAGCTCGGCGGTGCCGGGGCTGGTGAGGATGCCGCTCTGCGGGAAGGCGACCTGCTCGACGGTGATCCGCCCGG
Source organism: Amycolatopsis sp. NPDC005003 (assembly GCF_053600695.1). Classification (NCBI taxonomy): domain Bacteria; kingdom Bacillati; phylum Actinomycetota; class Actinomycetes; order Pseudonocardiales; family Pseudonocardiaceae; genus Amycolatopsis; species Amycolatopsis sp. NPDC005003. The sequence goes on along the minus strand of NZ_JBSGAI010000002.1, from coordinate 297,846 downwards.
CCAGCCGCGCGGCGGCGTCGCGGACCACCTCGACCCCGTGCAGCCCGGTGCCCGCTGTGACATCCGGGGCTGCGCCCCGGGCCGGGGGCTTCGCCACCCGGACCCCCGGAAAGCCGGCGTAGACATCGGTGTGCGTCCGGACGTGGGTAGTGCCCGCGGCGGCCATGGTCTCGAGCAGCGCGCTGACGCGGGCCGGGTCGGGCAGCCCGAGTTCGGCCCGGCGGAGCCGTTCGTCGGCGATCCGGTCGGCCAGCGCGGGCCCGGCCGAGTGCGGCCGCCACGGCCCGCCGTAAAGCGTCTTGTCGAGGTGGCAGTGGGCTTCGACGAGACCGGGCAGGACGAGCCGGCCGCCGAGCTCGACCACCTCGGCGTCCCCGGCCTCGATGCCGGGCCCGACCTCGGCGAGGACGCCGTCCCGGACCAGGAGATCGGCCGGGCCGCCGGTTCCCCAGGGCCGTCCGTCGCGCAGCAGGAGTCCGGGCATCGTCGCTCCTCACGGTCGGTTTCCGAGCTTTTCAGCCGCGGCCGGTGATGGGAAGGGGTTTCCCGTCCACCGAGGCGGGGTAGAGGGTGATCACTCGTTGCCGACCTCGTGGAAGGACCTCTCGATGAGCGCCCTCGACCCGTCCGCCCTGTTGCTGACCGCGACGACCGCCGAGCCCCGCCCGGGAACGCTGCGGGTGACGGTGACGGGCGAGCTCGACATGGTGACGCAGCCGCGCCTGGACGCCGAACTCGACCGCGCGATCGCGGCCGCACCCCGGCGGCTGGTGGTCGACCTGGTCGGGGTGGGCTTCTGCGGCGTGACGGGCGTGGCCTCGCTGGGCCGCCTGCGGTCCCGCTGCGCGGAGGCGGGGATCGACCTGGTGGTGAAGCCCTCCGGCGTGGTGCGGCGCGCGCTGGACCTCGCCGCGGTCGCCCCGCTGTTCCGGATCGAGGGCCGCCAGGAGCTCATCGCCCAGTAGGGGGCGGTGCATCGAAGGGGTTCTTCGCCCCGCGCAGGCGGTCATCGCCCGGTGACCGGCGGCGGGCTGAAGGTCCGCGCCTCTTCGTCGGCCGCGGCCAGTTCGCGGTCCGCGGCCGCGGCATCGCCGGGCCCGCCGCGGCGGCGCAGGGCCTCGGCGTGGCGGCGTCGCGAGAACACCACCGCGGGCCAGTGCGCCAGGGCCAGGTTGTGCCGGACGGCGGCCCCCAGGTGCGTCACCGCCCGGTCCGGGTCACCGGCGGTCAGGGCCGTCGTGCCGAGCGGGTGGTGGACCGAGCCGAAGCACGCGATGCCCAAGCTCGCCATCGCGGGCAGCTGCGCGAACGGGGCCAGCAGCTCGTGGACCCGCGCCGCCGCGGCGGCGTCGCCCAGCAGGTAGGTCGTTTCCGCGGCGCCGGACAGCGAAGTCAGCCAGGTGCTCGACCGCGGCAGCGCCCCCAGGTCTTCACCGCACAGCCGGGCCAGCGCCCCCGCGGCCGTGCGGCGGTCGCCTGCCGACGCCGCCGCCACCGCGAGCGCCGCGTAGTAGGAGTTGTCGATCGGGCTGAGGGTCGGTGAGTGCATCAGCCCGTCCAGTACCGGCACGAGCTCCCCGAGCCGGCCCTGGAACCACCGGATCGCCACCAGCTGCGCGCCGTACCAGCCGAGCGCGTCGAAGTCGCCCGCGGCCTGGCCGACCTCGGCGCAGGCCTGCGCCCCCGCTTCGGCCTCGCGGAACCGGCCGGCGCGGATGGCCAGCATGACCTTGAGCGCGTCGGCCACGAACCCGGCCGCCAGGTGCTTGCGCTCGGCCAGCAGGTCGTCGAGTTCGCCGAGCCGCCGCTCGGCGTGCGGATCGCCGGCCAGGAACCGGTCGACGGTGTCCCACAGCACGCCCATCACCAGGTCGGTGCGCCGTCCCGACCGGCCGCTCACCCCGACCAGCTCGGTCGCGATGGCCTGCCGCAGCCGGGTGTGGCCGGGGCCGAGCAGGCAGTGGTGGGCCAGGCTCAGCGCCTCCGCGTGCGCCACCGGGTCGCCCGCCGCCCGCGTCCGCTCGACCGCCGCGAGCACCCGGTCGTGCGTGCCGGCCTCGTAGTCCAGCTCCGCCGCGAGCCGGGCCCGGAGGCGGTGGCCCAGCGTCGAGCCGGGGTCGACCCGCTCCAGCGCGTACCTCAGCCGCGTCAGCAGCGACGCCGCCGCGACGGCCGTCCGGTGCTCGTGCACCCACACCCCGCCCAGGCCGAGGGCCGCGCGGGCGAGAGCGGTGGCGTCCCCGGTCTTCTCGGCCCGGACGTAGGCGGTTTCGAAGTGCTCCCGGCTGGTCCGGAGATCGCCGTCCTCGAGCAGCGCGTGCTCGCCGGCGGCGAGGGCGTCGTCCGCCCCGGCCACCACGGCGGTGGCCGGAGTGGCGAGCAGGGCCGGGTGGTGGGCGAGCACCCGGCGGTGCACCTGCGCCAGCAGCGGTGACGGCTCCACCCCGGACGCGGTGATCAGCCCGTGCCTGGCCCGGCGGAACGCTTCCAGCGCGTCGCTCTGCCGCCCGGCGCGGTAGAGCGCCGTCATCAGCTGCGCCCACAGCCGTTCGTGGCCGGGGAACGCGGCGGTCAGCGCCTCCAGCTCGGCGATCAGCCCGGTGTCCTCGCCGGTCGCGAGGTCGGCATCGATCCGGTCCTGGACGGCGTTGTGGCGCAGCCGGTCGAGCCGGACCCCTTCCGCGGCCAGGGTTTCCACGTCACCGAACTCCTCGTAGGCCGCGTGGCCGCGCCACAGCGCCAAGGCGCCGGCCAGGTGCTTCCGGGCCGCGGCGGGTTCCCCGGCGGCCAGTACCCGGCGTCCTTCGGCGGCGAGCCGTTCGAACCGCGCGGCGTCGACGGCCTCCGGCGCCAAGTTCAGCAGGTACCCCGGCGGGCGGGTCAGGATCACCCCCGGCCCGAGCGTGCCGCGCAGCCGCGAGAGGTACGTGCGCACCGTGCGGTCGGCGTGCCCCGGCGCCTCCTCGCCCCACAGCGCCCGGCCCAGCGCGGCCACGCTGACCACCCGGCCCGCCTCCGCCGTCAGCACCGCCAGCATGGTCCGCAGGCGCGGCCCCCCGACGTCGCGCGGCTCGCCGTCCAGCCGCACTTCGAACGGTCCCAGCACCCCGAGGTCCACCCCACCCATACCAGCCCCTCCGCGACGCGGGTAACCCGCGCGCTCCCGCGTACAAGAGCGGGCCGGACGGCTCCGGATACGTCCGACGCCGGAGTAAACCTCCGTCGACGAACTGTCGATGGATTGTCGACGGGCGCTGCGAGGGTCGGCTGGCGCGGACGGGAGAGGTCCGCGGCCACCGGTTCTTCGGGAGGAAGTCCATGAAACGCATGATTCGGGGTCTGGCACCGGTTTTCGCCCTCGCGGCGACGGGAGCGGCGGTGCTGGCGGGCGCCCCGGCGGCGACCGCCGCGCCGGCGCAGGGGGCGGCCGTGCTCGAGGTGAAAAGTGCTACATGGGGCCAGCTGCACGTCGGCGACTGCCAGCAGGACAACGGCACCATCATCATCCGGTCGGACGGCACAGGCGACTGGAGCGCGACCACGCTGACCTACCAGACGCACTCCGGCGACGTCTGGCACTCCAGCTTCGACTTCAAGACCACGGCCGGGACGCAGCTGTTCCACGCGGGCACGTTCGACAGCCCCGTGATGGACGACGGCAACCCGCCGCCGCGCTACCCGTGGAGCAAGCACTTCACCTTCGACGCGTCGCTCTTCAGCGCGGTCAACATCTTCAAGACCATTCAGCACTCGAGCTGCTGACACCGGGGTGAGAACCGCCCTGGGTCACGGTGCGCCGGGGCCCAGGGCGGTGCCCGCGACCGCCCCGCCGGGGCGGGGTTCCTTCAGCTCCACGAACATCGCGTGCGTCGGCGTGCCGCCGACGTTCTCGCCCGCGTGCTCCTGGGCCGCGACCCAGCGCACCGCGCCGGCGGGCAGCTCCACGCCGACCTCGCGGCCGCCGGCGGAGACCCGGCGGCGGAACGCGCTCAGCGTGACCATCACCGTGTCGGGGTGCCGGTGCGGCGCGGTCCGGTCGCCCGGCGTGTCCTGGTACTCCAGGACGCGCACCCGCTCGTTCTCGAAAACCACCCGGTACAGCTCGGGATTCGTTTCGGCCGGGTCACCGGTCATGCCCGCCTCCTTCGTGGGACGTGAGTACCATGATGGCATGGAAGTCCCGTATGAGTCCACGGGCCGGAGCCGGCAGAAGGGCCGGACGCGCGCGGCACTGGTCGCGGCGGCCCACGAACTGCTCGCGAACGGCGGCTCGCCGACGGTCGAGGACGCCGCCGAAGCGGCCGGGATTTCCCGCACCACGGCCTACCGGTACTTCCCGAACCAGCGCGCCCTGCTGCTGGCGGCGTACCCGGAGATCTCCGGCGACGCGGGCCTGCTGCCCCCGGACGCGCCCGCCGACCCGGCCGCCCGCCTCGACCTGGTGCTGGCGGCGTTCATCGGGTTCACGCTGCGCTGGGAGCCTCAGCTGCGTGCGCAGCTGAGGCTGTCCCTGGAGCCCGGCGCCCCGCAGCCGGGGCTGCGGCGCGGCCGGGCGATCCGCTGGATCGAGGAGGCACTGGCCCCGCTCGCGGACACGCACGACACCCACGCCTTGGCCGTGGCCATCCGGTCGGCCACCGGCATCGAGGCGCTGGTCTGGCTGACCGACATCGGCGGCCTCGACCGCCCACAGGCGGCCGAGGTCCTGGCCGGGTCGGGCCGCGCGATCCTGCGCGCGGCCCTCGACCCGGCGGCTAGCTGATCGGCACCGTCGCGGTGCAGGACACCGTCCCGTTGTCGAACGTCGCCGCCGCCGTGCCCGCCGACGTGACCGGCACGGTGGTGGTGGTCGGCATCGAGAAGGTGGTGTTCCCGGTCGTCGGCAACGACTGCGAGTACACCGTGCGCGTCGTCGTTCCGGCGCGGTACGAGATCCGCAAGGAGACCTTGCCGGCGACGTCGCCGATGTACGGCCCCGACGTGGTGTACCCGCCGGTGATGCGGTAGTCGAAGCCGGCGTTCTCGTACCGGAGGGTGAACGTGCCGCCGTAGTCGCCCGCGCGGCAGACGGCCGTCCGCTGGATGATCGTCGTCGCCTGTGCCGGGGCCACCAGCAGCGTCGCGCCGGCCGCCAGCGCCCCCAGCGCCACGAGCCCGGCCTGTACCGCAGTCTTCATCTTCTTCCTCCCACTCGCATCACCGGTCATCCTGCCCGGTACCGCTTCCGTTCCGCTTCCCCTTTACGCGATGGTGCGGACCAGGTGGACGGGGCAGGCGGCGTGGTGCAGCAGGGCCTGCCCGGTCGAGCCGAGCAGCAGGCCGGGGAACCCGCCGCGGCCGCGGTCGCCGAGGACGACCAGCTGAGCCGCGCCGCTGCGCTCGACGAGCTCCTTCCGCGGGTGCGCGCGCACGACGACCTGCTCGACCTCGACGTCGCCGGTGTCGTGGGCCAGCACCCGCTCGCCGAGCAGCCGGCGGCCCGCGTCGGTGACGCACCGCGGGTCCCGGTGCGGCGGCGGGCTGTCCGCCCACGCGTGCAGCACGACCAGCGGCGCGCGGCGGGCACGGGCTTCGGCGAGCGCGGTCGCCAGCACCCGGGCCCCGGCTTCGCTGCCGTCGACGCCGGTGACGACCGGTCGCGCGGTGGCGCCGGGCTCGTCCCAGCTGTCCCCGCGGACGACGACGGTGTCGCAGTGCGCGTGCGTGCCGACGGCCGCGGCGACCGACCCGGCGAGCAGGCTGGTGAGCCTGCCGTGCCCGGCCGACCCGACGACGAGCAACGCGGCGGTCCGGGACGCGTCGACCAGTGCCTGCGCGGCCCGGTCGGGATCGAGCCGGGTGGCCGCACCGGGAACGCCCTGCGCCTCGGCGAGCTCCCGCGCGGTCCGCAGCGCACGCCGTCCCCGGGCCCGCAGGGCGTCGATCATCTCTTCGGGCGGCGGCACGACCCCTCCGGTGAGCAGGGCCGGAACGTCGAGGGCGTGCACGACCTCCAGCGGCGCCGCCCGCAGCCGGGCGGTCCGCGCGGCCCAGCGGACGGCGTCGAGCGACTCGGCCGACCCGTCCACCCCGGCGACGATCTTCGATCCGGCGGCGGTCATCCCCAAGACTGTAGGCCCGCCCACCCCCTCCCGGGACCCCACCGGGCCGACCCGCCGACCCTCCGGGGTACGCGTGTCGTCCGGTCGCGGGCGGGATCCGGGTCCGGCAAGATCTGCGGGTGGTCGGAAGGAGCCCGATGGCGGTGGTCGTGGCGGCGGCGGTGCTCGGCCTGCTCGTCGGGTCGTTCCTCAACGTCGTGATCCACCGGGTGCCGCGGGGCGAGTCGGTCGTCCGGCCGCCGTCGCGCTGCCCGGGCTGCGGGCAGACCATCAAGGCCCGGCACAACGTCCCCGTCTTCGGCTGGCTCGTCCTGCGCGGCCGGTGCGCGGGCTGCGGTGCCCGGATCAGCGTCCGCTACCCGCTGGTCGAGCTGGGCACCGCGGTGCTGTTCGCGCTGCTGGCCCTGCGGCTCGACCCGCCGGACCTGCCCGCGTTCCTGTACTTCGGCGCGATCGGGATCGCACTGGCCCTGATCGACCTCGACTGCCGCCGCCTCCCGGACGCGATCGTGCTCCCGTCGTACCCGGTCCTGGTCGTCCTGCTGACGGCGTCGGCCTGGTGGCGCGGCGACTGGTGGTCGCTCGCCCGCGCCGGCATCGGCGGTGCCGCCCTGTTCGCCTTCTACCTCCTCCTCGCGCTGGCGTACCCGGCGGGAATGGGCTTCGGTGACGTCAAGCTCGCGGGCATCCTCGGCGGGATCCTCGCCTACCTGTCCTGGCCGGCCCTGCTGATCGGCGCGTTCGGCGGGTTCCTGCTCGGCGCGGTCGCCGGCGTCGTGGTGCTGGCCACCGGCAAGGGCGGCCGCAAGACCGCCCTGCCGTTCGGGCCGTTCATGATCGCCGCCGCCCTGGTGGCGGTCTTCGCGGCCGGCCCGCTCGGCGACGCCTACCAGCGGCTGACCGGCCTGGCCTGAGCGGTCAGCGGTTCCCCGACCAGCTCAGCACCGACACCTGCCGCGCCCCCGGCACCGGGTTCGTCGGATCACCGTCCACGTAGGCCACCCGCGCCCGTGCCACCGGGGTGCCACCCGGGGCACAGGTGGACGAGCCCGGGCACACATACGCGGACAGGTAGACGCCGAAGACGAAGCCGGGGGAGTCGTCCGGCACCTCGATGACCGCCCCGGTGAACGTCACGCTCCCGGTTTCCTTCACCCACAACGACCGCGCGATCACGCCGAACCGGAAGATCGGCTCGGTCGCGTTGTTCAGCGTGACGTCCAGGACGGCCTTCGGCGCGTACGTCGTCCCCTGCACGTAGAACCGGTTGCCGGAGTTGTTCACCGCGGTCACCAGAGCGCACGCGGCGCTGCTGGTGTACAGCAGCTGGGTGCACCCGCTTTCCGCGCGCAGGGCGGGCGGGGTGTAGCCGAGCTCCAGCTGGAGCGCATCCACCAGCTCGGTGCCTTCGTGCTTGACGTTCACGCCGTAGCTCAGCTGGCCGCCGGCGAAGGTGCCGTCGTACACGGCCTGGGCCAGCTGGCCGGTGACGTCGGTGACGTCGGTGACGGTCGAGCCGTCATTGGGGTTGGTCAGGCTCAGCGAGATCGGCGAACCGCCCGCCGGGGTGAACTGGGCCGTGCGGTCGTCCTTGCTCGCGCCCTGGTCGTTGCGGTGCACCACCCGCACCTTCGCCGAGGTCAGGATCGTCCCGGCGGGCGGGGCCGTGGCGGGGGAGAAGCCGGTGGCGGTCAGGGTCGCGCTGCCGCCGCTCTTGCCGGGCGAGACCCACGTCGCCCCCGAGCTATCCACTTTGGACAGAGAGGCGGTGGTCCCGCCGGTGAAGTCGCCCGTCACCGAAGCGGGCGCGAGCGTCGTCGTCACCGGTGCGTCCGCGCCGGACGTCAGCCCGTAGACGGCGACCGGCGGCCGTTCCGCGCTGTAGGTCCCGCAGATCTCCACCTGGCCCGCCTTCACCGCCAGCCGGCTGTCGCCGCCGAACACGAACTGGACGCCGAGGGCCTTCGCGTCGTCGATCGGGTTGTCGCACGCCCCCGGGATCTGCGCCGGGACCGGCGGCTTCGCGATGACCCGCCCGCTGCCGTCCACCGGCGTGCCCGCGACCAGGTAGCCGTTGTCGACCGTCCACACGTCCTCGCCACCGGGCAGCGACGGCGGCCGGACCGCGGCGCTGTTGCGGAAGTCGAAGTAGTACGTCCCGGGGGTGAACCAGAACGTGCTGTCCTTGCACTTGCTGCTGCTGGACATCATCGCCGACAGCCCGGCCGCGTCGTCGTAGAACCCGGGCTGGAAGGTGACCAGCGAGCCGGCCTTGGTGCACGGCGGCAGCGCCCGGCGCGGCGGAACGGACGTGAGCGCCGGCGCGTAGCCGGGGTCCGCGCCGAGGCTCGACCCGCCGTAGCCGCACGACGCCGCCGGGGTGCTCCGGATCGTGCCCGCGCAGGCGCCGCGGGCGTACACCGCGGTGTTCGTGTCGAGCGCGCCGTTGACCACGCGGATGTTCGAGTTCGAGTACACGATGCCGTGCACCTTGAACGACGAGCCGGTCGGCTGCTGGATGTTGAGCCCGTCCTCGCCGCCGGTGCCGAGGGTGAGGATCGCGTTGCCCGGCCGGTTGCACACGCTCAGGGACGGGCACTGGATCTGCACCTTCGCCGGATCGGCGGTGCACGACACGGCGGCCGAGCCGGTGCCGCCGAAGTTCGGCAGGGTCAGCGTGTCGGACGCGCCGAAGCAGTGTTCACCGGCCGCGCCGGTGAACGTGCCGTTGCGGATCGCGTTGATCCCCGCCTGCAGCGCGCCGTCGGCCGTGTAGGCGGACGCGGCCTGGTCGCGCAGGTTCACCGTGGTGCGGACGCTGGTGTCGGCGAACGACAGCACCGCGCCGAGCACCACCGCGATCACCGTGACCAGGATCAGCACCAGCGGCAGCGCGGCCCCGGCGTCGTCCTTCCACCGGCGGTTCATGTCTGCCTCCGTTGCCCGAACAGGGTGATGGGGTAGGGGTCGGCGTTGCGCGCGACGGCGGTGAAGGTGAACTTCACCCACAGCGGCACGGCCTTGTCGGTGCACGCGCTGGAACACGTGATCGCGGGCGTGGCGGGGTCGACGTTGTGCGCGACGACCGAGTCGGACACCGGCGCGGAATCCAGGCAGCGCAGCCGGTGCAGCTCGGTCCCGGTCAGGTAGTAGGCGACGATCGCGGTGCGCCGGGTCGCCGCCGGCGTGCTGGTGTCCCAGTCGTCGGACAGCAGCCGCAGCACCGAAACCGGCGTGGTGGCGGTGCCGCACACCTGGCCTTCGCTGTCGTACGCGGCGCCGAGCTGGACCGACGGCGAGTACGGGACCTGGCCGTTCGCCACCGCTCCCGAGTAGTCGCGCAGGCCGACCGCGGCGACGTCCTGGGCGAAGAACGCGGCGCTCTGCTGGGCGTCGTGCGACACCGCCAGCCGGGCGGACGTGGCATCGGTGTTGCGGATCGAGACGATCACCGCGTTGGCGATCGGCGCGACGACCACCCCGAGGATGACGACGACGATCAGCAGCTCGATGAGCGTGAACCCGGCGTCGGACCGGCGGGTCAGCACAGCGCCTCCCCGAGCCCGCACCGCTTGCGCACCACGACTTCCAGGCGTTCGCTCGCCCGGCCGTCGCCGCTGGTGACCTGGAGGGTCACCTGCTGCAGCCCGCTGTCGGTGCCGCAGGTCGCCGACCACGCCGAGCCGGTCCAGTACTTCACCGACGTCACCGAGCTCGTGAACCCGGACGGCACGGTGAACCCGGCCGGCGCGGCGTACTTGGCGGGCGCCGCACACGCGAAGTAGCCGCCCGCCATCACCTGGTTCTCCACCGCCTCGCCGAAGTCGCGCACGCCGGCGCCGGCCGTCGCCTGCTTGCGGTGGATATCGGACATCAACACGCTCACGCCGATCCCCCCGACGATCGCCAGCACCGCGACGCCGAGGATCGCGACCGCGACCAGCAGTTCGAGGAGGCTCTCGCCCCGGTCGTCGGTCTCCATCAGACGTGCACCTGCCCGAAGATGCCGTACATCGCCGAGACGAGCGCGACCGCGACGAACCCGACGACCAGCCCCATCACGACGATCACGGCGGGTTCGAACAGCGCGGTGAGCTTCTTCAGCCGGTAGTCCAGCTCGCTCTCGTAGTACTGGGCGGTGACTTCGAGCTGGGTGTCGAGGGTGCCGGTGTCCTCGCCGACGCGGATCATCTGCGCGGCGGTCACCGGGAACAGGCCGGAGCCGGTCAGCGGGCGGGCCAGGCCCTCGCCGTTGAGCACCGCCTGCCCGACCCGGGCGAGTGCGCGCATGAAGACGCGGTTGCGCAGCGAGTCGGTCGCCACCCGCAGGGCTTCCGGGAGCGGCACCCCGGCGCTCACCATCGACGAGAGGATCCGGCAGAACCGCTCGACCAGCGCGTGCCGCACGGTCGGGCCGATCGCCGGGACGCCGAGCAGTGCGCGGTCGCGGGCGTACCGGCCGCCGGGGGTGCGCACGGCGAGGAGGTACAGCGCGATCGAGGCCAGCAGCCCGGCCAGCAGCGCCCACCACCACTGGCCCAGGAAGTCGGTGACGGCCAGCAGCATCCGGGTCGGCAGCGGCAGCTTCGCGTTGAGACTGGCGAAGAAGCTCTTGAACCGCGGCAGCACGAAGGTGGCGAGCACGACGACGGTGACGACCGACATCAGCGCGATCATCGCCGGGTAGATCAGCGCGGCCTTGATCTTGCGCCGCGCTTCGAGGTCGCGTTCGAGGTAGCCGGCCAGCTGGTCGAGGACCTTGTCGAGCTGCCCGGTGAGCTCCGCCGAGCGCAGGATCTCGCGGTAGAACTCCGGGAAGATCTTCGGGTGCCGGTCGACGCAGTCGGAAAGCCGGTCGCCGCCGCGCAGGCCCTGTTCGACGTCCCGCAGCATCCGGGCCACCGACGAGTTCGCGGCCTCCTCGCCCAGGATCCGGACGGCGTCGATCAGCGGCAGCCCGGCCCGGACGAACGCGCCGAGCTGGCGCGAGAGGTGCATGACGACCTCACGCTTGACCCGGGGTGCGGTCAGCTCCAGGCTCAGCACGCTCTTCTTCTCGGTGACCTCGATGTCGCGCAGTTCGCGCTCGTAGAGCGCGAGCACGGCGGAATCCGCGTCGGCGGCCTTCTGCACCCCGCGGGTGCGCTGCCCGTTCGGGCCGGTGGCGACGTAGGCGTACCGGTTCATCGCGCCCCTCCGGTGAGGTAGATCGACCGCAGCACCTCGGCCGGGGTGGTGACGCCCTCGGCGACCAGGCGCAGCGCCTCGTCCTGCAGCGTCCGCATGCCGTCCTTGCGGGCCAGTTCGTGCACCTCGCGGTGCGGCGCGCTGTCCAGCACCAGCGTGCGGATCCCTTCGCTGACCGGCATCAGCTCGTAGACGCCGGTGCGGTCCAGGAACCCGGTCTGCGCGCAGAAGTTGCAGCCGGCGCCGCGGACGAACCCGCCCGCCGGCTCGTCCGCGCCGAGGGAGTCCATGAAGGACAGTTCCTCGGCGGACGGCGCGTAGTACTCGCGGCAGCGCAGGCAGATCCGCCGCACGAGCCGCTGGGCGAGCACGGCGGTGACCGAGGACGCCACGAGGAAGTTCTCGATCCCCATGTCCAGCAGCCGGTGCAGCGCCGAAGCGGCGTCGGTGGCGTGCAGCGACGACAGCACGAAGTGCCCGGTGAGCGCGGACTGCACGGCGATGCGCGCGGTGTCGACGTCCCGGACCTCGCCGACGAGGATGACGTCCGGGTCCTGCCGCAGGATCGACTTGAGGCCGTCGGCGAAGGTGACGCCGGTCTGCTCGTTGATCTGGATCTGGTTGATCGAGGACATGGTGTACTCGACCGGGTCCTCGATGGTCATGATGTTGCGTTCGCTGCTGTCCAGCTCGCCCAGCGAGCCGTAGAGCGTCGTGGTCTTGCCGCTGCCGGTCGGCCCGGCGCAGATCACCATGCCGTAGGGCGACTGCAGCACGTTCGTGTACCGCGCGGCCATCTCCTCCGGCATGCCGAGCTGGCGCAGCCGGAACAGCGGGCGGCTCTTGTCGAGCAGCCGCAGCACGACCTTCTCGCCGCCGACGACCGGCGTGCTCGCCACCCGGATGTCCACCGGCCGGTCTTCGACGTCCATGCTGATCTGGCCGTCCTGTGGCCGCCGGCGCTCGACGATGTTCATCCCGGCGAGGATCTTGATCCGGCTGGTCACCGCCGGCCCCATCGAGCCGGGCAGGTCGAGGACGTCGTGCAGCACGCCGTCGATGCGGTAGCGGACGCGGATCCGCTCGGCCTGCGGCTCGACGTGGATGTCGGAGGCGCGGTCGCGCAGCGCCTGCTTGATCATCAGGGCGACGACGTGCACCACCGGCGCGTCGTCGTTCGCGGTGGCCGGCGCTTCGGCGCGGGCCGCGTCGCGCCGGACGGCGTCGCGGGCCTCGAACGCCTTGACCTGCTGGTCGACGCCGGTGAGCGCGCGGTAGGTGCGGCCGATGGTGGCCAGGATGTCCGCGCGTTCGGCGACGGCGACGGTCACCGGGCGGCCGAGCGCCTGCTGCAGCGCCGGGGCGGTGGCGGCGTCGGCCACCGCGACCAGCACGGTGTCCTCGCGGACGGTCAACGGGATCGCGCAGAGCTCGCGGGCCTTCGCCTCGCCGAGCAGGTCGGCCGCGGCGCGGTCCGGCGTCACCGTGCGGAGGTCGACGGTGCGGGGCTGGGTGCGGAGTCTCATGCCGGCACGCTCCGGGGCCGCGGCCGCGGGTCGATGTCCTGGGGGTGCAGGCTGCGCGCGGCGGCGTCGGCGGGGGTGACCAGTCCGGCGGCGACGAGCTGGGACAGCGACTGTTCCAGGGTCACCATGCCCTCGCGGCGTCCGGTCACCAGCGCGTTGCGCAGCTGGTGCGGCTTGCCCTCCTTGATGAGGTTCCGGACGGCGGTGTTGGCCACCAGGACCTCGAAGGCGGCGACGAGCCCGCCGCCGACGCGGGGGAGCAGCCGCTGGTAGACGATCCCGGTGAGCGCGGCGGCGAGCTGCACCCGCACCTGTTCCTGCTGCCCGGCCGGGAAGACGTCGATCATCCGCGCGAGGGACTGCGCGGTGTCGTTCGTGTGCAGGGTGGCGAAGACGAGGTGCCCGGTCTCGGCGATGGTGAGGGCGAAGCGGATCGACTCGAGGTCGCGCATTTCGCCGACCAGCAGCACGTCGGGGTCCTCCCGGAGCGCGCTGCGCAGCGCCGCGGGGAAGGACTCGGTGTCGGTGCCGACCTCGCGCTGGTTGACCGCGGACCGCCGGTGTTCGTGGACGTACTCGATCGGGTCCTCGACGGTGAGGATGTGGCAGGCGCGTTCGCTGTTGATCCGGTCGATGACGGCGGCGAGCGTCGTCGACTTCCCGGAGCCGGTCGGCCCGGTGACGAGCACGAGGCCCTGGTGGCGGCGGGCGAAGTCGGCCAGGACGGGCGGCAGGCCGAGGTCGGCCATGCCGGGGATCCGGCGCGGGATCATCCGCAGCGCGACGACGGTCTCGCCGCGCTGGGTGAAGGCGTTCCCGCGGACGCGGGCTTCGTCGCGCCAGCCGAAGGAGAAGTCGAATTCGCGGGCGGTGCGCCAGGCGAGGGCCTGGTCGTCGGTGAGGAGCTCGGCGAGCAGGGCGCGGGTGTCCTCACCGGTGAGGACGGGGTGGCCGGGGACCGCGGAGAGGTCACCGTGCACGCGCAGCTGGGGCGGCAGTCCGGCGGTGAGCAGCAGGTCGGTGCCACGCGCCTGCCACAGCGCCTCGAGCAGGCCGTCGACGCGGCTGCCGATCTGGGTGGGCATGGTTTTCCTCCGGGGCGAGGTGGTCCGTGGGGGTGGGTCGGCCCACCCCCACGGGACGGATCAGTGGGTGCAGGCGCCGGTGGCCGTGACGACCCCGGAAGCGATGCTGATCGTGTAGCCGTTGGCGGTCGACGGTTCGTCCTTCAGGTAGCCCTTGGTCTTGAGCTCCAGCGGGTTGGCGGCGTAGGCGCCGGTCTTGGCGTAGAGCGCCTCGTTGGCGGTCTCGACGGCCTTCCAGTCCGCGTTGCACGCGGCGGCCTTGCCGTCGCCGTTGAACGCCTGCACGGCGAACACGACGACCCCGGCGAGCACGCCGAGGATCACGACGACGATGAGCAGTTCGATGAGGGTGAAGCCATCCTCGTTGGCGCGGGCGGCGCGCAGGTTCTCCAGCATGGTTCTTTCCTTTGCTTTGCAGGGGTTTCAGGGGTGTTCCGGGGTCAATTGCAGATCGCCACCTCCCCGGAGCGGAGCCGCCAGGTCCCGGCGACCGATCGCACACTCAGGTAGGCGGTCTTGTTGTTGCCGGACAGGCCGAAGGTGGCCGACATCGCGGTGGTGGTGGTCGCGACGACGGTCGGGTTCGCGTTGTTCGCGGTGGGCGAGGAGAGCACCTCGAAACCGGGCGGCGGAGGCACGTTCGGGTAGGTCCAGCTGACCGTGACCGTCGGGTCGGTTCCGCCACTGTTGTTGCATTTCAGGTTGGAGGTGGTCGGGGTGTTCGGCGTCCGCAGCGGCAGGGCCGCGGCGTAACCGGTGCCGGGGCCGGACTTCAGCCAGGCCGCCTCGGCCTTCGCCGCGCCCACCGCGACCAGGCCACTGATCACCGTGGTCCACGCGGCCGCCACCAGCGCGGCAGCGAAGACCACCCGGGTCGTGCTCACTGGCTCACCACCGTGACCGTCACCGGGAGCGAATACACCGCGCCCTGGCAGCCGTCGGGAGCGGTCGAAGCCATCGAGACCGCGCCCGCCACCGTGATCGTCGTGGTGGCCCCCGCCGCCAAGACCGTGTTCGGCTGCTTCGCGTTCCACGTCACCGTGTTGCCCGCGCAGGTACCGCTGTTGCCTGAGACGGTGGCGGTGCCGCCGCCCACGATGTCGCTCACCTTGACGGAATACGGGTTGGGGTTGGTGATCCGGATCAGGGCATCGCCGCTGACCCCGGGGTAGAGCAGCCCCGTGGTCATCGCCGAGGTGTCCACCGTCCCGGTCGTTGGGGCGGCCGCCGTTCCCGCTTTCGCGCCGGCCGTGCCCGAACCGGAGCTCGTCCACGCCGCGACGGCGATCCCGCCGCCCAGCGTCGCGCCGACCACCGTGGTGACCACGAGCACGCGGCGCAGGGTCGGGTTCTTCATGGCTTGACCGCCGTTCCTGTGTACGTCAGGGGAAAGGTGACCGACCGGCACGCGTCGGGGGTGCCGGGCAGCATGTGGGTGGTGAGGGCGACGTCGGCGGTGCCGTTGCCGGGCACCGTCACCGGCCGGGCGAGCGCGTCGACCCGGACCGAGGCCGCCGGGCAGGCCGGGACGGCGCGGCCCCGGCTGTCGACGGGCTTGCCGACCGTGGCCGTCACGGTCTGGACGAGGATGGGGAAGTTTTCGGCGTTGGCCAGCCGGATCCACCGGTTCCCGGTCGCGCCGGGCGCCAGCGCGGTGGCCCGGCCGGGGACGTCGGCGATGCCGAACTGCTTGATGCCGTTGCCGTTCGCGGTGTTCGCCACCGGCGCGGGGCCGATCGCGAACCACGTGAGCACGACGGCCGCGAGCGCGCCGACCGGAACACCGATCCGCCACCTGGACATCGGGGTCCTTCCGGGGAAGGGCGGAGCGGCGGTTGGCGCGCCGCCCCGCCGCGGATCAGGAGGCGTTCGAGGAGAGGGCGGCGGTGAGCGGCAGGGTGAACGTCTTGCCCTGGCACGAGTTGTCGGGGTTGGCGATCATGTGCGCCTGGAGGGTGAAGGTCGTGGAGCCGTGGGCCGCGATGGTCCCGGCGTTCGGGGACGCGTCGCTCGTGACGGTTTCGGCGGCGCACGCGGTTTCGGCGATGGCGTTGGATTTCCCGGCGCTGATCGAGTCGACCTTCACGGGGTAGTCGTTCGGGTTGTCGATCGTGACCGTGAACGTGGTGCTGCCGCCCGGGTAGAGGCCGCCGCCCGTGCCCGGCTGGATCACCGAGTTGACCGACGTGGTCGAAGAGACCGAGCCGGTACCGGCGCCGGTGCTCGTCCAGGCCGCGTAGGCGACACCGGCGACGACCACCACACCGGCGGCACCGAGGACGACCGCGGACCGCTTGCTGATCTTGCGCATGAGGTTCTCCTGGAAGCTGTTTCATCGGGAAGGCCGGTGCCCGGTCGCGGTCCGGCTGGTCCGTGAGGACCGTCACGAAGAGTGTGCGAATTCCGAGGCGATCTTCTCCCCGGGCGACCGGCCCGACTGCGAAGGTCCGAGGTCCCTTGTCATCGGCCGTCCGGCGTGTTACGCGCGTGGGATCGAGCCACGACGCCGGTGTTTCACCCGGAAAAAGTTCCGATGCGGGACCGTGACCTGCGGCTTTTCCGACCCGTTCGGCCGAATGGCGGAGACCGTCCCGTGATCTTCCGTGGGGGTCTTCGGTGATCTTGGACCGGCTTCGTAGTGGTGGTGGGGCCGCGCGTTGTGCGATTACTTCTCGTGATAATTGAACGTGTTCAACTCGTGGGGTACGGTGGGATCGGGAGGACCGAGAAGGGGGTTTCATGTTCATGAAGATCGTGATTCCGGGCGGGACCGGGCACCTGGGCCGGGTGCTGAGCCGAGCGCTGGTCGGGCAGGGGCACGAAGTGGTGGTGCTGACCCGGCGGGAGGCGCGGCCGGAGCCGGGGGTGCGCCAGGTCCACTGGGACGGCCGCGGCCCGGGCTCGTGGACGGCGGAGATCGACGGCAGCGACGTCGTGCTCAACCTGGCCGGCCGGTCGGTGAACTGCCGGTACACCCCGGCGAACCTGCGCGAGATGATGAATTCCCGCGTCGACTCGGCCCGGGTGGTCGGCGGCGCGATCGCCCGCGCGGCCCGCCCGCCGAAGGTGTGGCTGCAGATGAGCACGGCGACGATCTACGCGCACACGTTCGACGCGCCGAACGACGAAACCACGGGCGTCCTCGGCGGCGATGAGCCGGACGTGCCGGCCTACTGGTCCTTCAGCGTCGACATCGCGAAGGCGTGGGAGCGCGAGCAGCGGCTGGCGGCCACCCCGGACACGCGCAAGGTGGCCTTGCGCACGGCGATGGTGATGAGCCCGGAGCCGGGCGGAGCGCTGGCGATGCTCCTGCGCCTGACCCGCCTGGGCCTGGGCGGCCCGGTCGCGGGCGGCCGCCAGTACATGTCGTGGATCCACGAGGACGACCTGATCCGCGCGATCGGCTTCCTCGTTTCGCGAGACGACCTGAGCGGGCCGGTGAACCTGGCGGCCCCGGAGCCGTTGCCGCACCGGGAGTTCCTCCGCACACTGCGAGCGGCGGCGGGGGTACCGGTGGGCCTGCCGGCGACGAAGTGGCTGGCCGAGATCGGCGCGTTCGTGCTCCGCAGCGACACGGAGCTGCTGTTGAAGAGCCGCCGCGTGGTGCCGGGAAAGCTGACCGAGGCGGGCTTCGAATTCGGCTACCCGAACTGGCCCACCGCAGCCGAAGACCTGGTGCGGCGATCACGGGAGTCGCTGAAGACGGTCAGCTGAGCGCGGTGTCTCCCCGCCGGTGGGACAGGCGCCGTGGGGGACTGGACCGCGCCGGGTCCGCTCGGGACGGGTCAGCTGAGCTCTGTGCCTCGCCGCCGGTGGCCGAGTGGCCGGGACAGGCGCCGTGGGGGACCGGGCCGCGCCGGGTCCGCTCGGGACGGTCAGCCGGGGTCGGCGTTGTCCCGCAGCCGGCGCAGGACCAGGGCCAGGTGGAGGCGGAACCGGCCCGCCGGTGAGTCCACTTCGAACCCCAGCACCGTCTCCGCGCGGGCGAGCCGGGCCGGCATCGTGCTGTGGTGGCGGTGCAGCGCCGCGGCCGCTTTGCGGGCCGAGCCCGTTGCGCACAGCGCGTCCAGCGCCGCCAACGTGTCCGCGCCGTGGGGCTCGGCCGCCAGGCCGTCGAGCGCCCGGACGTCGGCCAGCTCCGCGAGTTCCGCCGGCGCGAGCCTGTCCGCGAGCACGGCCAGGCCGCCCAGCCGGTCCCACCACACCACCGGCTCCGCCGCCGAGGTGAACCGCAGGGCCGTCCGGGCCGCCGCCCACGAACGGGCCACTTCGATCGCCGGGCCCTCGGGGCCGATGCCCGCGCGGGCGGTGCTCGGCAGCGAAGCCACCTCGCCCGGGAGCAGGACCGCGCGCACCCCGCCCAGCCGGGCCGAGCGGCCGGCGAGCGCGTCGACGCCGGTGCCCGCGAGCACGCGCAGCCGGGTCGCCGGGCCGAAGCCGAGCAGGTGCAGGGCCCGGGACCGCTCGGCCGTGCCGGCGTCCTCGGACAGCACCAGCTCGACCAGCGCCGGGTCCCCGAGTTCGGGCCGCGGCACGCCGGAGTGTTCCAGCAGGATGGCGGCGGCGATCGCGAACCGCTCGAGCAGCATGTCGTCGAGCGGGACGGGCGCGCCCGCCCGCGCCACCCACACGACGACGCCGCCTTCGAGCGTGCGGGTCGCGGCTCCCGCGGGCGCCGTGGCCGGGGTGACGACGCCGGCCCCCGGCTCGCCACGCAGCGACAGGCCCTGACCGGGAGCGTGCACGCCGACGGGGCAGCCGGCCAGTTCCGCGGTGCTGCGCACCAGAGCGTCCAGCCCGGCGCGGCCGGTGATCAGGCGGTCGAAGAACCCGATCACCCGCACGGCGTTCTCGGCGTCGGCGTCGAGTCCGGACAGCCGCAGCAGCAGCCCTTTCATCCCGCCACGATAGGCGCGCCCGCCACCGGATGGCGAGCTTCGGAGCGGCACGGCCCGCGGCGGGGTGGCGCGGATCGGCTCGGCGAACGCGTGTCGCCTGTTGGCGAGGTTGAGTTCGGCGAGGCTCGCCACGGAATGGCGCGGATCGGCTCGGCTGAAGCGTCGCCGGTTGGCGAGGGCCGGCTCGGCAAGGCCAGCCTGCCGGCAAGTCCCGCGAATCGGCAAAGGTGCCCCGCCGCGGGGCGGACGTCACCCCGCCGCGGAGCGGACGTCAGCGCCGCGATACCCGCCGCGTGGCGAGGGTCAGGGCCGCAACGCCCGCCGCGTGGCGGTGGCCCAGGTCACCGCTCACCGCCGATCATCGGAGCATGACCTACGCGATCGATCCCGAGCTGGTGCCCTGGCTGGACATGCTCCCGGCCGTGACCCTCACCGACCACGAATCCCTGCTGGCCGCGCGCGCGTCGATGGCGCAGCTCAGCGAAGTACTGCCCGCCTACGAACCCACGAACCCCGTCGACGTCCGGGACACCGCCGTCCCCGGTCCGTCCGACGCACCCGATGTCCCGGTGCGCGTCTACGCCCCGGCGAACCGTGCCACCGCGGTTCCCGGCCTCCTCTACATCCACGGCGGCGGGTTCGTCATGGGCGACCTCGACACCTTCGACGCGCACGTCCTCCGCCTGGTCGACGAACTCGGCATCGTGATCGTCTCGGTCGACTACCGCCTCGCCCCCGAACACCCGTTCCCCGCCCCGGTCGAGGACTGCTACGCCGCCCTGACCTGGGTGGCGGCCAAGGCCGACGAGCTCGGCATCGACGCCGCCCGGCTCGGCGTGGCCGGCGAAAGCGCCGGTGGCGGCCTCGCGGCCGCGGTGGCGCTGCTGGCCCGCGACCGCGGCGGCCCGCAGCTGTCCTTCCAGTACCTCGGCATCCCGGAACTCGACGACCGCCTGGACACCCCGTCGATGCGCGCCTACACCGACACGCCGATCTGGAACCGGCCCAACGCGGTGCACAGCTGGACGAGCTACCTCGGCGCGGAGCCGGGCGGCCCGGACGTCTCGCCCTACGCCGCCCCGGCGCGCGCCACCGACCTGGCCGGGTTGCCGCCCGCCTTCGTGACGACGTGCCAGTTCGACCCCCTCCGCGACGAAGGGATCGCCTACGCGCAGCGGCTCGCGCACGCGGGCGTGCCCGTCGACCTGCGTCTCTACCCGGGCACCTTCCACGGTTCGAGCCTGGTCGAGACGGCCGGGATCTCCCGCCGGATGTTCGCCGACGAGCTGGACGCGCTCCGGCGAGGGCTCGGCTGAGCGTCAGGCCACGACCTCGGTCACGGTGTCCTTGACGACCTGCCAGCGGCCGTGTTCGCGCACCAGCGTCAGGCTGATGGTGTAGTGGCGGTCGATGCCGTGCGACGGCTCGAGGTAGTGGGCGTCCAGGATCGCGAAGCCCATCTTGCAGTCCTCGACGACGGTGTGCGTCACCGTCCACGGCATCGAATATTCGTAGGGCACCTTGAACTGCTCCAGCACCGGGTTCACGTTCGCGTCGTAGCCGATGTAGAGGTTGCCCCGGCGGCCCACCGTCACCATGTCGCGGTGGATGATCGCGCGGTAGCGGGCGGCATCGCGCTTGTTGTAGCTGTCCATGTCCTCCCAGACGGCGTGGTCGAACGCCTGCCGGCAGTGCTGCTGCCCGCCACCGGCCGGGTCGCCGGCCGCCGCGGCCGGTGTCCCGAGCACGCCCGCCACCAACGCGGTACCCAACGCCGCGTAACCCCACTTGCGCATCTGCATTCCCTCCGCCGGCTCGTGATCGGAGCCCCGACCCTGCCGCGGCGGTGCATCACAGCTGCATCACTTCCGCACCGGCGCCGCCGCGCCGGTCGCTAACCTCGCCCACGGGGTGAGCGATGGAGTTCCGCGTCCTGGGTCCGGTGCGAGTGCTCGGCGGCGGGCGGCCGATCGGGCCGTCGGGGCCGCGCCAGGAACGCATCCTGGCGGCGCTGCTGCTCGGCGCCGGGCGGGTGGTGCCGGTGTCCCGGCTGGTCGACGTCGTGTGGGACGGCGAACCCCCGGCGACGGCGGTGCGGCAGGTCCGCAACCTCACCACGGCCCTGCGGCGCGCGCTCGTCGCGGCCGGCGCCGGCGAAGACGTCCTCGCCGCCGAAGGTCCCGGCTTCACGCTGCGGCCCGGCACCTTCGACCTCGACGCGTTCGAGGACCTGGCCGCCCGCGGCGAGTACCGGGCGGCCCTGGACTGCTGGCGGGGCCCCGCGCTCGCCGGCGTCGACAGCGCCGCGCTGCGCCCGGACGCCGAACGCCTCGAGGAGCGCCGGCTGGCCGTGCTGGAACAGTGCCTGGCCGCCGAGGTAGACGCCGGGGACAGTGACACCGTCGCCGAGCTGACCGCGCTGGTCGCCGAGCACCCGCTGCGGGAAGGCCTGGTCGGGCTGCTCATGCGGGCGCTGCACCGCGCGGGCCGCCAAGCCGACGCCATCGACGTCTACCAGCGCGCGAAGCGGCGCTTGGCCGACGAACTCGGGATCACGCCGGGCGCGTCGCTGCGGGCGTCCTACGAGCGGCTGCTACACGACGAGCCCGCGCCCGGCCGCTGTTTCCTGCCCTACGACGTCCCGGACTTCACCGGTCGCGCGGACGGCGTCGCCGCGGCCCTCGAGGCGCTGCGCTCCGGGCGGCCGGTGGTGGTCGACGGGATGGCCGGGGTCGGGAAGACCGCCTTCGCGGTCCGGGTCGCGCACCGGGCCGCCGGGGACTTCCCGGACGGGCAGCTGTTCGTGGACCTGCACGGCCACACGCCGGGCCGCGACCCGCTGCCGGCCGGAGCCGCGCTTTCCGCCCTGTTGATGCAGACCGGCGTGCCGGCGAGCCGCCAGCCGGACGGGCTCGACGAGCGTGCGGCGCTGTGGCGCTCGCGGGTGGCGGGGCGGCGGCTGCTCGTCGTGCTCGACAACGCCGGCTCGGCAAGCCAGGTGGTGCCGCTGCTGCCGGGCGGCGCCGGGGTGCTGGTGACCGGCCGGCGGCGGCTCGCCGCGGTGGACGGCGCGCTCGCGCTCTCCCTCGACGTCCTGCCGCCGCCGGAAGCCGAGACCCTGTTCGCGGCGGCGGCCGGGGGACGGCCCGGCGCGGCGGTCGCCCGGCTGTGCGGGTACCTGCCGCTGGCGCTGCGGATCGCCGCGGCCCGGCTGCACGCACGTCCACTGTGGACGGTGGACGACCTGGTGGCGCGGCTGGGTTCGGAACGGCTTCGGCTGGGGGAGCTGCGCGCGGGCGGCCGGGACGTCGCGGCGGCGTTCGCGCTGTCCTACCGCGATCTCACACCGTCTCGGCGGCGGATGTTCCGGGTGCTGGGCTGTCACCCGGGTGGCGACTTCGCGGCCGCGGCGGCGGCCGCGCTCTACGGCACGGACGTCACGGAGGCCGAGCGGCTGCTCGAGGACCTGCTCGACGCCCACCTGCTCCGGCAGCCGGCTCCGGACCGCTACGGGTTCCACGACCTGATCGCCGAGCACGCCCGGGCGGTGGCGGACCCGGCCGAGGCCGCCGCGGCGCTGACCCGGCTCCTGGACCACTACCGCGACGGCGAATTCTCCTTCGCCGCCGAGCGCGCCAACCTGGTCGCCGTCACCGCGCTCGAAGGTCACGACGAGCACGCCTGGCGCATCGCCGACCGCGCGGTGGCCGCCCTGCGGGAGCAGGGGCACCGCGACGAGCTGACGGCGCTGGCCCGCGCGGGCGTGGCGGCCGCGGACCGGCTGGGCGACCCGCACGCCCGGCAGCTCGGCCTGGCGAACCTCACGACGGCGCACTGGGAGACCGGGCGGCTGGCCGAGGCGGTCGAAACCACGGCGGAGCGGCTCCGGCTGGTCCGCGAGTCGGGCGACCGCGCGGCCGAGGCGGCGGCGCTCGCCCGGATGGGCGCGGTGCACGGCATGCTCGGCCGGTACGTGGACGCGGACGGCCTCTACCGGCAGGCGCTCGCGCTGGCCGGGGAAACGGGCAGCCACGCGGTGGCGTGCGTGGCCTGGGGCAACCTCAGCAACGCCCAGGAGGTGCTCGGCCGGTACGAGGACGCGCTGACGTCGGCAGCGCGCGCCCGTGCCATCCGCGAGGAACTCGGCGACTCGCGCGGCGCGATCCTGGCGAGTGCCCAGCTGGGCCTGGTGCTGGCCCGCCTCGGGCGCCTCCCGGAGGCCCGGGCGACGGCGGCGAAAGCGGTCCGGGCGGCGGTCGAGGCCGGCTACGGCTTCGGGGAGGCGTGGAGCCGCATCGACTTCGCGGAGGTCCTGCTGGCGGACGGCGCCCCCGCGGAGGCGCACGCGCACGCTGAGCGGGCCTGCGCGATCCTCGGCCGGTTGAACCACCCGCTCCTGCTGACGATGGCGGCGAACAGCCTCGGCGCGGCGGCCCGGGCACAGGGCGACCCGGCCGCGGCGGCCTCGGCCCACCGCCTGGCTCTGACGACGGCGCGCCGGATCGGCTACCGCGCTCAAGAGGCGCGGGCGCTGCTGGGGTTGGGGGCCGCCGAAGGGGCGCTGGGCCGGAACGCGGAGGCGGACCGCCATCTGCGGGCGGGCCGGGCGGTGCAGGAGGAAATCGGGCTGACGGAGGCCGCGTTGTCTTGAGCTGGTGCCCTGAGCGGCTTTCCTGTCCGGCGACAGGAAAGCCGCTCACGCCGGGCGGGGTCGCGCGGACGGGTTGGCTGGAGCAAGCCCGCAAGCGGCCCGATGTGGCCTTCGGGCGTGGGACGCGCCAAAGGCCGCCTTGGGGCGCAGGACGCACCGAAAGCCGCCTTCGGGCGTGGAACGCGCCGAAGGCGGCTTGGGGGCGCAAGACCCCAAGGCCGCCTTGGGGCGCATAGCCCGGCTGGAGCTCAGTCCGCCGGACCGACGTCGATCAGCACCTTCCCGGTGATCCCGTCCTCCGAAGCCGCGTGGGCCTTCGCCGTCTCCTCCAAGGGGAACCGGTGGATCGGCACCCCGCGGTCCTCGCCGACCCGCAACGCGCCGTCGGCCATCGCCGCCGTGATGTCCTCCGCGCCGGCCCGCAGCTTGTCCTCGCCCACCGTGTACAGGACCAGGAACTGGTACCGCGCGTTCAGCCACAGGTTCGGCCCGAAGTCGAGGCTCACCGTCCCGGTGCCCCGGTCGTCGCCGTACGTCGCGACCGTGCCTCGGGGGCGCAACACCTCCGTGTGCAGCTTCGCGTTGACCCCCATCGCGACCTCCACCACCAGATCCACCCCGTCCGGGGCGACCGAACGGATTCGCGTGCCCAGCGAGGGGTCCGGGTAGCGCAGCACGTGGTCGGCGCCGGCCGCCCGGGCGAGCGCCTCCTTCCCGGCACTGCTGACCGTCGCGATCACCGTCGCCCCGGCCCAGCGGGCGAGCTGGATCGCCGCGTTGCCGACCGCGCCCGCCCCGCCGCTGACCAGCACCGTGCGCCCGGCCAGCGCGCCGGGGGCGAGCCGCGACGGGCCGTCCTCGGCGACCGTGAGCGCCCGGTGCGCGGTCAGCGCCGGGATGCCGAGCCCGGCGCCCTCGTCGAAGCCGGCGCCGTCGGGCAGGCGCACCAGCTTCGACGCCGGCAGCACCGTGTACTCCTGTGCCGTGCCGGACGCGGGCCCGTACGCGCCGGCGATGATCAGCCACACGCGATCGCCGGGCGCGAAGCCGGTGACGTCCGGGCCGACCGCGTCGACCACGCCCGCGCCGTCCTGGTTGGGGACCGTTTCCGGGACTTCGGCCCCGGGTTCCGCGCGCAGGCCGCTGCGGGCCTTCCAGTCCGTGGGATTGACCGCGGAGACCACGACGCGGACCCGCACCTCGCCCGGTCCCGGGTCCGCGACGGCCCGCTCCGACAGCTCCAGCACCTCGGGTCCGCCGTGGCGGCGGTAGACGACTGCCTTCATGCCCGGTGCAATCCGCGGACCGGCCGGGATATTCCCGCCGTCCGCGGAAATGCGCGCCGGGAAATCGTTTTTCGACGTCGGGAAACCGCGAAAACAGGATCCCCCGGCCGGGCGATTTTCGGTGCTCGCGTCAGCGGAATCGGCGGCCGTCGCAGAAACTGGGCGCGTGGGAGAGGAAAAGGGTACTTCGGGGGACGAACGGCCGAAGCGCGACGACGGTGAGCCGACGCCGATCTTCGACGCCGTGTTCAACGCGGCGCGCGCGAAGGCGAACAATCCGAATCCGCCGCGTGAGCCCGACAAAGCCGGGCGGTGAGCGGACCACTGACGTGCAGCACCTCGGTCGACGTCCGCGACGGACGTGGAGCACCCCCGGTGCCCGGGCACCCGTGGCCGGCGTCGTCGACAGCATGATCGCCGCCGAGTACGCGGCGGGGGCGCCGATCTCCGAGCTCGCCGAGCGCTGGGGGATCGGCCCCCGGCAGGTCGTCGAGCGGATCTCGGCGGCCACCCGCGCCTGAGGCGGCTCAGATCGCGCGTTCCCCCTTGCCCAGCACCACGATGCCACCCTCGCTGACGTGGTAGTGGCCGCGGTCGCGGGCCAGGTCGACACCGATGTGCGCGCCCGCGGGCACCACGACGTTCTTGTCCAGGATCGCCCGCCGCACCACCGCGCCGCGGCCGACGCGGGCGCCGTCGAGCAGCACCGAGCCCTGCACGACCGCACCCTGCTCGACGATGACGTCGGGGGAGAGCACCGAGTCGACGACCTGGGCGCCGGAGATGATGCAGCCGTTGCTCACGATCGACTGGTTCGCCGAGCCGCCCTCGACGAACTTCGCCGCGGCCCGCTGGCCGGGGTGGGCGAGGATCGGCCACCGCCGGTTGTAGAGGTTGAAGATCGGGTGCGTCGAAATGAGGTCGACGTGCGCCTCGTAGTAGCTGTCGATGGTTCCGACGTCGCGCCAGTAACCGTGGTCGCGTTCGGTTTCGCCGGGCACCACATTCGTGTTGAAGTCGTAGACGGCGGCTTCGCCCGATTTGACCAGCGCCGGGATGATGTCCCGGCCCATGTCGTGGTGCGACGCCGCGTTTTCGGCGTCGGCGTACAGGGCCTCCAGCATCACCTTCGTCGTGAAGATGTAGTTGCCCATGGAGACGTACGCCTCGTCGGGCGAGTCCGGCAGGCCCGGCGGGTCGGCCGGCTTCTCCATGAAGGCGTCGATCAGCAGCCCGTCGGTGGTCCGGATGACGCCGAACGAGCTCGCCTCCTGCCGCGGGACCCGGATGCCGGCCACGGTGACGCCCGCGCCCGAGGCGATGTGCGCCTCCAGCATCTGCCGCGGGTCCATCCGGTAGATGTTGTCCGCGCCGAACACCGCGATGTACTCGGGGTTCTCGTCGTGGACGAGGTTGAGGCTCTGGTGGATCGCGTCGGCGCTGCCCTGGTACCAGCGCGGGCCCAGCCGCTGCTGCGCGGGCACCGGCGTGACGTACTCGCCGGTCAGCGACGACAGCCGCCAGGTCGTCGAGATGTGCCGGTCGAGCGAGTGGGACTTGTACTGCGTCAGCACGCACAGCCGCCGGATGCCGCCGTGCACGAGGTTGGAGAGCACGAAGTCGATCAGCCGGTGCGTGCCGCCGAACGGCACCGCCGGCTTCGCCCGGTCCGCCGTGAGCGGCATCAGGCGCTTGCCCTCCCCGCCCGCGAGCACGATGCCCAGGACATGGCATTCGCTGTTCACAGCGACCTCCCGCACGCCTCGTAGAGGGCGACCGTCCGCTCGGCGATCGCCTTCCAGCCGAACTCGCCGACCGCGCGCTCGCGGCCGGCGGTGCCCATCGCGGCGGCCCGCTCCGGCGAGCCCACCACCTCGTTCAGCGCGGCGGCCAGGGCCGCCTCGAACCCCTGCGGGTCCTGTTCGTCGTAGTGCACCAGCAGCCCGGTCCGGCCGTCGTCGACGACCTCGGGGATGCCGCCGACATCGCTGGCCACCACCGGCGTGCCGCACGCCATCGCCTCGAGGTTCACGATCCCGAGCGGCTCGTAGACCGACGGGCAGGCGAACACCGCGGCGTGGGTCAGCAGCTGCACGACCTCGTCGCGCGGCAGCATCTCCGGGATCCAGCGGACGCCGGTGCGGGTCTTCTCCAGCTCGGCGACCAGTCCGCGGAACTCGGCGTCCAGCTCGGGGGTGTCGGCGCCGCCGGCGCACAGCACCAGCTGGGTGCCGGGGTCGAGCGAAGCGCCGGCCCGGACGAGGTGCGGGACGCCCTTCTGCCGGGTGATCCGGCCGACGAACAGCACGTACGGCCGGTCCGGGTCGATGCCGTGCTTCGCCAGTGCCTCGGTGCCCGGGTCGGGCCGGTAGAGCGTGGTGTCGATGCCGTTGTGGATCACGTGCACGCGCTCGGGCGGCACCGCGGGGTAGGCGGCGAGCACGTCCCGGCGCATCCCGCCGCTGACGGCGACGATCGCGTCGGCGGCTTCGTAGGCTTCGCGCTCGATCCACGACGAGACGCGGTAGCCGCCGCCGAGCTGCTCGGCCTTCCACGGCCGCAGCGGCTCGAGCGAGTGCGCGGTGACGACGTGCGGGATGCCGTGGGTCAGCTTCGCCAGGTGCCCGGCGAGGTTCGCGTACCAGGTGTGGCTGTGCGCGAGGTCGTGGCCTTCGAGGGCGTTCGCCATGGAGACGGCGATGTCCATGGTCGTGAACGCGGGCTGCCGGTAGCCGTGCGGATCCGTGTGCCCGGTGGCGTCGGCGCGGTCCGCGCCCCAGCAGTGCACGTCGAGGTCGACCAGCGGTCGCAACTCCCGGGCGAGGAACTCCACGTGGACCCCGGCACCGCCGTAGACCTCCGGCGGGTATTCGCGGGTGAGCAGGCCGACCTTCATGATGCGAACCCTAGGGCCTGACGGGCCCGTGGCGCAGTCTGGCGGACCGGGGAATTCCGCGAGTTTTCCGTCACTGCCCGGGTGATCGCGCCGCCCGGGGGGACCGGGACCGCCGGAGAGCGGACCGGACCGCCCGCGCGGTCCGGTCCGCTCCGGCGGGGTCAGCGGCGGTAGGGGAGGGCCCAGTCCTGACCGCAGTACCAGCAGGTGCCGACGTCGACGTCGGCGGCGTCCTCCGCCGGGCGCCAGCCGTCGACGCGCACGCTGTACGGGCCGGCCGGAACGCTCGTGAACGCCACGTGGCCCTGCGCGTCCGACACCGTGGTGGCGGTGACCGAACCGTCGACCCGGTCGACCAGCTCGACCGTCGTCCCGGCGATCGGCTCGCCCGCGTCGACGGTGTAGTTGCCGTTGTCGTCGTGGTAGATCACGCCCGCGGTGTTGCCCGGCGGAGCCGGGACGTGGGCGAAGAGGTCGACCCTCGGCGCCCCGCCGCCCGGGCCGGAGGCGGGCCCGAAGTCGCAGGCGAGGTAGAACGAGCCGTAGGAGGTGGCGGCCTCGGGGACGGTGCCGGTTTCGGTGACCGTCCGCGTTTCGCCCGCGGCCAGGTCGAACGTGCCCGGGGCGACGATGTCGGTCCAGCCGGTCCAGCCGAGCAGGTGGTCGGCGGACCCGAAGCGGTCACAACCCCCGGTGATCCCGTGGACGTCGCCGGCACTGACGTTGGTCAGCGTGAACGTGACCTGGACGGGGTCGCCCACCTGGTACGTGCCGCGGTCGAACGAGCCGGTCGCGTGCACCTTCTCGGAGAACGGCCGGAGCGCGCGCAGCCGCACCGCGGGTCCGGGGTCGCTGCCGTCGACGTCGAGGTACTCCTGGGGGCCGCCCTCGTACGTCCAGCCGTCCGGCAGGTTCCGGGTGGAGATCCCGTAGCGCTGGGCCGGCACGCCGGTGAAGGTGAACCGCCCGTCCGCGTCGGTGGTCGCCTCGATCTGGTTGCCGGAACCCGTGCCGAACAGGTAGGCGACGGCCCCGGGCAGCGCTTCGCCCGGGTCGAGGGCGCCGTTCTCGTTGCGGTCGCCGTAGACGACACCGGAGGCCGGCCCGTGGGTCGTCGTCGGGTCGATCAACGGGATGACCAGGTCGCCGCCCTGGGCCCAGTCACCGCGGAACCGCTCGTGCGGGACGTCGGAGTTCCAGTTGTAGACGATGGCGGTGATCGTGAACGTCCGGGTGGCGCCCGCGTCGAGCGGCACGCCGGCCTGCGGGCTGCCGCCGAGGCCCGCCCAGTCCTGGATCGAGATCCACGAGCCGGAGAGGTGCTCGTCCCACACCGTGACCTTCGTCAGCGGCTGGTCGGTCGGGTTGGTGAGCGTCAGCGTGATCGGGAAGGGCTTGCCGACCAGCCGGGGCTCGGCGCCGACGGACGCCGTGATGAGCAGCGAAGGGTTGTCGGCGTGGGCGGCCGGCACGGTGAGCGCGCCGGTGGCGAGCACGGTGGCGAGCACGGCGAAGAGCCGTCTCACCCCGCGCAGGGGTGTTCTGGACACGGTGGGTCCCCCTGGAACGGCCGGGCGGGCGGCTCCCCGCGGCGCCGCCCGGCGATGGCGCAGAAAACTGCGATCACCGTCAAGCTAGCGAACGCGGAGGCCCCGGACCAGGGCCGACGGGGTGATCAACACCCACCCGCGACGGCCGCCCGGGCCGTGCCGGGCCCGGTGTGCAGGGGCAGCTGCCGGTCCAAGCCGAGGATCCGCAGCGGGCGGACGACCGCGCCGCGGCCGGCCGCGATGGCATAGGGCACGTTCCGCGTGGTGGCGACCCGGTAGGCTTCGACCAGCACGCTGAAGACGGTCGAGTCACAGAAGGTCGTCTCGGTCAGGTCCACGACGACGCCGCGGGCGCCGTCGTGGAGGGGATCCAGCAGGGCCTTCCGCAGTTCGTGCGCGTTCGCCAGGTCCAGTTCGCCCGCGCAGTGGACGGTCACGACGCCGGCCTCGGTCGTGCTGGCGAGGGCGGACGCGGGGTGGTGGTCGATCATCGGTTCGTTCCTCCCAGAGTGCAGTGCAGGTACCCGCGGCGGCGCAAGATCATTCGCCGGGCGGTGGCCGCGGCGCGGGCCGCGATGCAGAAGCGTTGCGAAGCGGGTGCGGCGCTGGGGGAGCCCCGCCGGGGCCTGCGTGTCTTCGCCGTCCGGCCGGCGCGGACGTCGCTAAACTTCGGCAGTTCACGGTCCGCGAGGCGAAGGGGCACGGTGGAACCCGACGACGACGCGCTTCCCATCGCCGGGGCCTGGGCGCCCGGCAAAGTGGCCGAGCTGCTCGGGGTCTCGCCGGTGACGCTGCGCAGCTGGAGCGCGCGCTACGGGATCGGCCCGCCCGCCGGTGCCGGGCGGCACCGCCGCTATTCCGACGCGGACGTCCGCCGCCTGCAGCACATGCAACGGCTGGTCGGGCGGGGGATGCCGGTCCGGGAGGCGGCGGAAGCGGCGTTCGGCCGCGCGCCGGCCGGGCTCGAGGTGCCGGCGTCCCGCCGCGCGCGCGAGCTCACGGACGCCGCGGACGAGCTCCGGTACGCCTCGGTGGCGGGGTTGCTGGACGAAACGCTCGGCACCCTGGGCCCGGCCGCGACCTGGACGGAGGTGCTGGCCCCGGTCCTGCGCGGCCTGGGCGACCGCTGGCAGCGCGGCGACGCGTGTTTCGCCTCGGAATGGGCGCTGACCTCGGAGATCTCCCTGGCGTTCGAGCGCTTCAGCCGCCGGTTCCCGGCGGCGGTGCCGGGCCGCCCGGTGCTGCTGGCGTGCTGCCCCGCGGAACGGCACTCGCTGCCGGTCGAGGCGCTGCGGGCGGTGCTGGCCGAGGCGGCGGTGCCGGTGGCGTACCTGGGGCAGCTGGTCCCGGCGGAAACGGTCGCGGACCTGGCGGCCCGCCTGGACCCGGTGCTGGTGATGCTGTGGTCGATGGCCCCGACGACGGCGGACGACCTCCTGGCGGCCCGGCTCCGCACGTCCGGGTGCGAAGTGGGCACGGCCGGGCCGGGCTGGGCCCACCTGGGCGATCGCGGCTTCCGGTGGGTGAACGACCTGGCCTCGGCCGTGGAGCTCGCGGTGGAGCACGCGGAGGACTGAGGCCCGGCGCCGGTCAGGTCAACGCGCCCAGTACCCGGCGCAGTTCCGGCACCACCTCGTCGCCGAGCCGCTCGAACTCGCGCTTCAGCAGCGGGCTCGCGAGCTTGGCCAAGCCGTGGAACACGATCGTCGCCCGGTACCGGACCCGCGTGCCGTCCGGGCCCGCCGAGAGCGTGAAGTCGTCGGTCGAGGTGGCCGTCTTGTTCTCGCCGACGAACGTCACCCGGCCTGCTTCGCGACGGGTCAGCCGGTAGTCCAGCTCCGTCTTCCGGCCGCGGAACTCCGACACGTTGTGCCACCGCGCACCGACCTCGATCGGGCCCGGATCGGTGCGGGTGCACGAAACCGTGCCCGGGTCCCAGTCCTCCGTGTGCGCGAAGTCGGCCAGGTACTCCGCCACCGCGCCGATCGGCGCGCCCACCGTGACCGTGCGTTCGACCTGGACCACTCGAGCCTCCGTAAATCGCTTCAACTTCGTTGCAAGCTTACCTCGTGCCGCTCGCCGAGGCCGGGTGAAGACATCGATGTCATCCCCCGGATTCTTGTCCTCCTTGTCTTCTTGACGGTGTCGACAGCCGCGGCGGAAGCTTCCTGGCAACGTTGTCAGCCCCACGGCGCCACACCCCGCCAGGTCCCCGGTTGCCGCCCGAAGAACGGAGCCCGCATGGCGGAGGAGAACAAGCGCGCGGAGGTGGCCGGGATGTCCCGCCGGCACGTCCTGACCGCGGGGACCGGCCTGCTGGCCGGGTTCGGCCTCGCGGCCGTCCTGCCCGGGGTCGCGTCGGCCGAGCCGGCCGCGCCGGAGAGCCGCGGGAGCGACCTCGCCCTGTTCCGGCCGGTCCAGGTCTCCTCGACCGGCTACGCCGCCACCCCGGCCGAGTTCGCCGTCGACGGGCTCGCGCAGGTCGGCGTCCGCGGCTCCGGCTGGCGTGCCGCACCGGGCGACGGCCAGTGGATCGTCGTCGACCTGCAGGCTTCGTGCGCTATCGAGTCCGTGGTCCTCACCTTCGAGGCCCGGCCCGGCGACCCGGCCTTCGACGCCGGCGCCTCGCGCTCCCGCACCAGCGGCTTCGAAATCCAGTCCAGCTACGCGACGGCGTTCGACCTCGACGTCTCCGGCGACGGCAAGGCCTGGCGCACCGTGCACCACACCGACGCGGGCACCGGCGGTGTGGTCACCATCCCGCTGGCCGTCACCGCGCGCTGGGTCCGCTTCACCGCGAGCCGGCGTTCGACGGCGAATCCCCTGGGCCTCAACGGTTTCCAGGTCTTCGGCACCAGCCGCGGAGCCCGGCCGGCGGTCCGCGGCTGGACGAGCTTCCCGGTGCGCCCGGACGACGACCCGCCCGCGCTCGCGGTGGCGGCCGACGGCACCGTGCCGCTCGAATCCGGCTGGGTGCTCACCATGGACGACTGGGCGCCCACCGGCGACGGCCGGGCCCTCTCGGCTTCCGCGGTGGACACCCGTGGCTGGCTCCCGGCGACCGTGCCCGGCACCGTGCTGGCCTCGCTCGTCGAGCAGGGGCAGCTGCCCGACCCGGTGTCCGGGATGAACAACCTGCACGTCCCGGAAGCGATTTCGCGCCACGCGTGGTGGTACCGGCGCCGCTTCGCCCTCCCGCGCGGCCTCGACACCTCGCCCGGCCGGCACGTCTGGCTCGAGTTCGACGGCGTCAACCACGAGGCCTCGATCTGGCTCAACGGCACCGAAATCGCCACGCAGAGCCACCCGTTCGGCCGCGGCGCGTACGACGTCACCGCGGCGCTGTGGCGCACCGGCGAGCAGGTACTGGCCGTGCGGATCTCGCCGATGCCGCGGCCCGGCAGCCCCGGCGACAAGGGGTCCGACGGCAGCTCCTGGGTCGACGCGGGCGGCACGATGTTCGACAACTCGCCGACCTACCTCGCCGTCTCCGGCTGGGACTGGATGCCCGCGGTGCGCGACCGCGCGGCCGGCCTCTGGGACCACGTGCGCCTGCGCTCCACCGGCGCCGCCGTGCTCGGCGACGTCCGCGTCGACACGAAAGTGCCGGACGCGAACACCGCCGAGGTGACGCTCACCGTCCCGGTGCGCAACGCCGCCGCGACCGCCCAGCGCGTCAAGGTCACCGCGGCCTTCGGCCCGGTGAACCTGGCGGCGACGGTCACGGTGCCGGCCGGGCAGGCCACCGACGTCGTGTTCCCGAAGCAGCGGGTCGAGAACGCGAAGCTATGGTGGCCCAACGGCTACGGCGACCCGTACCGGTACGACCTGAACCTGACCGCGGCGATCGGTGCCGCTACGAGCGACCGCCGGACGGTCAAGATCGGCCTGCGCGAGATCGGGTACGCCTACGACCTGCCGATCGTCATCTCGGACAGCCGGGCGACCCAGACCGTCGAGCTCGCGCCGCAGAACGCGCGGTTCGTCCGGATGCAGGGTCTCCAGCGGGCGACCAACTGGGGTTTTTCGCTCTGGACGATGTCCGTGCTGGACGGCTCGGGCCCCGACCTGGCCCAGGGCAAGCCGTCGGCGTCGCAGTCGGTGGCCGACGGCAACCCACCCGAGCGTGCCTTCGACGGCGACCCGAACACGCGCTGGACGTCGGAATACAGCGACAACCAGTGGCTTCAGGTCGACCTCGGCGCCGCGACGGCGTTCGACCGGGTCGTGCTGACCTGGGAAACCGCGTACGCGGCGACGTTCGAGATCCAGGTGTCGCAGGACGGCGACACCTGGACCGAAGCCGCGTCGGTGGACAACCGCCCGAAGCCGCTGACCTTTCTCGTCAACGGCGTGAAGATCTTCGCCCGCGGCGGCAGCTGGGGCTGGGACGAACTGCTGCGCCGGATGCCCGCCGAACGGGCCGACGCCGTCGTCGCCATGCACCGCGACATGAACTTCACCCTGATCCGCAACTGGGTCGGGTCGTCGTACCGGCCGGAGCTGTTCGACGCCTGCGACAAGTACGGCATCCTGCTGTGGAACGAGTTCTGGGACGGCTGGTCGACCGACCCGGCCAACCACGACATCTTCCTGGCGCAGGCGAAGGACACCGTGCTGCGCTACCGCCACCACGCCTGCGCGACCGTCTGGTTCGGCTGCAACGAGGGCACCCCGCCGCCGGTGATCGACAACGCGCTGCGCGACCTCGTCCACTCGCACACCGACCTGCTCTACCAGGGCAATTCGGCGGGCGGCGTGATCACCGGCGACGGCCCGTACTACTGGCAGGACCCGAAGCGGTACTTCACCGGCGAGGCGACCGGCGGCAAGGCCGGGTTCTGGAGCGAGATCGGCCTGCCGACGGTGTCGGTCGTCGAGAGCATGCGGAACCTGGTCGGGCCGGACGACCCGGGCTGGCCGATCGGCGCGCCGTGGTTCCTGCACGACTGGTCCACGAACGGGAACCAGTCGCCGCAGAGCTACCTGGCGGCGATCGACGCGCGGCTGGCGCCGTCGACGAGCCTCGCGGAGTTCTGCCGCAAGGCGCAGTTCGTCAACTACGAAAGCATGCGCGCGATCTTCGAGGCGTGGAACGCGAAGCTGTGGAACGACGCCACCGGTGTGCTGCTGTGGATGTCGCACCCGGCGTGGCACAGCACGGTCTGGCAGACCTACGACTACGACCTCGACGTCAACGGCAGTTATTACGGCGCGCGCAAGGGCTGCGAGGCCCGGCACGTCCAGGCCGACCTGACGACGTGGCAGGTGCGGGTGGTCAACCACACGCCGGGCGCGCTGGCCGGCGTGACCGCCACGGCGCGGCTGTACGGTCTCGACGGTGCTTCGCTCGGGCCGGTCCAGCAGCAGAAGCTCGACGTGGCCCCGGTTTCGGCCGCGGCGGCGTTCACCGTCCCGTTCGCCGACGGGCTGCCGGACCTGCACCTGCTCCGGTTGACGTTGACCGACGGCCGCGGCACGGTGCTGTCGGAGAACACGTACTGGCGCTACCGGACGGACGCGGCGATGCGCGCGCTGAACCAGCTCCCGGGCGCGCGCCTGACGACGTCGCTGCGGCCCGACGGCGACGCGTACACGGCGACGATCCGCAACGACGGGCGCACGGTGGCGGCGATGATCCGGCTGTCGCTGCGGGAGCGCAACGGCACCGACCGCGTGCTGCCGACCCGCTACGGCGACAACTACTTCTGGCTGCTGCCGGGGGAGAGCCGCACGGTCCGCGTCGAGCCCCGTCGGCGGGTGCCGAACGCGAGACTGCTGGTGGAGGCGTACAACGTCGCGGCGAAGCTGAACTAGCCGCGGTTTTGTCGGACCCCGCCGCTACGCTCGCGGGGCCTGCGAACAAGGAGTGCCGGTGCGTGGCTGTGGGTCGCGATCCGGAGCGAGTGGAGGGGTGCCGGGTGCACCTCCTCACCGTCCGCCGACGACCAGCCCGGAGCCGGTCCGGGTCTCGGTGCTCCTCGTTCGCGGGCCCGACGTGGGGGAGGGGCGGTCATCGAGGAGCTGTACCGGGTGGTCCTGGCCAGGGCGGCGTACCAGGACGCGTTCTTCGCGTGGCCACCGGCGGATCGGGAGAAGTACGTGTCGCTGCTGCGGGCGGCGGATCCGGCGTGGGCGCCGGGTTTCCTGCGCTGGCTCCGGGTGGCGACCCCGATGCGCTACCCGGCGCTGGTCGGGGCGGCGGCGTTCGTCGCCGGGCGGCTGGAGCGGGGCGGGCACGGGCTGTCCCGGCAGGTGATCGGGTCGGTGCTGCGCCGGGCGGACGACCCGGGGCACCTGCTGGCGTACTGGGCCGTGGCGTACGGAGGGTTGCCGAAGCCGGTGAAGCGAGGGGTGGCCGACGCGGTGACGCGCCTGTACGACGAGCCGGCTGTGCCGGCGTACGACGACGGAGGTCACCACTTCGAGCTGGGTTTCGTCCGCGCCGACCTCCCGCGGCACGGCGGGATCGGCACCCCACGGCCCCTGCGGTTCGGCGAGGTGATCAGGCTGGTGCACCCGCGAGCCCGAGATCGGGCGCAGGGAGATTTGTTCCGGCACGCGTTGGCCCGGCGGCACGGGAAGGTCCGGACGATTCCGGCGACGTTGCCGTTGGTGCGGAGCTGGGCCGGCCTGTCCGGCGCGGCGGACCCGCATGGGAGAGGCGACGACGCGGGACCGCCGCCCGCCGAGCCGGCGGCCGGGCATCAGCCGATCACCGGGCCACTGCAGCTCATCGCCGACCTCCGCACGGGCACCGGCGACCCGCCACCCGGGCAGCGGCTCGCCCAGCTCCGGCGCGCCGCCGAAGCCGAAACCGTCCTCGCGGCCCTGCCCCTGGCCGACCTGCTGGCCCAACCCGGCGGCCTCGCCCGCCTGGAACCCCTGATCCCGCACCTTCCCCTGTCCGCGCTCCTCGCCCACCTGCGCCGGCTCGACAAGGCCGGGATCGGCTTCGAGACCGCCATGGCCGTCGCCGCGCGGATCGCCGATCCCGCCGAAGTGCGCGCCTCCGGGCTCGGGCCGCTGCGGTTCGCCGCGGCCTGGCGCGGGGTGGACAGCCGCCGGTGGGAGACCGCGCTCGCCGCCGGGGCGCGGCACAGCCTCGATGCCGTTCCGCGGCTGCGCGGGCGCACCCTCGTCGTGATCGAACCGGGCAGCGACACCCGGATCGTCTTCGGGCTCGCCCTGGCGCAGCGGTGCGCCGAGGCCGACATCGTCCACCCCGGTGGCGGGCGGTTCCCGCTCGAGCCGGGGGAGTCGCCGCTGCACGCGCTGATCCGGTGGCACTCCACGGAATCCCGCGCCGCCGTCGCCGCGCGGCCCGATCGCGTCGTGCTCGTCACCGAGCAGTTCGACGAGGAGCAGGAGCCGGACGCGCCCGCCGGTGTCCCGCGCTACGTCTGGGAGACCAGGCGGCACAGCTCGCACGAACACGAGCCCGAATTCGCGGCCGGATCCCGGCGCGTCTTCTTCCGCGGTCTCGGCGACGTGTCCTTCCGGCTCATCCCCTGGTGGGAGGAGTTGGTCGCGGGCGACTGAATCGAGGGCTGATTTCGTCCGGCGCGACGAACTAGGCTGACAGCGTCGCGCCTAGCTTCGGGAGGTGCTCGTTTCCGTGAACCTGCGCCCGCACGCCGGCCTCGGCCGTGTCCTCGACGACCTGGGCGGCACGCTCCTGGACCTCGTCCTCGGCGACGGCGACCGCCCCGGCGGCATCGGCGGCGTCGCCATCCACGACCCGCTCGACGAACCCGCGCTGCCGCAGAACGCCCTGGTGCTGGGCGTCGGCCTCGCCGACCCGGACGAGGTCGTGCGGCAGCTGCGGACGCTGGCCCGCCACGACGCCGCCGGGCTCGTGCTGCGCGCCCCGGTCACGGTGACCGAGGCGATCTCGGCCGCCGTCGAGGAGACCGGCGTCGCCGTGCTGGGTCTCGCCCGGGGCGCCTCCTGGGCCCAGCTCGCCGCGATGCTGCGGTCGCTGCTGGCCGAGGGCGACGTCGGCGACGCCCAGCCGGAAACGCTCGCCGGGCTGCCGTCGGGTGACCTGTTCGCCGCGGCCAACGCGATCGCCGCGCTGATCGACGCGCCCGTCACCATCGAGGACCGGCGCTCCCGCGTCCTGGCGTTCTCCGGACGGCAGGACGAAGCCGACCCCTCGCGCGTCGAAACCATCCTGGGCCGGCAGGTGCCCGAGCGGTTCGCCCGCATGCTCGCCGAGCGCGGCGTGTTCCGTGACCTCTACCGCAGCGACGAGCCGGTGTACGTGCACCTGGCGCCGGACAACCCGGAAGGCATCTCGGTCCCGCGGGTGGCGGTCGCGGTCCGGGCCGGCGACGAAGTTCTCGGCTCGATCTGGGCCGCGGTGCGCGAACCGCTGACCCCCGACCGGACGCAGGCCCTGCGCGACGCCGCCCGCGTGGTGGCCCTGCACCTGCTGCGCGTCCGGGCGGGCGCCGACGTCGAACGGCGGCTGCGCGCGGACCTGCTGAGCACGGCCCTGGAAGGCGGGGCCGGCGCCCGCGAGGCGCTGAGCCGGCTCGGCCTGGCCGACCAGCCGGTCGTCGTGCTGGCGCTCGCGGTGCCGGGCGCCGGCGCCGCCGACGCCGAGCTCGCCGCCGATCGGCAGCGTCTCAGCGACGGGCTGGCGATGCACCTGAGCGCGGTCCACCCGCGGTGCGCCGCCGCGCTCGTCGGCGACACGGCGTACGGGCTGGTCCCAGTGACCCGCGACACCGACGCCGAGCGGCGCGCCCTGCGGATCGCCAAGGACTTCCTGGACCGCGTCGGCGACCGCGTCCGGGCGGTGGTGGGCATCGGCCCGGTGGCGCGCAGCGCGGCCGAGCTGCCGGAAGCCCGCGGCAGCGCGGACCGGGCGTTGCGCGTGCTCAGGTCGGGCAGCGGCGCCGGCCGCCGGGTCGCGCTGCTGGCGGACGTGCACGTCGAGGCCCTGCTCCTGGAGCTGCAGGACCTCGTGGCGGCGCGCGGCGACCGCCCGACCGGCGCGGTGGCCCGCCTCCTCGACTACGACGCGCAGCACCACGCCCACCTGGTGGAGACGCTCCGGGCCTGGCTGGACGCGTTCGGCGACGTGAACGCGGCCTCCGCGGCGGTCCACGTCCACGCGAACACCTTCCGCTACCGCCTGCGCCGCCTCACCGAAGTCGGCGGCTTCGACCTGACGGACCCGGAAGCGCGGTTCGCGGCCATGCTCCAGCTCCGCGTGGTGGCCCCGCCACCCTCCTGACACCGTGCAGAAGGGGTATCACGCGTGTCCGGAGGGGACATACGCGTGTCCGGAGGGGCATCAGCGAAATGTCTCGCCAGACACGCGTGATGCCCCTCCAATCACGGGTGATTCCCGCTCAATCACGGGTCATGCCCCTTCGCGCACACGGAAATTGCGTTGGCCGCGGAGCCGGGGGTCGCTAACCTTCTCCGGTAACTTGCCTGCCGCGTCGAACGAAGGGAGCCGGCTGTGCGTCACGCCGTTGCTTCCCGGTCGCGGTCCGAGGTGATCCTGGTGTCTTCGCGTCCCCGGTGCCTGCCGCGCGGCTCGCACCGGATTCCGTGACGCGCCGCTGAAGACCCGTCGCGGGGAAATCGCGCTGCCCCCACCACTTCGTCCACAAAGGACACGGCTGTGCGCATCCGACCCCTGACCACCGTCCGCAACCTGGGCGTCCTCGCCCACGTCGACGCGGGCAAGACCACCCTCACCGAACGGATCCTCCACCGCACCGGTGCCACCCACAAGACCGGCGAGGTCCACGACGGCACCACCGTCACCGACTTCGACCCGCAGGAACGCGACCGTGGCATCACGATCTTCGCCGCGGCCGTCAGCTGCACCTGGGCCGGCCACCGGCTCACCCTCATCGACACGCCCGGCCACGTCGACTTCACCGCCGAGGTCGAGCGCTCGCTGCGGGTGCTCGACGGCGCCGTCGTCGTGTTCGACGCCGTCGCCGGGGTCGAGCCGCAGAGCGAAACCGTGTGGCGGCAGGCCGACCGGCACGGCGTGCCGCGGATCGCGTTCGTCAACAAGCTCGACCGCGCGGGCGCCGACCTCGATGCGGCGGTCGCCTCGATCCGGGCGCGGCTGCACCCGGCGCCGCTGGTCGTGCAGCTGCCGATCGGGCGCGAGGACGGCTTCACCGGCGTCGTCGACCTGCTGCGCCTGCGGGACGTGCCGGACGACCTCGCCGCCGAGGCCCGCCGAAGGCGCCGGGTGCTGGAGGAGGCCGTCGCCGAGCTGCACCCGGTGGCCCTCGACGAGTTCTGCGCCACCGGCACGATCTCGGCGGAGACCCTGGAGAAGGCACTGCGAGAGCTGACCCTCAGCGGCGACGGGCTCGTCGTGCTGTGCGGCGCGGCCTACCGCGACCGCGGAATCGAGCCGCTGCTCGACGCCGTCGTCGCGTACCTGCCGTCGCCGGCCGACGTCCCGCCGGTGCGGCCCGACCGGCCCGCCGACCCGGCGGCGCCGCCGGCCGCGCTGGTGTTCAAGGTCGTCTCGACGGCCACGGGCCGGCTGACGTACCTGCGGGTGTACTCGGGAACGCTGCGGAAGGGAGACCAGGTGACGGTCGCGGGACGCACCGAGCGCATCGCCCGCGTCCTGCGCGTGCAGGCCGACCGGCAGTCCGAAGTGGACAGCGCGGTGGCCGGCGACATCGTCGCGGTGGCCGGGCCGAAGGCCGCGCGCGTCGGCGCCACCCTCTGCGCGCCCGGCGACCCGCTGCTGCTGGAGCCGCCGGTGGTGGCGGACCCGGTGGTGTCGGTGGCGGTCGAGGCCCGGCGCGACGGCGACCGGCTGACCTCGGCGCTGGCCTGGCTGGCCGAGGAGGACCCCTCGCTGGTCGTGCGCGTCGATCCGGAGACCGGGCAGACGGTGCTGGCCGGGATGGGCGAGCTGCACCTGGAGGTCGCGGTGGAGAAGCTGCGGCGCGAACGCGGCCTGCAGGTCGCGGTGGGCCGTCCTTCGGTGGCCCACCGGGAGACGGTGGCCGTCGGCGTGACGGGACTGGTGTACCGCCACGTCAAGCAGGACGGTGGGGCGGGCCAGTTCGCCCACGTGGTCCTGGACGTCGCTCCGGCGGACGAGGGCTTCGAGTTCGCCTCGGCGGTCGTCGGCGGCCGGGTGCCGCGTGAGTACGTCCGGGCGGTCGAGGCCGGCTGCCGGGACGCGCTGGCCGAGGGACCGCTGGGCGGGCACCCGGTGACGGGCCTGCGGGTGACGCTGACCGACGGGGCGACGCACCCGAACGATTCGTCGGACCTGGCGTTCCGCACCGCGGGCCGGCGCGGGCTGCGGGAAGCGCTGCGCGCGTGCGTGATGCGCCTGCTCGAGCCGGTGGCCGAGGTGGCGGTGACGGTCCCGCCCGACGCGGTCGGCGGCGTGCTCGGCGACCTCGCGGCCCGCCGGGGCCGGGTGGCCGGCTCGGCGGTCCGGCGGGGTTCGGCAGTGGTGACGGCGACGGTGCCGGTGGCCGAACTGTTCGGCTACTCGAACCGGTTGCGGAGCCGCACGCAGGGCCGTGGCACGTTCACCGCCCGCCCGGCGGGGTTCGCGCCGGCGCCGTGAGGCACGGGTGGCGGGCCGGAAGCGGATTCCGGCTCGCCACCCGCCCGGCAGCGCGCGGGGCAGGCCCTCCGAGCACGGCCGGGACCGAGCGATCGGCGCTCAGTCCCGCGGGAGCGACGCCACCCCGGCCAGCAGCCGGTCCACGTCGTCCTCGGTCGTGTACGGCGCGATGCCCGCCCGGACCGCTCCCGCGTCACCCAGGCCCAGGTGCCGCGAACATTCGATCGCGTAGAAACTCCCCGCCGGAGCGTTCACCCCCTGCGCGCCGAGGTGCTCGTACACCGCCTGCGACGCGGCCCCGGCCACCGAGAACAACACCGTCGGCGTGCGGTGCCGCTCCGGCGCCCCGTACCGGGTCACCCCGGGAAGCGCGGCCAGCCCGGCGTCGAGCCGGGCCAGCAACGCGTTCTCGTGCGCCTCCAACGCCGCCATCGATTCCGCCAGCCGCGACCGGCGCGAGCCCGTCGCCGGGACCAGCCCGGCGAGGAAGCCGATCGCCGCGGTCGTCCCCGCGAGCAGCTCGTAGGGCAGCGTGCCCAGCTCGAACCGCTCCGGCACCGCGTTCGTCGACGGCAGCAGCTTGTCCGGGTGCAGTGTCTCGAGCAACGCCGGCGCCGCCGCGACCACGCCGAGGTGCGGCCCGAGGAACTTGTACGGCGAGCACGCGTAGAAATCGGCCCCGAGCGCCGTGATGTCCACCAGCGCGTGCGGGGTCAGGTGGACGCCGTCGACGTACAGCAGCGCGCCCGCCCGGTGCACTTCCGCCGCGATCGCCGGGATGTCCGGGCGGGTGCCGAGCAGGTTCGACGCCGCCGTCACCGCGACCAGCCGCGTCCGGTCCGACAGCAGCCCGCCGATCGGCGCGAGCTCCCCGGTGCCCGGGTCGAAGTCCGCCCAGCGCACGGTGGCACCGGCCGCCGCGGCGGCCTGGACCCACGGGCGGATGTTGGCGTCGTGGTCGAGGCGGGTCACCACGACTTCGTCGCCGGGACCCCACTTCTGGGACAGCGTCCGGGAGAAGTCGTACGTCAGCTGGGTCATGCTGCGGCCGAAGACGACGCCCGCCGGGTCGGCGGCGAGCAGGTCGGCGACGGCGAGCCGGGCTTCGGCGACGACCTCGCTCGCCCGGCGCTCGGCCGCGGTGACGACACCGCGGTTGGCGATCGCCGCGCACAGCGTGCCGGCCACGGCTTCCCCGACGACGCCGGGGACCTGCGAGCCGCCGGGTCCGTCGAAGTGGGCGGCGCCGTCGCCGAGGGCGGGGAAGTGCGCTCGGATCGTCTGAACGTCGTAGGTCACGCCGCCAGCATGCCCAACCGCCGCCACCGGCCTCAAGATCCCCGCGGCGGACGGCGGCGGGCGGCGCCGAACGGCCGCGGGGTCAGCGGTTGCGGGGGTGCTGCCGCGCCCGGCGTTCGTTGCCGTGCTTGTAGTTGCCCGTCACCCGGGCCATCAGCAGCTGCTGGTCGTCACCCCGCCCCACCGCGGCCAGGAACCGGGCGGCGACCGCCCCGCGCAGCGTCCCCGCCGGACGGCCGTGGTGGGTGATCGTCACGGTGCCGTGCTCGTCGCGGTAGGCGAAGCCCTGCGGTGTCCCCATGCGCCCAGGGTGGCACGGACGGCAACCGGTTTTCCCGGGGTCGGTTCGGGGGTTTCCCGGATGGTGCCCGGGCCGGGACCCGACAGAATGCCAGGATGACCGGAGGGGGAGCAGGGGTGCGGGCCAGGCCGGGGACCAAGTACGTGCTGCTCGGCACGCAGCTGGTGGTGCTGGTCGCGCTGCTCGTGTCGTACAACGGCGGCCGGTGGCGGTTCCCGGCCTACCGGGTCGACCTCGACGTCTACCGGCTCGGTTCGACGGCGCTGCTGCACGGACAGGCGCTGTACGGCACCCTGCCGCCGACCGGTGACGGCCAGTTCCTGCTCTTCACCTACCCGCCGTTCGCGGCGATCGTGCTGGCCCCGCTGGCCGTCCTGCCGTACTGGGCGGCCTGCCTCGCCCTCACCCTGCTGACGCTGGGCGTGCTGACGGTGGTCCTGGTGACCGTGCTGCGGGCCCTCGGCGCGCGTTGCGACTGGCGGCGGGTGGCCACGCTGCTGCTGGCCGCCGAGGTGCTGGAGCCCGTGCTGCGCACGCTGTACGCCGGGCAGATCGACCTGCTGCTGCTCGCGCTGGTCGTGCTGGACGTCCTGGTGGACCACCCCCGCCTGCCGCGCGGCCTGCTGATCGGCCTCGCGGCCGCGGTCAAGCTGACCCCAGCGGTGTTCCTGCTGTACTTCCTGCTCCGCCGCGACACCCGGGCCGCGGTGACCGCCGTGGTGACGTTCGTGGCCGCGACGGCGCTGGGCTTCCTGCTCGCCGGCGCCGACTCGGTGCGGTACTGGACGGGCGCGCTGTGGGACACCGGCCGCGTCGGCGAGCCGACCTACGCCGGCGACCAGTCGCTGCTCGGGCTGCTGGCCAGGGCCGGTGTGCCGCCGGAGGCGCGGACGGCGTGGTGGCTGCCCCTGGTGGCGGTGGTGCTCGTGCTGACGGCGTGGGGCGTGCGGCGCGCGCTGGCCGCGGGGGAGCCGGTCATCGCGCTGGGCCTCAACGCGATCGGCGGGCTCCTGGTTTCGCCGATCTCCTGGACCCACCACTGGGTGTGGGCCGTGGTCGTCCTGCTCGGCTGGGCGGAGCTGGCGCGCCGGACGCGGCGGCGCGGGTTCGCGATGCTGGCCGGCACCGGCGCGGTGCTCTTCGTCGCGGGACCGCAGTGGTGGTGGCCGCGGGGCGGGGAAGTGGAACGGCACTGGAACTTCGTCCAGCAGCTGACCGGCAACGGCTATGTCATTTTCGGACTCGCGGTGCTGCTCGCGGCGGTGCTGGTGCGGTTCCCGCGGCGGGACGGCCTCGTCAGCGTCGCCGGGCCGGTCCCCGCCGGAGCCAGCCCGCTCCCAGGATGAGCATCGCCGTGCCGAGCGCCAAATCGAGGCAGATGCCCGCGGTGTTGAGCGGCAGCGCTTCGGTGATCACGGACGGCAGCGGGAGCAGCCCGGCGAAGCCGACCACGACGTAACAGACACCGGCGGCGACCAGGAACCGCGCGGCCCAGCCCGAGGAACGGGTGCAGAACACCGCGGTGGCGCCGGTCAGCAGGTGCACCAGCGTCCACACCCCGGACACGGCGAGCACGCCGAACAGCAC
Source organism: Amycolatopsis sp. NPDC005003 (assembly GCF_053600695.1). NCBI lineage: Bacteria > Bacillati > Actinomycetota > Actinomycetes > Pseudonocardiales > Pseudonocardiaceae > Amycolatopsis > Amycolatopsis sp. NPDC005003. The sequence goes on along the minus strand of NZ_JBSGAI010000002.1, from coordinate 253,892 downwards.
GCGCGGGCCGCCCCCGGCCGGGACCCCGGCCATCAGCTCCAGCGCGGCGAGGACGAGGAACAGCAGGCCGATCAGCATGCCAAGGCCCTGCACGGGAGCAGGGCCCCGGCGGGGCGCCCGGGCCTCGGGTTCGGTGGCCGTCATGCCTCCGGAGTTCCCCGCCCGGAGCCTTTTAATGCACCGCATCAGGGGTATCCGGGGGCGAACCGGACGCCGAGGAGGATCCACGATGACCGAGTACCGCCACAGCGTGACCGCCGACATCCCCGCGGACGAGCTGTTCGCGTTCCTGAGCCACCCGGAGAACCTGCCCCGGTACTTCCCGGAGATGAAGGTCGCCGAGCCCAAGGGCGGCGATAACGTCCACGTCGAGGCCGAGGTGCACGGCGAGCGCGTCGCCGGCGAGGCGTGGCTGCACACCGACGCGGCGACCCGGTCTCTGACCTGGGGCGCGGAGGGCCCCGACGACTACCACGGCGAACTGCGCATCCGCGAGGACGGCCCGGCGTCCTCGGAGATCACCGTGACGCTGCACAGCGTCCGCGAAGCCGACGGGGACGAGGTCCAGCAGGGCCTCGAGCGCACGGTCGCGGCGATGACCCACGCGGCGTCCGCCGACGCCGACGTCGAGGCGGCCGAAGGCCAGGGCGGCTGGACCTCCTACGACGACAAGAGGGACACGTCGGGCTGAGACGGGAACGACAGCAGCGCGCATTCGGTGCGGTGAGGACGTCGGCGACCGTGGTGGTCGACCGCCCGGAGGCGCCGATCACGTCCGCTGCGGCCCGCGCCGAGGTCAGGGCCGCGCTGCGGAGCCGCCGGAAGCGGGTTAGCGTTTCGCGCATGCGAGACGAGCCCGCGCTGTGGCTGTTCGCCGACCAGCTCGGGCCTCACTTCCACGACACGCCCGAGCACCGTGGGCGCGACGTGCTGCTGATCCGGTCGGCCGCGGCCTTCGCCGCCAAGCCGTTCCACCGGCAGAAGCTGCACCTGGTCCAGGCGGCGCTGTACCGGCTGGCCGCCGACCTCGGCGACCGCGTCACGATGATCGACGCCCCCGACTACCGCACCGGGCTGCGGCGCTTCGGGCGGCCGGTCGTGGTGCACGAGCCGACGTCGCACGCGGCCGACGCCTTCGTCCGGCGGCTGCGCGACGAAGGCGTCGTGACGGAAATCCGGCCGACGCCCGGGTTCATCCTGTCCAAAGAGGACTTCGCCGGGTGGGCGGCCGGCCGGACCCGGTTCGTCATGGCGGACTTCTACCGCGACCAGCGCCGGAAGTTCGGCGTGCTGCTCGAAGCCGACGGCGAGCCCGAAGGCGGGCACTGGAACTACGACCACGACAACCGGCAGCCGCCGCCGAAGACCACCCGGCTCGGCGTCCCGGCGCCGTGGCACCCGCGGGAGAACGACCTCGACGAGCGGGTTCGCGCGGAGCTCGACGCGGCCGAGCGCGCCGGGAAGATCCGCCCGGTCGGCGTGGACGGGCCGCGGCAGTTCGCCGTCGGCCACGACGAGGCGAACCGGGCGCTGCGCCGGTTCCTCGACCACCGGCTGCCCTCGTTCGGCCTGCACCAGGATGCGATGCTGACCCACGACTGGGCGATGGCGCACGCGCTCCTGTCGGTGCCCTTGAACCTCGGGCTGCTCGACCCGCGCGACGTCGTGCGGCAGGCCGAGCAGCGGTACCGGGCCGGCCGGGCGCCGCTGAGCAGCGTCGAAGGGTTCGTCCGGCAGGTGCTGGGCTGGCGGGAATGGGTGTGGCACCTGTACTGGCACCAAGGGCCGGGCTACCTGCGCCGCAACGCCTTGCAGGCCCGCCGGGAGCTGCCGGAGTGGTGGCGCTCGCTCGACGCCGACGCGGTCGAGGCGGCGTGCCTGCGCACCGCGCTGGCCGGCGTCCGCGACCGCGGCTACGCCCACCACATCGAACGCCTCATGGTGCTCGGCAACCACGGGCTGCAGCGCGGGTACGACCCGGCCGCGCTGACCCGCTGGTTCGCCACGGCCTTCGTCGACGGGTTCCCCTGGGTGATGCCGGCGAACGTGATCGGCATGAGCCAGTACGCCGACGGCGGGCTCGTCGCGACCAAGCCGTACGCCGCCGGCGGTGCCTACCTCGACCGGATGAGCGACCACTGCGGCGGCTGCGTCTTCGACCCGAAGAAGCGGACGGGGCCGCAGGCGTGCCCGTTCACCGCGGGGTACTGGGCGTTCCTGGACCGCAACGCCGAGCGGCTGCGCGGCAACCACCGGATGCGGCAGCCCCTGAGCGGCCTCGACCGGCTCGCGGATCGCGCCGAGGTGGTCGCCCAAGAAGCCGAGCGTGAGCACTTCTGAGCGTATAACGACCTATACGGCGGCCCTTTTGAAGAGCGCGAGAACGCTGGCGACGCCGAACCGCGCCGACCGGCCGGCGCGTCAGGCAAAGAACGCCGTCAGGAGGCCCGCGCCGATGATCACGACGCAGGCCGCGATCGTCGTCCGGCGGTAGTGGAGGATCAGGGCCGCGAACTCGCGCAGCAGGGCGCTCGGCAGGAAGTACCGGGCCGTCGGCGCGCCCGTGGCGTGGAACGGCAGGCCGAGCCGACGGCACTCCACCGCGGCCCGGAACACGTGGTAGTTGCTGGTCACCGCGACCACCCGCCGCGCGCCGGCGGGGAGCAGCGCGGCCGAGAACCGGAGGTTCTCCTCGGTCGTGCGCGCCCGGTCCTCGCGCCGGATGTGCTCGTCGGGGACGCCGCGGTCGCGCAGGTAGGCGTGCATCGCCGCGGCTTCGGTGACCGTCTCGCCGGGACCCCGCCCGCCGGAGACGACCAGCAGCGGCGGCGTCGCTTCCCGGGCGTGGAGCCGGATCGCGCGTTCGAGCCGCCCGGCGAGCAGGGGCGGCACGCGCTCGCCGTCGAGGCCGCAGCCGAGCACGATGATCGCGTCGAACCCGCTGCGGCGGCCGATCCGGCTGTACACCACGGAATACACCAGCAGCGACAGGAAGAGGAACCCGAAGTAGCCGGCCAGCACGGCCGCGACGGCCACCAGCGCCGAACCCCACCGCCCGAGCGGGGCGAAGGCCAGCGCCTCCAGGGTGACCAGCCCGGCGCCGAGGCCGAGTGACAGCAGGTTCCCCGCGCTGCGCCCCTCCCGCCGCCACATCCGGACGCCGTTGGCGATCAGCGCGGCCGGCAGCACCAGGGCGACGAGCACCGCCACGACGCCGAGCAACCCCATCAGCACCGGTGTCAGCCACTCCAGGTGCAGCGCGGCGCGCAGCAGCCACAACGAGGTCAGCAGCAACGCGACGCCGAGCCAGACCGCGTTCCCCAGCCGCCGCGGTTCGCGCGCCAGCCGGACGGCGAACACGACGAGCGCCACCCCGGCGGCGACCGGCAGCACCGCCCCGGCGACGTTCACCCGGGCGAGCCTAGCCGGACTCGCCCGGGCGGGTGATCTGGCATGGTGAACGCCGTGAACGATCGGCGACCGGCGTTCGTGCTGCACGAGCACTTCCGCCCGCGGCACCACTTCGACCTGCGGCTGGAGGAGAACGGCGTGCTGCGGTCATGGGCGGTCCCGCGCGGCCTCCCGCCGGACTCCGGCAGCGACCGGCTCGCCGTCGCCGTGCCCGACCACGCCCTCGACCACCTCGCCTACGAGGACGACACGAAGAAGATCGCCGACACGGGCTGGTGGGAGGAACACGACCGGACGGCCAAGCGCATCCTGTTCACCCTGCACGGCCAGGCAGGATCGGTGCGCTACGCCCTGATCGACACGGCCCGCGACTGGCTCCTGCACCGCACCCGCGACCAGCCGGACGCCGACGCACACTCGCCGGAACCCGCGTGATCAGAACCGGAAGTGGCGTGATTGAAGCCGGAACTGGCGTGATGGGAGCCGGAACTCGCGAGTTCCGGCTTGGCTCACGCGAGTTCCGGCTCCAATCACGCGGGACACGGCCCGGATCACGCGGGTTACGGCTTCCGGCGGGCCTTCCTCAGGCCGGCGACACCTGAGAACGGGGCCGGAACCGGACCCCGGTCGGCATCGCGCGGTGCGCCCAGTACCCCAAGACGCCGAGCAGCGCGATCTCCAGCAGCATCATCAACCGCTCCACCAGGCCGGTCGCCACCGTCGGGAGGTGGCCGCCGAGGATGACGTTCACCGCGAACGGGACGATGAACGGCAGGTAGAACGGGATCGCCGCGAGTGCCAGCCGCCGGGACCACGTCGCGAACCGCCGCCAGCGCGGGTCGTCGCGGTGACGGCGGCCCATCGCCCAGCCGACGACCGGCAGGCTCAGGCACGTCACCGCCGACGCGTACAGGTGGATCTTGCCCGTGGCGGTGATCGCGCCACCCTGCGGATCCTTCGCGAACACCACCACCGCCAGCAGGCTCACGCACCACAACGCCTTCGCCGCCACCAGCGCCGGGTTGGCCAGCAGGCCACGGCGGTAGAGCGCGACCAGCAGCAGGGCCGACCCGGTGCTCGTGAGCAGCAACGCGCTGTCCCACAGCCACCGGCCCGGGCTCAACGCGTAGTCGCTGAGCATGGTGCTGACCGGGTCGAGCGGGGCGAGGCGGCGATCGACGTGCAACACGGCGAGCAGGACGACGGCGCCGGCGAAGGCGGCGAGGGCCCCGGGTACGAGCAGGCGGGCGCGCAGGCGGGGACGGACAGGTGCGGGACACAGCATGTGGGGAAACACTCCGGGACGGTTCGGCTGGTTCAGGCGCAGCCGCGGACGCTACCCGTGACCTTTCCGTGACCATTGCTGACGCGCCCGCGCTGTGACGCAGGACACCGTCAGTGGTCGCCGTCCTGGGGGATTTCGGCCGAGTCCGTGAGCCGCAGCTTGCGGCGTGCCCGCTGGTAGAACGTCGTCATGCCGAGCCGCACCACGCGTGCCGCGCTCGGCCGGGCGCGCAGGTCGAGCCGCTCGCCGGGGGAGACGTACCCCTCGACCTGGCCGTCGACTTCCACCGCCAGCCGGCCGCTGGTCGGCAGCAGCTCCAGGGTGACCTCGTCGTGCACCGAGAGCACCACGCCCCGGCTGTACGCCGAATGCGGTGCGGCGGGTGTCACCAGCAGCGCCTCCACCGACGGGCTGGTGATCGGGCCGCCCGCCGAGAAGCTGTACGCCGTCGAGCCGGTCGGTGTCGCCACCACCACCGCGTCGGCCGAGTAGCTCACGAACGGCTGGCCGCCGACGCGGACCGCGACCACCGCGCTGCCGTCGCCGGGCACCCGCACCACCGCGATGTCGTTGAACGCCGTGATCCGGCGCCCCTGCAGCACCGCGTCCACGGCCAGCCGCGGCTCCACCGTGAACTGGTGGTCGTCGATGGCCGAGAGCGCGCCGGGCAGGTCGGGGACGTCGACCTCGGCCAGGAAGCCGAGCTTGCCGAGGTTCACCCCGAGCACCGGCGCGCGCTGCCCGTCGGCCAGCCGCATGGCCCGCAGCATCGTGCCGTCGCCGCCCAGGCTGACCAGGAGGTCGGCCCGGCGCCCGAGCTCCTCGGCCGGCACCCCCTCCGCGGCGCAGTTCAGCCGGACGATCTCGTCGGCGATGCCGAGGATCTCGATGTTCCGGTTGCCCGCCCAGCCGAGCACGGCTTCGACGGCGGCCGCGGAGTCGCGGCGGGGGTGCAGCACGAGTCCCGCGGAGTGCATGTCAGCGGCCCCGGGCGGGCGAAGGGAGCGTCATGCGCTCAGTCTGCCCCCTCGCGCCGCCGGTCGCCGCGAGAAGCGCAGCGCGCCGTCGTCGATCCTGCCGTGGCGGAGCTTGACGACGTCGTGCGCGTAGCTCATGCCCAGCTGCCACGGCGCCCGCGAACCGGCCTTCGGGAACTCGTCGACCGACCGCAGGACGTACCCGGCGTCGAAGTCCAGCAGCGGCCGCTCGGTGACCGCCGGGTCGTCGTTGACCGGCACGCACTGGTCGTGGCCGTGCCGGTCGAGGTGGCGCAGCAGCCGGACGACGTACTCGGCGACCAGGTCGGCCTTGAGCGTCCACGACGCGTTCGTGTAGCCGATGGTGAAGACGAAGTTCGGCACGCCGCTGAGCATCATGCCCTTGTAGGCCATGGTTTCCGGCAGTTTCACCGGCTCGCCGTCCACCGAGAGCTCGATCCCGCCGAACGCCAGCAGCCGCAGCCCGGTCGCGGTGACGACGACGTCCGCCTCGAGCTCGCCGCCCGATTCGAGGCGGATGCCGGTTTTCGTGAAGGAGGCGATCCGGTCGGTGACGATCGAGGCGTCGCCGCGCTTGATGGACCGGAACAGGTCGCCGTCCGGGACCAGGCACAGCCGCTGGTCCCAGGGCTGGTACCGCGGCTTGAAGTGGGTGTCGACGGCGAATCCGGGCGGGAGCTGCTTCACGGTGGCCTTGCGGATCATGGTCTTGACCACGCCGGGGTGGCGCCGGCTGAGCCGGTAGATCAGCGTGCTCACGGCGACGTTCTTCCAGCGGGCGATCGGGTACGCCAGCTTCGGGCCGAGCAGCCCGCGCAGCCGGTTGGCCAGCGCGTCCTCCGACGGCAGCGACAGGATGTAGGTGGGGGAGCGCTGCAGCATCGTCACGTGCGCGGCGCGGTCGGTCATCGCCGGGACGAGGGTCACCGCGGTCGCGCCGCTGCCGATCACGACGACCTTCTTGCCGGTGTAGTCCAGGTCCTCGGGCCAGTGCTGCGGGTGCACGACGGTGCCGCCGAAGTTCTCCAGGCCGGGGAACTCCGGCGTGTGCCCGGCCGCGTAGTCGTAGTACCCGCTGCACAGGTGGAGGAACTTCGCGGTGAACCGGACGGATCGGCCGCCGTGCTCGGCCTCGACCGTCCACCGTGCGTCCTCGGTGGACCACGCGGCGCGGACCACCTTGTGCCCGAACCGGATGAACCGGTCGATCCCCGCCTCGGCCGCGGTGTCGCGGACGTACTTCAGGATCGACGGTCCGTCCGCGATGGCCTTCGCGTCGGTCCACGGCCGGAACCGGTAGCCGAGGGTCTGCATGTCCGAATCGGACCGCACGCCCGGGTAGCGGAACAGGTCCCAGGTGCCGCCGATCGCCTCGCGGGCTTCGAGGATCGCGTACGTCTTCCGCGGGAACGCCGTGCGCAGGTGGTGCGCCGCACCGACACCGGACAGCCCGGCGCCGACGATCAGCACGTCGAGGTCTTCGCCGTGCTCGGCTGCGGACCGTCCCGGCCCGCTGTCGGCGCTACGAGGCCGTGACATCGCTGCTCCTCGCGTGCTGGTCGATGAGGTCGAGGATCGTGGGCCAGGCGCCTTCGGGCAGGTCGTGGCCCATGCCGCGGACGGTTTCGAGCCGGGCGCCGCGGATGGCCCGCGCGGTGGCGGCGCCGCCGGTCGGGTGGACCATCCGGTCGCGGTCGCCGTGGATCACCAGCGTCGGCGCGGTGATCTCGCGCAGCAGCGGCGTCCGGTTGCCGGACTTCACGATCGCGGCGAGCTGACGGCCGACACCACCCGCCGTCGGGTCGCGGTCCCAGCCCGTCCCGGCCAGCTCGCGCACCCAGGCCTCGTCGAAGGGGAAGCCGTGCGAGCCGATGTGGCGGAACATCCGGACGGCGCTTTCGACCGCCTCTTCGCGGGACTTCGGCGGCTTCGCGCCCATCATCCGCAACGTCGAGAGCGCGGGCCGGCCGAGCAGGCGCGACCCGGTCGTCGACATGATGGACGTCAGGGTGCGGATCCGGTCCGGGTACCGCGCGGCGGTGGTCTGGGAGATCATGCCGCCCATGGAGACGCCCGCGATGTGGGCGCTCTCGAGGTCCAGCGCGTCGAACAGGCCGGCGGTGTCGGCGGCCATGTCCGTGAGGTCGTACTGCTGCGCGGGGAACCGGCCCGCGAGCATGCCGAGCAGGCTCGGCGGCCGGAAGCGCGGGTGTGTCGAGCGCCCGGCGTCGCGGTTGTCGAACCGGATGACCTCGTATCCGCGGCCGGCGAGCCGCGCGCAGAAGGCGTCGGGCCAGCTGTGGAGCTGCTGGCCGAGGCCGGCGACGAGGACCAGCGGCTCGGCCCCGGTGTCTCCGATCCGTTCGTACGCCAGGGAAATCCCGCGCCCGACCGCGGCGATCTGCTCGGTCAAGAAACACCTCCGATGGTGGTCCGGCGGCGCACGACCGCGCGGCCGCCCTTGGCGGGGGCGTAGGCCACGCCCCGCGAGTGCCAGCGTTCGCCGGGCTCCTGCGTCGGTACCAGCGTGAAGTCCCGCAGCAGGGTCCGCAGCACGACGGTCATCTCCATGGTCGCGAAGGCGGCGCCGAGGCAGCGGCGGGTGCCCCCGCCGAACGGGATCCACTGGTAAAGATCCGGGCGCGCGCCGGCGAAGCGGTGCGGGTCGAACGTCGCCGCGCACGGGAAGACGGCGTCGTCGTCGTGGATCAGCGCGATGCTGACGAGGACCGCGTACCCCTTCGGCAGCGTCCACCGGCCCAGCCTGAAGCCGTCCTGCTTGACCTGCCGGGCGGTGACGTCGATGACCGGGCGGGTGCGCTGGACCTCGAGGATGGTGGCGTCGAGCAGCTTCCCGTCGCCTCCCCGCAGTTCTTCGAGGAGGGCGGGGTGGCGGCGGAGGCGTTCGACCGCCCAGGCGAGCGTGGTCGCCGTGGTTTCGTGCCCGGCGGTGAGCAGGGTGAGGAGCTGGTCGGAGATGTCTTCGCGGCTCAGCCCGGACCCGTCGTCGTAGCGGGTCTGCAGCATCATCGACAGGACGTCGTCTTTTTCCCCGGTGCGCGCCTTGGCGATGAGCCGGTCGACGATCGCGTCGTACTCGCGGCGCATCCGTTCGAAGCGGCGCCACGGGTTGAAGCGGCCCTTCTTGGGGATGGGCAGCACGGCGAGCCGGGAGCCGAGGCTGACGAACGGCGGGAGGAGTTCGCGCAGCTCGGCGAACTCGGCCCCTTCGGCGCCGAAGACCGCGCGGAGGATGGCGTTGAGGGTGATCCGCATCATCGACGGCAGCGTGGCGAACGCCGTGCCCTCGGGCCAGGTCGCCAGCTCGCGGACGGTCTCCTCTTCGACGATCCGCTCGTACGCGGCGAGGCGGCGGCCGTGGAACGGCGGGACCAGGAGCTTGCGCTGCCGCTTGTGGTCCTCGCCGGACAGCGCGAACATCGACCGCGGCCCGAGCAGGCGCCCGAGGTTGACCTCGAGGTTGTCGACGAGCTCGGGGCCGGAAGTGAACAGCTGCTTGATCTCGGCGGGGCTGCTGATCACCACGGCGTTGCCGAAGATCGGCACGTTCACGGTGAAGGCGTCGCCGTAGCGTTCCTTGAGCCGCCGCATGCCCCGCAGCGGCCGGGTCAGGGCGTGGACGCCCTGCACGGCCCGCGGCGCGGTGGGCCCCGGCGGCAGCGTCGCGGGGCGTGTCATGGTCGTCATCGACCCTCCCGGAAAGGTGGTACGCGAACGTACCGTCGGTACGGTACGCCGGTGTACCACCCGGTTTCAAGGGGAGGGGTATAGCGTGGATTCCGTGGATGTCGACACCCGCCCGCACCGGCAGCGCCTCCTGGACGGGCTGGCCGGGTCGATCATCGAGACGGGCTTCCGCGACACGACGGTGGCCGAAATCGTCCGCCGCGCCCGCACGTCCCGCCGGACGTTCTACGAGCACTTTTCCAGCCGTGAAGAGTGCCTGCTCGCGCTCCTGGCGGACGCGAACCGGGTGATGATCCAGCGGATCTCCGAGGCAGTGGACCCCGGCGCGCCGTGGCAGGTCCAGGTGCGCCAGGCGATCGAGACGTGGATCGCCTGCGCGGAGGCGGAACCGGCGATCACGCTGAGCTGGATCCGCGACGCACCCGCGTTGGGCGCCCCGGCCCGCGACCTGCAGCGTGACGCGATGGAGGGGTTCATCGCGATGACCCACCGGCTGACCGACACCCCGGCATTGCGCGCGGCGGGGATCAGCCCGCCCTCCCGCCAGACGGCGATCATCCTGCTGGGCGGCCTGCGTGAGCTGATCGCCACGACGGTCGAGGACGGCGGCCGGGCCGGCGACGTCACCGAGGTCGCGGTGCGCGCCTCGATCGCGCTGCTCGGCCCGGCCTGACGCCACTCCGGTCAGAGCGCGGGCTTGAGCACCTCCCGGCACCAGGTCCGGAAGCTCGTCGGCGCGATCGCCGCCTTCGCCCAGTCGGCGTCGTAGATGCCCTCGTCCTGGGCGGCGAACATCTCGACCGCGTCCGCGACGACCGGTTCGCTCGCGCCCTGGGACCGGCGCATGGCGGCGAAATCGGCCGCCGTGATGCGCTGGTAGGCGACCGGCCGGCCGAGTTCCTCGCTCAGCACCTCGGCCATGCCGTCGGGGGTGAGCCGGTCGGGGCCGAACAGGGGAACGTCCGCCTGTCCGGTCCAGGAGCGGTCCGTGAGCAGGCCGGCGGCGGTGGCGGCGACGTCGCGGGTGGCGATCGTGGCGAGCGGCCGGTCTCCGGCGCAGGTCAGGGCGAACGTGCCCTGATCGCGGATCGCGGGGAGCTGCCCGAGCAGGTTCTCCATGTAGAAGGGCGGGGACACCGCGCGGTAGGCCGCGCCCGACCTCCGCAGCTCGGCGTCCATGGCGAAGGCCGCGGAGAGGACCCCGGCCGGCTTGGCCCAGCCGTGCCCGGCGCTGCTGACGGCGACGACGTGGCCGACACCGTGGCGGCGGACGGCGGCGCCGCCGGCGCGGGCGAAGGCGAGGTAGTGCTCTTCCGCGCCGGCCGCGGCGGGATTCGGCGGCACCAGCCAGAACAGCGCCTCGGCGCCGGACAGCGCCGCATCGAGCACGGCCGGGTCGTCGTGGGTCCCCTCGACCACGTCGACCTGCGCGCGGACGTCGGCGTCGAGGCGGGTGGCGTCCCGTGCGACGACCTTGACCTTGCTGTTCCCGGCGCTGTCCCCGTCGAGCAGGTGCCGGACGAGCCGGCGGCCGATCTGCCCGGTCGGGGTGGTCACGACGATCATGGCGGCTCCTGAAGGTGAAGGTGAATTCCGCTTCCGAATATAGCCCGGGAGTCCCCCGCGTCAAGTACGCTGAGGCGACCATGACCGCTTCCCGACGTGTGCTGCGCGCCGACGCCCGGCGCAACCGCGACGCCATCCTCGACGCCGCCGGCGAGCTGTTCGCCCAGCGCGGGGACGCCGTCCAGATGGAGGAGATCGCCGAGCGCGCCGGGCTGGGCGTCGGCACCCTGTACCGGCACTTCGCGGACAAGCAGGCGCTGCGCGCGGCCATCATCGGCCGCCGGTTCGAGGAGATGACCTTCCTCGCGCAAGCCGCCGAAGAGGCGCCGGACCCGTGGGTGGCGTTCGAGTCGCTGCTCTACGGCTACCTGGAGGCGGTGGAGCCCGACGCCGCGTTCCGGTTCGCCCTGCTCGGTCCGGAGGAACCGAGCTGGGCCGACATCGAAGAGCAGAAGGCCGCGTTCTCGGCGATCGTGGGACGCATCGTGCGGCGCGCCGTCGAAGCCGGCCGGCTGCGCACCGACTTCGGCCCCGGGGACTTCATCCTCGTCACCCGCGCGGCCATGGCCAACATGACCGGCGACGGCCGGTGGCGACGGCTGATCGACCTCCAGCTCGAGGGAATCCGCCCCTGAACGCGGCGAGGGCGCGGCACCCGCGTGCCGCGCCCTCGTCCGGTGTCCATCGGTCAGGCGTCGAGGTCCTGGGCGATCAGTTCGGCCAGTGCGTCGACCGACGCCTGGGCGTGGTCACCCTCGGCGGACAGCTCCACCTCGTCCCCGAAACCCGCGCCCAGCGTCATCAACCCGAGGACGCTGGCCGCGTCGACCGGGTCGCCCGGCACGCCGCCGGTGATCTTGGCGATCCGCACCTTCGCGGGCTGGCCGGCGGCCGTCTTCGCGACCAGGCCCGCGGGGCGGGCGTGGAGCCCGACGCTGCTGGCGACGAGCGTACGGCGTTGGTACACAGTGGACTCCTTCACGCGTTGACGGGCTGACCGGAAACGGCGGCGGACCGCTCGACGGCACGGAAGCGCACCTGCTTCAGCGCGATCACCGACGCCGCCGCGACGAGCGTCCCGGCGATCAGCGCCACGAGGAACGACAACGGGCTGCCGATCAGCGGCAGGACGAAGATCCCGCCGTGCGGGGCGCGCAGGGTCGCGCCGAAGGCCATCGACAGCGAGCCGGTGACCGCCGAGCCGAGCATGATCGACGGGATCACCCGGAACGGGTCGGCCGCGGCGAACGGGATCGCGCCCTCGGTGATGAACGACGCCCCGAGCAGCCAGGCCGCCCGGCCGTTTTCCCGTTCGGCCTCGGTGAACAGCTTCTTGCGGACCGTCGACGCCAGCGCGAGCGCCAGCGGCGGCACCATCCCGGCCGCCATCACCGCGGCCATGATCTGCAGCGACGCCGTCGCGCCGGTCGTCAGGCCGCCGACCGCGAACGCGTACGCCGCCTTGTTGACCGGGCCACCCATGTCGAACGCCATCATCAGGCCGAGCAGCGCGCCCAGCAGCAGCGCGCTGACGCCGCTGAGGCTGTTCAGCCAGCCGGTCAGACCCGTGGTGGCCGCGGCGATCGGCTTGCCGACCACCACGTACATCAGCACACCGACCACAATGGACCCGAGCAGCGGGTAGACGACCACGGGCATGATGCCCCGCACCGCCTTCGGCACCTGGATCTTCTTGAGTGCCATGACGACCCCGCCGGCCAGGAGGCCGGCGACCAGGCCACCGAGGAAGCCCGCACCCACGGTGACGGCGATCGCGCCACCCACGAAACCGGGGGCGATCGCCGGGCGGTCGGCCATCGCGAACGCGATGAACCCGGCCAGCACCGGCACCAGGAAGTTGAACGCCGCGCTGCCGATCTGGAACATCAGCGCGGCCCAGCCGGTCACCGAACCCGCGTCGAAGTGCTCGGTGACCTTGGGCGCGTCGACGATCTGGTAGCCGCCCAAAGCGAAACTCAGCGCGATGAGCAGCCCGCCCGCGGCGACGAACGGGATGAGGTAGCTGACGCCGGTCATCAGCCACTGGCGGATCTTGGTGCCGGTCTTGTCGTTGGCGCCGACCTTCGACGTCAGTTCCGGGGCGGCCGGCGTGGCGGGGGCGGGCTCGGCGGCCGCGGCCTTGGCGCGTTCGAACAGCCCGGCCGCGTCGTTGATCGCGGCCTTGACCGGCGCCTCGACGATCGGCTTGCCGGCGAACCGGTCCCGGCCCTGCACCGCGAGGTCCGCGGCGAAGATGACGGCGTCCGCGCTCGCGATGTCCTCGGCGGACAGCGGCTCGGAGCCGGCCGAACCCTGGGTCTCGACGACGATCTCGTCGCCGTTGGCCTTGGCGGTCTGTTCCAGCGACTCGGCCGCCATGTACGTGTGGGCGATCCCGGTGGGGCAGGCGGTGATGGCGACGAACTTCATGAGGGGGACACCTCCTGGCGGATGTACTCGGCGACGGCGGCGGGGTCGGCGGCTTCCAGCAGGTGCTGCTTGAACTCCGCGCGGACGAGCCGCCGGGCGAGGGCGGCGAGGACCTTGAGGTGGTCGCTGCCGCCGCCTTCGGGTGCGGCGATGAGGAAGATCAGCTTCGCCGGGCCGTCCGGCGCGCCGAAGTCGATGCCCGCCTCGCTGCGGCCGAACGCCAGCGTCGGCGCGGTCACCGCGGCCGAGCGGCAGTGCGGGATGCCGATGCCGCCTTCGAGCCCGGTGGCCATCTGCTCCTCGCGGGCGGCGACGTCCTTCAGGAACAGGTCGAGGTCGGTCACCCGCCCGGCGTCGACGAGCCGCTGCGCGAGACCGCGGACGGCGGACTGCTTGTCGGCGGCGCCGAGGCCGAGGTCGACCAGGTCGGCGGTGATCAGGTCTGGGGTGGTCATGCGGCGGCTCCGCTGAGGGGGAAGGAAGGGTCGACGTCCAGCACGCGCACCTGGTCGGGGTGCACGTCCTGCGGGGTGGGCATGCGGCTGCCCTCCTGCGTGACCGCGGCGGTGCCGTAGGCGACCGCGGTCCGCAGGGCTTCGGGGCCGGTTCCTCCCGCGTGGAGGAACCCGGCGAGTGCGGCGTCTCCGGCGCCGACGGTGCTGCGCACGGCCACGAGCGGGCCGAGCGCGTGGTGCGTTTCGGTCTCCTCGACGAGCACCGCGCCGCGCGCGCCCAGGCTGACCAGCACGCGGCCGACGCCGCCGGAGATCAGTTCGCGGCAGAACGCGACGACGTCGCCGAGCAGCGGGAGCGGCCGGCCGGCGAGCTCGGTCAGCTCGTCGAGGTTCGGTTTCAGCAGGTCCGGGCCGTCGGCGCAGGCGGCGGCGAGCGGCGCGCCGGAGGAGTCGACGGCGACCCTCGCCCCGGCGTCGCGGGCGAGCTTCGTCAGCCGCGCGTAGAAGTCGTCGGGCACGCCGGCGGGCAGACTTCCGCAGCACACCAGCCATTCCCCGCGCGCGGCCAGTTCGACCGCCCGGCGTTCGAGGGTGGCGAGCTCGGCGGGCGAGATCTCGGGCCCCGGCTCGTTGATCTTCGTGGTGGTCCCGTCGGCCTCGACGAGCGTGATGTTGCTGCGGGTCGACCCGGTGATCGGCACGGCGACGACGGGCACGCCTTCGGGGGCGAGCAGGTCGGACAGCCGCTCGCCGACCGGGCCGCCGGCGGGCAGCAGCGCGACGGTCGGGGTGCCGGCGGCGGCCAGCGCGCGGGCGACGTTCACGCCCTTGCCGCCCGGGTCGAGCCGGACGGCGTCGGCCCGGTTGACTTCGCCGCGCCTCAGCTCGGCCAGCCGCAGCGTCCGGTCGAGGCTGGGGTTGGGGGTCACGGTGACGATCACGCCAGCACCACCTCCGGGCCCGCTTCTTCGAGTTCGGCCACCGCGCCCGCGTCGAGGCCGCTGTCGGTGACCAGGACGTCGATCTCCGCCAGCCGCGCGAACCGGCTGAGCTGGTCGGTGCCGTACTTGCTGTGGTCGGCCAGCAGCACCCGCCTGCGGGCCGCGGCCACCACGGCGGCCTTCACGGCGGACTCGGCCATGTCCGGTGTCGTGCAGCCGTGCTCGGCCGAAAAGCCGTTGGCGCCGAGGAAGGCGACGTCGACGAGCAGGCCTTCGAGCGCGCGCAGCGTCCAGGCTTCGACCGCGGCGAGCGTCGTCCCGCGGACCCGGCCGCCGAGGATGTGCAGCGTGATGCCCGGGCGGGTGGCGAGGATCGAGGCGACCGGGATGGAGTTGGTGATCACCGTCAGCTCGCGCTCGGCCGGCAGCAGCGTCGCGAGCCTGCTGGTGGTGGTGCCCGCGTCGAGCAGGATCGAGCCGCGCTCGGGCACCAGGTCCAGCGCGGCCCGGGCGATCGCGTCCTTCTCGGCGGCGTTGGTCTGGTCCCGCTGCGCGACCTCGGGTTCGAAGTCGAGCCGCTCGACCGCGACCGCGCCGCCGTAGACGCGGCGGACCACGCCCTGGCGTTCGAGGACGCCGAGGTCGCGGCGGATGGTCTCGGGGGCGACACCGAGTTCGGCGGCGACGTCACCGACGTCGACGCGGCCGTCACGTCGTGCGCGTTGCGCCAGGAGCTGATGCCGTTCGGCGGCGTACATGCCCGTTCCTCTCCGATGTTTGCCCGTTGCCGTTTGATTGTGCCCGTTGTTACCGTACTGTCAATCCCCAGTTACGAGATCCTTTGTTCTCGGAGGTCCTGAAATGCAGCTGTCCGGAGTCGGTGTCAGCCCTGGCCGGGTCGACGGCCCGCGTGTCCTCGTGGCCGCTGACCTGCCCGAACCCGCTTCCACGCCCGCTCCGGCGGACCTCGAAGCCGAAGCGGGCAAGATCGGGCAGGCGGCGGCTGTGGTGGCGGCCGTGTTGTCCGATCGTGCCCGTTCCGTGTCCGGTGATGCCCGGTCGGTGCTGGAGACGACCGCCGCGATGGCGTCCGATCCGGCGTTGACCGCGTCGGCGGAGAAGCTCGTCCTGACGCGTTCGCTCCCGGCGCCGCGAGCGGTGTGGGAAGCGGCGGGGGAGTTCATGGCGGCGCTGCAGGCGGCCGGCGGGTACCTGGCCGAACGCGCCCGGGACGTCGCCGACGTCCGCGACCGGATCGTCGCGGACCTGCTGGGCGTGGCCCCGCCGGGCGTGCCGGACCTGACGTCGCCGAGCGTGCTGGTGGCGCGCGACCTCGCCCCGGCCGACACCGCGGGGCTCGATCCGGACCTGGTCCTCGCACTGGTGACGGCGGAAGGCGGCCCGACGAGCCACACCGCGATCCTGGCGCGGGCGCTGGGGATTCCGGCCGTGGTGGCGTGCGCCGGCGTGCTGGAGCTGGACAGCCCGGGACTCGCGGTCGACGGTTCCGCGGGCACGGTGGCGCCGTCCGACGGCACGGTGCGGGCACCGGCTCGCACCTCCCGCCCGACGTGGGACGGTGTCGGCCGCCTCGCCGACGGCCACCGCGTGAAGCTGCTGGCCAACGTCGGCTCGGCGGCGGACGCGGTGGCGGCCGCGGCGGCCGGCGCCGAGGGCGTCGGCCTGTTCCGCACCGAGTTCTGCTACCTCTCGGCGGCTTCGGAGCCGACGGAGGCCGAGCAGCGGGCGGCCTACGCGGCCGTGCTGTCCCCGTTCGCGGGCAAGCCGGTCGTCGTCCGGACGCTGGACGCGGGTTCGGACAAGCCCCTGGCGTTCCTGCCGATGGGCGAAGAACCCAACCCGGCGCTGGGTGTCCGCGGCCTCCGCGTGGCGTTCGACCGCCCGGAGCTGCTGGACCGCCAGCTGTCGGCGATCGCGGCGGCGGCCGCGGACACCGGCGCCGAGCTGTCGGTGATGGCCCCGATGGTGGCGACGGCGGAGGAAGCGGCCTGGTTCGCCGCACGCGCCCGCGCGGCGGGGATCGCGCGGGTGGGCGTGATGATCGAGATCCCGGCGGCGGCCCTGTGCGCCGCCGGGATCCTCGAAGTCGTCGATTTCGTTTCGCTGGGCACGAACGACCTGGCCCAGTACGTGTTCGCGGCGGACCGCCAGCTGGGCGCGGTGGCGGCGTTGAACGCCCCGGACCAGCCCGCCCTGCTGCGGCTGGTGGCCATGGTGGCGGAAGCCGGTGCGGCGGCGGGAAAGCCGGTCGGCGTGTGCGGCGAGGCGGCAGCGGACCCGGCGCTGGCGCCGGTGCTGGTGGGACTGGGTGTGACGTCGTTGTCGATGAACGCGGTCGCCTTGGCGGGCGTGGGCGCGGCACTGCGCGAAGTGGACCTCGAGACGTGCCGCGCCGGATGAGTGATGGGTAAGCCGGTCCCGGCCCACCGCGAAGTCACCCGTCACCCGATCGCTGACCGCCTACGACCACTGACCGGGTTGCGCATTGCCCGGCTAGGCCGCGGCGCGCTCGGCGAGCGGGCGGCGGCGCAGGTCCGGGTCGTGCACCGCCGGGGGCTGGTAGTTCTGGTCGAGTGCGCCGATGTTGGTGCCGGGCTGCACGATTTCGTCGATGCGGTCGAGGACGTCGTCGGTGAGCCGGACCTCGAGGCCGGCCAGCAGGTCGTCGAGCTGGGGCATGGTCCGGGGACCGAGCAGCGCGCTGGTGACGCCGGGGTGGGCGATGACGAAGGCCATCGCGAGGTGGGTCATCGGCAGGCCCGCTTCGGCGGCCAGCGGGAGGAGCTGCTCGACGACGTCGAGCCGGCGTTCGTCGGTGAGGTGCTTGAGCAGGCGGGCCCGGCGCAGGTCGTTCCGCCCGCCCTTGCGGACGCGCCCGGTGAGCAGGCCCTGGCCGAGCGGGCCCCAGATCAGCGTGCCCATGCCGAAGCGCTGGGCCAGCGGCAGCACTTCGCGTTCGACGCCGCGGTTGAGCAGGGAGTAGGCCGTCTGCTCGGCGCGGAACCGCGCTAGGCCGCGCCGTTCGGCGACCCACTGGGCCTCGACGATGTCGGACGCGAGGCTCTGGGACGTGCCGATGGCGCGGATCTTGCCGGCGCGGAGCAGGTCGGTCAGCGCGGAAAGCGTTTCCTCGACGTCCGTCGTGGGGTCGGTGCGGTGCACCTGGTAGAGGTCGATGTGGTCGACCCGCAGGCGCCGCAGCGAGTTTTCGACGGCGGTGACGATCCAGCGCCGGGACGCGCCCTGGTGGTGCGGATCGTCGCCGACCTGGCGGCCGAACTTGGTGGCGAGCACGACGTCGTCGCGGCGGCCCCGCAACGCCCGGCCGACGACCTCTTCGGAGTCGCCGTACGCGTCGGCGGTGTCGACGAAGTTGATGCCCGCGTCCAGTGCCTTGTGGATCATGCGGGCGGAGTCGTCCGGGTCGGGATTGCCGAAGGACGTCGCGAACATCATCGCGCCGAGCGCGTACGGGCTGACCTTGATCCCGGTCCGGCCGAGGGTGCGGTACTGCATGGGTTCTCTCCCGTCGAGGTGCCGGCCGGCGCGGATGCCGTACGCTGGCCGTAAGCGGAAACCTATTCCGGAACTATACGGAAAGGCTTTCCGGTTACGCAACCGAGAGGGGCGAAATGACCCAGGAGACCCGACGGCGGCGCGCCGACGCCCAGCGCAACGTCGAGGCCCTGATCGAGGCGGCGCGGACGGTCTTCGACACCTCCGGCCTGGACGCCCCGGCCAAGGAGATCACCGACCTCGCCGGAGTCGGCGTCGGCACGCTGTACCGGCACTTCCCGCAGCGCGCGGACCTGGTCAAGGCCGTCGTGCGGACCGGGATCGACGCCGTCGCCGACGCCGGCCCCGAGCTGAGCGCCGCCCACCCGCCGGCGCGGGCGCTCGCGCTCTGGATCGGCCGGTTCGTCGAACTCCTCGAGACCAAGCGCGGGCTCGCCTCGGCCCTGCACTCGGGCGATCCGGCGTTCGAAGGGCTGCCCGGCTACTTCATGGAGCGGCTGGGCCCCACACTCACCGCCCTGCTCGACGCGGCGGCCGCCGACGGTGCGATCCGCGGCGACTTCGGCGCCGAGGACCTCCTGTACGCGATCGCCCTGTTGTGTCAGCCCGTACCCGGCCGCGGGCCGGAGCACGGCAGGCGCATGGTCGGCGTCCTCGTCGACGGCCTCCGCTACGGCGCCGGCTGAAGGGTGGCGGCGAGGCGGGCGACCGGCTACTTCACGGTCGGATCGCCCAGCGCGAGTTCGGGTGGCCGGACGTTCCGCGGGGTGACGACGAACGCCGCGGACCGCAGCGGTGACGCCGGTGCGCCCGGCCGGGACATCTCCAGCCGCAACACGCGGGCGCCGGTCACGTCCAGGTCGATGACGGCCGGTTTCCCGGCCGAGACGTCGTGTTCGGAGCGCGGGGTCCCGTCGAGCACCACGCGGACCCGGCCGACCTGGAACGCGTCCACGGCGTCGTCGGGGACCCCGGCGACGGTGGTGAACCGCCGGTAGCTGCCGCCCAGTTCCAGTTCGACGAACCCCGGGCCGGTGACCGAGGGCGAAGCCGGCCGCAGGACGATGCTCCGCTCGTAGCTCCGGCCGTCGATCGACGCTGCCGCGCGCTTCACGCCGTTGCTGGCGCACACCCAGGGCAGTTCCCCCGCGGGGACAAGCCGTTCCTCGCGCGCCCCGCCGAGCCAGGTCCCGCGGCGGGGCATCGGGTACTGGCCCTGTCCGGTGATCGCGGCGAGCAGGTCGGCCACGCCGGCCGGGGTGAACTCGTCGACGTGGTAGCGCGTCGTCGAATGCGCGTTGAGGAAGACCGGGATCTCGTCGACCGACCGGCCCGGCAGGACGACGGGCAGCACGCGTTCGGTTTCCCGGCGCAGGTCCCGGGTGAGGTTGTCCCGGATGATCGCCGCCTCGAACTGGGCGCCGCGCCCTTCGTGCGGCATGGCGGTGCCGCCGGCGCGGCGTTTGTACTCGGGGGAGGCGATGACCAGGATGAAGTCCGCCTTCTCCAGGTTTTCGGTGGCCCACAAGGACCAGTCCCGGCGCAGGTTGTCGTACCACGCGTCGAGGTGCACGTCCAAGCCGATCTCGGCGCGGAGGAAAGCCGCGAAGCGGTGCACGAGTTCCTTGTGTTCCGGGGTGTCGTGGGAGTAGGTGACGAACACCCGGGGCGCGGCACGGTCGGGCATCGGTGCCCCTCCCCGTCGAGTCGGTGACGCACCGGTCCGGCCGGTCGGTGCGCGGAAAAAGAATAGTGCGCGCCGGGCGCGCTGCCCTGTCATTTATCCGCCGTTTCCGCATTTGTCAAGACTTTCCGGCTGGACAGCGAGATTGCTGTTCGCTGGCCAGATACTGGCATGTTTCTGTCCGGTTTTCCGCCTTCTCCCGTCGTGCGGGCCCGGCCTAGGATGGGCCGTTGCCTGGCGGGGAGCGGCGAAGGAGCGAATGCACGCGTGTACGAGTACGACGTGTTCATCAGCTACCAACGCGCCGGCCGGGACATTTCAGCGTGGGTGAAAAACCATTTCCGTCCGCGGCTGGCCGAGGTGCTCGACAACAACTTCTACCGGGACGTCCGGATTTTTTGCGACGACCAGGTCCGCACCGGCGCGAGCTGGGCGGGGGAGGTGCGCACCGCGTTGCTGCGCACCCGGGTGCTGGTGCCGGTGTGCTCGCCGAAGTACTTCCGGGACGAGTGGTGCCTCGCGGAGTGGCATTCGATGGCCAAGCGGGAGGCGCTGACCACGGGCACCCGGCCGTTGATCTACCCGGTGATCTACTGCGACTCCCGGCACTTCCCCGACTGGGCACACGCGCGGAGCCCCCGTGACCTGCACCGGTGGAACCACCCCTTCGAGCACTTCCAGGCCGCGCCGGCCTACCTGGAGTTCAACCACAAGATCGCGGAGATCGCCAAGGAACTCGAGGAACTCATCGAACGAGCGCCGGACTGGCGGGCGGACTGGCCGGTGCACACGCCGGATCCCGAGCCGCCGGCCGCGGTGCGGATACCGAGGTTCTGACCGATGCCGGGGTCGGTGTTCACCTTCTACTCCTACAAGGGCGGGGTCGGCCGCAGTTTCACGCTGGCCAACGTCGCCGTGCTGCTCGCCCGCTGGGGCCACCGGGTGCTCTGCCTGGACTGGGACCTCGAAGCGCCCGGCCTCGGCGACTACTTCCGGCCGCGGCTGCCGGGCAGGCCCAGCGGCGGCGTGGTGGACCTCGTCACCGGCTTCCGGGAAGGCCGGTTCGCCCCGGACGCCCACGTGCTGCGGCTGCGGAGGGCCGGCGCGCTCGACTTCATCGCCGCCGGGCGGGAGGAGGACGGCTACGTCGGGCAGGTTCAGGCGATCGACTGGGAAGGCCTGTACGAGGAGGGGTTCGGCGACTACCTCGAGAAGTGCCGCGAGCAGTGGACGGACGACTACGACTTCGTGCTCATCGACAGCCGCACCGGCATCTCCGACATCGGCGGCATCTGCACCGCGCACCTGCCGGACCACCTCGTCCTGCTGTTCACCGCGAACCGGCAGAGCATCCTCGGCGCGGTGGACGCCGCCCGCCGCGCCGACGCGGCGCGCAACCGCCTGCCGTTCGACCGTCCGCGGCTGACCGTGTTGCCGGTCCTGTCGCGCTTCGACAGCCGGGAGGAGTACGGCCGGTCGGAGGAGTGGCGCAAGACCGTCGTCGCGGAGACGGCCGAGCTGTACGGGGCGTGGCTCGACCAGGGCGTCGCGCCGGAGACGATGTCCCGCCACCTCACGCTGCCGTACGTGTCGTACTGGAGTTTCGGCGAGCAGCTGCCCGTCCTGTCGGAGAAGACGCCGAGCGCGGACCAGATCGGCTTCGCCCTCGAGACGGTCGCCGCGGTGATCGCGTACCGCCTCGACCGCACGGACCTGCTGGCGGAGAACCGCGATGCCTACGTGGCGGCGGTGCGGGCGAGCCATCGGAAGTTCAAGCACGAACTGCGGGTCAGCATCCCGCGGGCGGCCGTCCAGGCCGGCGGCGAGCTGATCGCGGCACTGGGGCAGCTGGGCGTCCGGGCGGTGAAGTCGCTCTCGGGTGACCAGTCGCTGCTGGAGCGGACCGAGGACGACGCCCGCCACCTGTGCCTGATCGTCGACGGCAAGGTGAGCCGCTGGCAGCAGGCCGAAGTCGAGCGCTTCCTGCAGCGGTCGTTCGGCCAGGACCGCCGGGTGATCCCGATCCTGACGCCGGGCACCGAGGCGGCCGGGCTCCCGGGGTACGTCGGCAATCTCCGCTACCTGCGCTGGGGCGCCCGCGGCCCGGCCGGCGTCGCCCAGGACCTGGTTGCCCAGCTCCGAGGCGGGATCCCGCCGGCCGAGGACGATTCCCACCTCCCGTCGCTCCTTGCCCAGGTCCGGGAAGCACGGCTGAGCCCATCCCGCTGGCTCCTGGTCGAGGACCTGGTGACGGACCTGCAGGTGACGGCGGAAGCGGGCGACGAAGTCCACCTGAACGAGCTGGCCGCGGATCTGGCGGCCGCGGCCAAACCGCGCTACCCGCGCGGCGTCCGGACCCCGATCCTCGCAGACACCCGCCGGTCGATCGACCAGCTGCTGCGAACGCTCGCCCAGACCGCGACGCAGGCGAACCACCGGAAGGAAGTCGGATGACCGACCGCTTGGGACACAAGCAGACCGCGGCGATGTTCACGTTGATGGTGCTGGGCCGTGAAGTGCCCAACCAGGAGCTGGCGGAGCTGGTGGGCTTCACCCTCACCGGCACCGAACGCACGGGGCTGAACAAGCTCGGCTACGTCGACAGCGAGCGGACCGGGCCGAAGCGGAGCTACGTCCACGTGCTGAGTGACAGCGGCTGGGCTTGGTGCGAGAAGGAGCTCGGGGAGGGCGGACCGCCACCGCAACGCGGGCAGAGCCCGCTGGCGACGGCGCTGTACGTGATCCTCGGTGGCCTGGGGGAGTACCTGCGGCGCGAGCACAAGCGGCTCTTCGAAATCTTCGGTCCGGCGCCGAGTGCGAACGGAGGGGCGCCGGCCGGCCTGGAGGAACGCATCCGGGTCGCCTACCGCGAACTCGTGAAGGAGCCGCGTGGCTGGGTCGGGCTGGTGGACCTGCGGCCGAAGCTCGGCGCGCCGGCCGCGGACGTCGACGCGGTGCTCAAGGAACTGAGCCGTGCCGGGAAGATCCACCTCGTTCCCGAGGACAACCGCAAGGCCCTCACCGCCGCCGATCACGAGGCGGCGATCCGCATCGGCGGCGAAGACAACCACTTCGTTTCGTTCGAGGCGTGATGATGGACGAGCTCAAAGCACTCGCGACGCTGAGCTTCGACTGGGCGGACACCCCCGACCACGTCTGGCGCGACTCGCCCTACCACGTGGACGGTCTGCACGCCGAGTCGCTCGCCGCTCTCGACACGGGCATCCGCGATGCCGTGGCCAGCGACGGTCCGAGCCCGATCGGGCTCGTCATGCGCGGGCAGAAGGGGGTCGGCAAGACCCATCTGCTCGGGCTCGTCCGGCGCCGGGTCCACCGCGCGCGCGGCTACTTCTTCCTCGACGACGTGACCGCGGCCGAGGCGTTCTGGGAGAACACGGCCGAGGCGCTGCGCCGCGGCCTGGCCCGCCCGGACGACTCGGGCGAGTCGCAACTGCGGAGATTCCTGCTCCGCGTGTGCCTGCGGGCGCACGTCGATGCCGAGGTCGAGGCGCGGATCCGGCGCGGCCGCGGGCTGACTCCCGCCGACGTGGAGGCCTTCGTCGACGGGATCGGGTCGCTCAGCGAAGTGGCCGCCGACGAGTGCGGGGACACCGCGCGGGCGCTCGTGCTCATCGCGAGCCGGGACCGGGGCACCAGGTACATCGGCGAGGACTACCTGGACGGCGACACCGAGCTGACCGCCGAAGCCCGCCAGTGGAACATCTACTCGCGGCCGAAACCGTCGCGGGTCCTGGTGCAGGAGATCACCCGGCTGCTCGCCCTCACCGGGCCGGTCGTGATCGCCGTCGACCAGCTCGACACCCTCGTCGCGCGGTCCAAGCAGGGCATGGGTGAAGACATCGGGGAGGATCTCCTCGTGGCGCAGATCGCCGACGGTCTGATGGGCTTGCGCGAAGTCACCCACAAGACCCTCACCGTGCTGGCCTGCCTGCCGTCCACCTGGGAGCAGATCAAGTCCAAGGCGGCGGGCACGGTGCCCGACCGCTTCCGGGAAACGGTGACACTGGGCCGGATCACCGATGCCGCGCTCGGCCGGGCGCTGGTGGAGAAGCGGCTCGGGGTGGCCTACGCATCGATGGGCTTCACCCCGCCGCACCCGGCCTGGCCCGTGGCGCCGGTGGCGTTCGAGGGCCCCTGGGAACAATGGACCCCGCGCGAACTGCTCAAGCGCATCGGCGCCCACATCGACGGGTGCCTGCGCGCGGGCCAGGCCAGGGAACTCATCTCCTTCGACGAGAAGGCACCGGTGCCGGTCGCGCCCGTGCGCACCGAGGTCGAGAACGACCGGTTCGCCGAGCTCGACGCCGAGTTCGAGAAGCTGCGGGCGGAAGTCGATCCCGGGAAGCTGCTCGCCGAGTCGATCGTGGACCGGGTGATGCCCGGGCTGCTCTCGGCCGCCCTGCGGTGCTGGGTGACCGAGGTCGGCGACGACGACCTGGAGTGGTCGTGCGAGCGGCAGACCGGGCTGAGCGAGGTGCACGCCTGGCTGACCCGGACCCTCGACGAAACCGCGGATCTCCAGGAGCACTGGGTGTTCCGGGCGATCGCGGCCCGCGATCCGCGGGCGGCGCTGAGCCGGTTCCGCAAGGCGCGGTCCGCGGCGGGACAGCGCCAGGGCGTGGACAACCGGCACCTCGTCATCCTCCGGGACGCCTGGGGCCGCGGGGCCAAGACCCGGGAAGAGGTCGAGAAGTTCACGGCCGCCGGTGGCCGGACGATCCGGCTGTCCGATGCCGACACGCGGACTTTCTGGGCGTTGCAGAAGATGCTCGGCAACGGCGGCCGCGAGCTGCACGAGTGGCTGATCGACCGGCGGCCCGCGAGCCGGTCGGAACTGCTGTCCGCCGTCCTTCCCGAGAAGCCGGGCGAGAAGCAGCCCGGTGCCGCCACCCACCCGCCGCCCGCCGAAGGGGAGATCACGCTCGGGACCGTCGTCGGCTCGGGGGAGCCCGTGCGGATCGGGCTCTCGGCGCTGCGCAAGCACGCCGCCGTGTTCGCCGGGTCCGGGTCCGGGAAGACCGTGCTGCTGCGGCGGATCATCGAGGAGTGCGCGCTGCTGGGCGTCTCCGCGATCGTCCTCGATCCCAACAACGATCTCGCCCGGCTCGGGGACGCCTGGCCGGAACCGCCGGACGGCTGGCGGGACGGGGATGCCGGGCTCGCCAAGCAGTACCTCGCCGACACCGACGTCGTCGTCTGGACGCCCGGGCGGGCCGCCGGGCGGCCGCTGGCCTTCCGGCCGCTGCCCGACTTCGGCGGGGTTCTCGACGACGCCGACGAATTCACCGCCGCCGTCGAGGTGGCCGTCGCGACGGTGGCGCCGCAGGCCCGGCTGACCGGGAGCACCGCGAAAGCGAACATCGGGCTGGCCGTGCTCCGGCAGGCCGTCGTCCACCACGCGCGGACCGGTTCGCGCAGCCTGCCGGAGCTGGTCGAGCTCATGGCGGACCTGCCGGAAGACGTCAGCAACCTCAACGACGCCCAGCGCATCGCCGCCGATCTGGCCGAGGTGCTCAAGGCCGCGATGGTCAACGACCCGCTCTTCGCCGGCGGCGGCGATCCGGTCGATCCCGGCACGCTGCTCACGCCGGCCGCCGGCAAACGGGCCCGCGTGTCCGTGATCAGCTTCGTCGGGCTGCCGTCCGAAGCGCAGCGGCAGAACTTCGTCAACCAGCTGCAGATGGAGCTGTTCGCCTGGATCAAACGCCACCCCGCGGGCGACCGGCCGCTGGGCGCGCTGTTCGTCATGGACGAGGCCCAGACGCTGGCGTCGTCCGGGAGCCTGACGGCGAGCACGCGCAGCACGATCGTGCTCGCTTCCCAGGCCCGCAAGTACGGCCTGGGCCTGTTGTTCGCCACGCAGGCCCCCAAGGGGCTGCACAACCAGGTGGTCGGCAACGCGATGACGCAGTTCTTCGGCCGGCTCAACAGCCCGGCCCAGATCGCCGCCGCCAACGAACTGGCGCGCGCGAAGGGCAGCCCGGTCGCGGACATCTCGCGCCTGGAACGGGCGCAGTTCTACGTGGCGGGGGAGGAGTTCGGCTTCCGCCGGGTGGCGACGCCGCTGTGCCTGTCCCACCACCCGGCCGGTCCACTGCGGCTGGAAGAGGTGCTCGCCAGGGCACGAGCCGGGCGGTGACCGGGGTGGCTCCGGCGCCCGGCCGGAGCCACCGTCACGTCAGCCGTGGCGGAAGCACAGCGTGCCCCACTGGAAGCCCGCGCCGATCGACGACACCACGTACGTGTCGCCCGGGCGCACCGCTCCTGAGCCGAACCGGGCGTGCAGGGCCGTGAACACCCCCGCCGATCCGGTGTTGCCCAGGCGGTCCACCGTGATCGGGGCTCGCGAAGGGGGAATCGCCAGCTTCTCCAGTGCGGCGTTGAGGATGTTCAGGTTCGCCTGGTGCAGGAAGACGTGCGTGACGTCCTCCACCGGCACTTCCGCGTCGTCCGCCGCGCGCAGGATGCTGTCCGGCAGGCAGCGCGTCGCGGTGTGCCACACCGAACGGCCGTTCATCTTCAGGTACGCGCCCGGCGCCGGGATTTCGACGTCGTACGACAGCTCCGTGCCGAAGTCCCAGCCCAGCAGGCCGGCTCCCGGGGCGGCGGCCCGCGAGAGCACGGCCGCGCCCGCCGCGTCGCCGAAGAACACCCGCGTCGTGCGGTCCGCCGGGTCCGTCACGCGCGACGCGCAGTCGGCGGCCAGCACCAGGACCGTGCGGGCCGCCGGCGTCTGCAGCAGGTGGGCCGCCAGGAACAGCGCCTGGACGCCGTTGGCGCACGCCGCCTGCGTGATGTCGAGGGTCAGGGCCCGGTCCGCGCCCAGCAGTTCCTTGACGATCAGCGCCGTGGACGGCAACGGCTGGTCGTACGTGTACGTCCCGACGATGATCGCGTCGACGTCGCGGGGACCGATCCCGGCCGCCGCCAGCGCGGGACGGGCCGCCGCCGCGCACATGTCCGAGGTCGCGCGGTCCGGCGCCAGGCGGCGGCGCGTCCGGATCCCGGTCCGGTCGACGATCCACTCGTCCGAGGTGTCGAGCGTCGAGGCCAGCTCCGCGTTGGTGACGACGTCCGGCGGCAGGTGCACCCCGGTGCCCGTGATCGCCACCGGAACGGCCAGCGCGCTCACGCCGGACCTCCGGCGTAGACGTTGCGCGACGGGTGCAGCTGCCGCTCGAGGTCGGTGTAGAACCGGCCGGACTCGCACGGCCTGCCGAGCAGGATGCGGCGGGCCGCCTCCCCGCACAGCGCGCCGCCGAGGGCCACCCCCGAGGCCAGCTGCGGCCAGCTGCTCAGCGTGCGGCCCAGTTCGCCGAACGACGCCGCCAGCTCCGGGCTGATCCGGCCCGCGTCCACCATGGCCAGGATGAGCTCGGTCCGCGCCTGCGCGGTCAGGTCGAGGACGTCGATCGACTTCACGTCGCCGAGCAGCCCGTGCAGCAGCGGCCGGTCGGGTTCGCGGTCGAAGCGCTCGACGTCGAGCATGCCGCGGTCGTTGCAGTCCATCACGACCGGGATGCCGAGGTCGCGCGCGTACTCGCGGGCCGCGATCTTGACCCACGGCGTGTCGCACTCCTCGACGAGCAGGTCGAGACCACCGGCGAAGAAGCGCTCGATGGTCTCCGGGGTCAGCCCGGCCGGCTCGATCCGGATGTCGAGGTACGGGTCGATCTCGTACATCTGCCGCGCCGACAGCACCGCCTTGTTGGTGCCGAGGTCGTGCAGGCCACCGCGCAGCCGGTTCAGGTTGGACAGCCCGAAAGCGTCGAAGTCGGCCAGCCGGAACGCGCCGCCGATGCCTTCGAGCGCGAACGTCAGTGCCGCGCTGTTGCCCACCGACAGGCCGATCACGCCGATCCGCTTGCCGAACAGCCGCCGCTGGTCGGGCCGCTCGATCCGGCCCCGGTTGCGGTCGGTGCGGACCAGCCGGAACTCCTCGCGCGGCAGCACGTGGACCAGCCGCCCCGACCACGGGTACCAGGCCCACGTGCCGTACTCCCACGGCTGCGCGCCCGCCAGCTGTTCCTGCTTCCGGCGCTCGATTTCGACCCGGTCGCGGCACGCCGGCTCGCGGCTGCGGACCAGTTCGGTGAGCTGCTCGTCGATCGTGTCGTGCACTTCGCGGACGTTCCCGGACGCGAGCAGCGCGGCCAAGCCGTCGGCGGAATGGAGCTCCGGCTGCCAGCTCTCGCGGTCCGGCGAGGGGATCTCGTCCAGCGTCACCCGGGCGGTCCGGGGCGCCGGCGGTACCGGGAGCAGCGGCGCCGTGCCCGTCGCCGCGATGACGGGGAACTCGTCCCGCAGCCGCGTGACCAGGTCGTGGTGCCTGCCGCCGCCGTCGGCCACGCGGTGCAGCATGATCACGACGTCCTCGGTGTACTGCGCGACGTACCGGCGGGTGCCGCGGACCGGCCGGAACCCGAACCGCTCGTGGAACCGGTCCTGGCCGTCCTTCGTGCCGGACGTGCCGATCATCGCCCGCGCGCCGAGGTGGTGGGCCGCGCCGATCGCGAGGGCGTTCAGGTGCAGCCCGAGCCCGAGCTTCCGGGCGCGGTGCTCGACGACCAGCCTGCTGTGTTCGAATACCTCGCCGTGGCCGAAGCCCTCGGCCGCCAGGAGCTCCTCGTAGGGCTCGTCGCCGAGGAAGTCGCGGGACTGGAACAGCGCGCCCGTGTCCGGTGTGGACAGCCGGATGTACCCCAGTGGCGGGCCGCCGGGGCTGCGCCGCGCGATGAAGTGCCAGGCACCGAAGTCGAGGTCCTGGTCGTCGGCGTGGGTGCCGTCCGCGCGGAGGAAGGCCGGGCGGCGGCCGTGGTCGAACAGGATGCGGGCGCGCAGGGCCCGTACGGCCTCGAGCAGCGGGCCGCCGTCCTCGCCGGGCCGCGGTCCGAGGAACGCGGTGACGTGCCAGTCCGGGATTTCCGGCGCGGGTGCGCCGGGGTGGTTCAGGGGTGTCAAGTGTCGCCTTTGCTCCGGAAGTGCCGGACGGCAACGGAAAGCCGTCCGGGAGAGGGCCCCGGCCGGTGGGTGCGTGTGTGGTCGGCGACCAGGGCGGCGGAACGGTAACAGGGCACCGGGGCACCGGACCGATGACGGCGACGAGGCCGGGAAAACCTTTACCAGGGGCGGAAGATCGACATCGGGTGACGCCGGCCTCCGCTCGTGGTGAAGATCGACCTGAGTGATCCACTCGAAGGGGTGGCGGATGATCTCCGAACGCGACGAGTGCCGGCGGGAGGCCGCGACGGCCGCGGGTGGCGCCTCGGGACGCTTCACCCCGGCGGGGGAGAGTTCGGCGGCCGGCCGGGAACGGTGCCCGGTCCCGCGTCCGGGACCGGGACCGGGCACCGCGGATCAGTCCGCTTCGGGGAAGTGGATGTCGGTGACGTGGACGTCGACGACCTCGACGTCGAGGCCGAGGTACTGCTCGACGGCGTCGATCACCGCGACGCGGATCTGCTCGCCGACCGCCTTGACCGCGTGACCGAACTCGACCACCACGGGAATGGTGACCCACGCGACCTCGTCGGCGAGCTCGACCGTGATGGCGTCGGCGGCGACGCTGTGCACACCCTCGCTCTGGGCGGCGATCCGCGTGACGATCTTGCCGACCACCCCGTCGGCCACCGTGGTGCTGCCGCGGCTGCCCGCGGCGGGGCGGGCCGCGGCCGCGTCGGCTTCGGCTTCGGCTTCGGGCTCGGCCTCGGCGACCGGTGCGGCTTCGGCGACGACCGGCTCCGTGTCCGCGGCTTCGGCAACGGGCTCGGCTTCGGTTTCGGTTTCGGTTTCGGCAGCGTCGTCGGTCTCGTTCGCGTCCGCGGCCGCGTCTTCGGTCTCGTCCTCATCCACGGCGGCGACTTCGGCCGCGTCCGTGTCGTCCTCTTCGGTGTCCTCGGTGGCCGCCTCCTCGTCGGTCCCGGTGACGCCCTCGTCGCCTTCCTCGGCCGAGCCTTCGTCGCTGTCGACCGCTTCCTCCGCCGCGGTTTCCGCCGCGGCTTCGGCCTCAGGCGCGGAATCCGTCTCCTCGACGACACCCGCCTCATCGGTCTCGGGAGCGCTTTCGGCGGGCGCCTCGGCGACCTCCGGCGCGGGCTCGACGGTGCCGTAGGCGTACCCGCCCGAACCGGCGGTTTCGTTCTTGGCGCGGCCGAAGATGCTGTTCATGACGTCGGACATGGGTTCCCTTTCCGGGAGCGACGAACACCTGTGGGGACAGCAGACGGCGACATGCTAGGGGACGGCCCGTGACGCGCGTCACGGACCCCCCGCCTTCGAGACTCGCTTGTGTCCCAACAGATATCCGCCCGATCACCGTCCGTCAGGCCGCGTTCGGCGGTCGGTGATCGGGCGGTGGGGAATCACGTCGTGGAATTGTCTTCTTTCCGGCGCGGAATCATTTCCGGTCGTCGTTCCGGAAAAGGACGGCGGGAACGCTCGAGCCGAGCGCCCGGTAGCCCGCCGGGTTGAGGTGCAGGTGGTCGCCGACGTCGTAGGCGGGCAGCAGCCGCGCCGGGGCCGCCGGGTCGCGGGTCACCTTGTCGAAGTCGAGCAGCGCGTCGAAGTGGCCGGGCTGCCGGATCCACGCGTTCACCTGCTGCCGGGCCTCTTCCCGGGCCGGGTCGTCGTAGGCGGTGTTGCCGCCGAACGGCGTGATGGTCGCGCCGTAGACCCGGATGTCCTGGGCGTGCGCCCGGGTGATGATCTGGTCGTAGGCGTCGATCAGGTCGGCGGCCGTCTGGGAGACGGCGGCCGGGGTGGCCGTGCCGATGTCGTTCACGCCCTCGAACACGATCGCCCACGAAACCCCGCTCGTGGACAGCAGATCGCGGTCCAGACGGGCCAGCACGTTGGGGCCGAGGCCGTCCTGCAGGACGCGGTTGCCGCCCGCGGCCTGGTTGACCACGGACACCCCGGGCAGACGTGCGGCCAGCACGTTCGGCCAGCGGTCGTTGCCGTTGGTCGTCGAGCCGCGGCCGTCGGAGATGGAGTCGCCGATCACCGCGACCGCGGACGCCGGCGACAGCACCTCGATGCCGGACAGGAAGTACCAGTGGTCGACCGGGGTCGCACCCGGCAGTTCGAGGTCGGCAACGTGGTTGCCGGAGAGGAGGTACGACGTCGTGCGCGAGCCCGGGTGCGAGGTGATCGACGTCGAAGCCTGGCCGTGCGCCAGGTACGCGGTCACCGCGATGTTCTCCAGCGACCGCACCGGGAACGGCAGCGGGTCCGAGACCACCTGGGCGCCCTGCGGGACCGTCGTCGACGGCTTGCCGTGGAACGTCACCGGGAGAACGCTGCCCGGAACCACGGAGGAGACGCCGGCCGCGCCGGCGACCGGGCGCGCCACCGACACCGCGGTCAGCGGCAGCGGCGCCCCGCCGAAGGCGTTGGAGAACCGCAGCCGGATCCGCGGGCCGCCCACCGTCACCTGCGCGGTCTCGCGCAGCGACGCGTTGTCGAGCACGCGGTCGGTTCCGGTGAAGGGCGCCGGCGGCATGTTGCCCGGTTCGGTGAGCTGGGGCATCGACGTCCACGTCGCCACCCAGTGCGATGGTGCGGGACGGGCGGACGCACCGACGAAGAGCACGGTCAGCACGGCCAGGAAGGCGATCACCAGAGGACGTCTCACAATGAGAACTCCGGGGTCAGGACCCGGTCGACGCCGACGACGCGGCGCGGCCCGGTCAGCGTGCAGTGCAGGGTCGTGACGATCTCTTCACTCGAGGTGCCCACCCGCAGCTCGACGTCGCCGGGATCGACCTGGCGCTGCCGCGCGCGGCCGGTGTAGGACGTCAGGTCGGCGTGCAGGGCGATCTCCAGGACGCAGGTTTCGCCCGGGGGCACGGAAACCCGGCGGGCCGCGATGAGCTGGCGCTCCGGCCGCGCCACCTCGGCCACCGGGTCGTGCAGGTAGACCTGGACCACTTCCGACGCTTCGCGCGCGTGGTCGTTGCGCAGCGTCACCCGCACCCGGCAGACGCCGTCGGTCGGCCAGAGCGAGCCCGTCGCGCTGACGTCCAGCCAGGTCGCCGGCGCGTAGGACAGCCCGTGCCCGAACGGGAACAGCGGCGAAGGATCCACTGTGGACACTTCGCTGCGCCGGCCGAGCGGTGCGGCGAGGTAGGTCGACGGCTGGCTCGCTCCGGCCGCCGGGAAGCTGACCGGCAGCCGGCCGGCCGGGTTGATCCGTCCACTGAGGACGCCGGCCAGCGCCCCGGCCCCTTCTTCGCCGGGGTAGAACCCGCAGACCACCGCGGCCAGCCGCGGGAGCTGCCGGGACAGCTCGTACGGCCGCCCCGAAAGCAGGATCAGCACCACGGGCTTGCCCGTGTCCAGCAGCGCGTCCAGGAGTTCCTCCTGGCGGCCCGGCAACCGCAGGTCGGCCGCGTCGCAGCCTTCGCCGGACGTCCCGCCGCCGAACAGCCCGGCCCGGTCGCCCAGCACGGCCACGCACACCGACGCGTCCGCGCAGGCCGCCACGGCCTGGGCGATCCCCTCGTCGTCGCCGCCCGTCACCGGGCAGCCGAGGGCGTAGGTCACGTCGTAGTCCGAGCCCAGCGCCTCGAGCACGGTCGGCACCGAGATGCCGAACGGGACGTCGGGGTGGTGGACGCCGACGTGCAGCGGGAAGGAGTAGCAGCCGAGCATCGCGCCGGGGGTGTCCGCGCGCGGCCCCACCACGGCGACGCGGGTGCCCGGGGCGAGCGGCAGCGTGCCGTCGTTGTGCAGCAGCACGATCGACCGTTCGGCCACCTCGCGGGCCAGCGCCCGCGATTCGGCGTCGTCGAGGTCGATCTCCTCGGGGACCTCCGGCGTCCAGCCGGCGTCGAGCAGGCCGAGTTCGCACTTCTGGCGCAGGACCCGTTCGAGGGCGCGGTCGACGGCGGCGACATCGACCGCGCCCCCTTCCACCGCGGCGAGCAGCGGCTCGCCGTAGCAGTCCATGGTCGGCAGTTCGACGTCGACGCCCGCGGTGAGCGCCTGCCGGGCGGCGTCGGCGCGGTCGGCCGCGACACCGTGCAACCGGTGCAGGAACGCCACGGAGAAGTAGTCGGCCACCACCGTGCCGGTGAAGCCGTAGGTGTCCCGCAGCAGCTCGGTCAGCAGCGCCGGGTCGGCCGCCCCCGGCACGCCGTCGACGTCGGTGTAGGTGTTCATCACCGACCGGGCACCGGCGCGCAGGGCGTGTTCGAACGGCGGGAGCAGGACGTCGGCGATCTCGCGCGGGCCTGCCGAAACCGGCGCCAGGTTGCGCCCGGCGCGGGAGGCGGAGTACCCGACGAAGTGCTTGAGCGTGGCGACCACGCCGGCCGACTCGAGCCCGGCGACGTACGCGCCGCCGATCGTCCCGACCAGGTAGGGATCCTCGCCGATGGTCTCCTCGACCCGCCCCCAGCGCAGGTCGCGGGCCACGTCGAGGACCGGCGCGAGACCCTGGTGCACCCCGATCCCGCGCATGGTCCGGCCGATCTTCGCCGCCATCCGGCGCACGAGGTCCGGGTCGAAGGTCGCGCCCCACGACAGCGGCGCCGGGTAGATCGTCGCCTGCCACGCGGCCAGCCCGGTCAGGCATTCTTCGTGCACCACCGCGGGAATCCCGAACCGGCTGCTGGTGACGATCTGCCGCTGGGTGCGGGCGAGGCTGTGCGCCCCGATCACCGGGTCGACCGGCCGGGTGCCGAAGGCGCGGGTCAGCTGCCCGATGCCGTGGCGGACCAGGTCGTCGAGGTCGACCGCGGCGTCGACGAAGTCGTGCTGGTGCGGCGCCATCTCGCCGCCGGTGTCGATGCCGACCCAGACCCCGTAGAGCTGGGCGAGCTTCTCGCGCAGGGTCATCCGGGCCATCAGGGCCCGGACGCGTTCGCCCGGGTCGGCCGCGGGGTCGCGCCACGGCTCTCCGGCCGTGGTGGGCTGCGTGGTCAAGGCTGGTCCGCCCTTCGTCTGGGGAGGAGTGAGGAGGAGGAACCGGTTCAGCGGAGGGCGCGCGTGGAGTGCCGCACCACCAGGCCGGTGTCGAGCGTGACGTGGGTCCGCTCGACCTCGTCGCCGTTGATCAGCGCGATGAGCATCCGGATGGCCCGGTGCCCCATCTCGCGGATCGGCTGGTCCACAGTGGTCAGTGGCGGGCTGCAGAGCGCCGATTCGGGCACGTTGTCGAAGCCCACCACGGAAAGGTCGTCGGGCACGGCCAGCCCGAGCTCGCGGGCCGCGCCCACGGTCGCGATGGCCGAGATGTCGTTCGCGGCGAACACGGCGGTCGGCCGGTCCGGCCCGGTCAGCAGGGCGTGCGCGGAGGCCGCGGAGATCTCCGGGTCGTAGGCGCCGATCCGGATCAGGTCCTCGTCCGGGGTGATGCCCGCGGCGGTCAGCGCCCGCAAGTAGCCCGCCTTCCGCAGCTCGGCCGACTCCAGGTCGGGCCGGCCGGAGAGGAACGCGATCCGCCGGTGCCCCAGGTCGAGGAGATGCTCGGTGGCCAGCTGCGCGCCGCGCAGGTTGTCGGAGTCGATCGTCGGCAGGTGCGACGGCCCGGTGTGCGGGTCGACGGCGACGACCGGCGTGCCGGGCACGGCTTCCAGCGACACGGCCGGGGTGACCAGCACGGCGCCGTCGACGAGGGTGCCGCTCAGCCGGGAGAGGTAGCGCTTTTCCCAGCCCGCGGGGTCGCCGGTGCGCCCGCCCGCGGAGTAGACGACGAGTTCGAAACCACTGCCGCGGATGGCGTCCGCCGCACCCTTGAGCAGCTCGGTCGAGAACGGTTCCAGGTCGGCGACCAGGATGCCGATGACGTTCGTCCGGTGGTTTCTCAGGCTTTGCGCCACCAGGCTCGCTTCGTAGCCGAGCTCTTCGATCACGGCGCGGACTCGGGCGAGCGTCGCGGCGGAGACGCCGTAGCGCTCGTTGATCACCTTCGAAACCGTGGCCACCGAGACGCCGGCCCGGGCGGCGACGTCACGGATGGTCACCCTGGAACTGGGCTGCATCGGCTCAGCCTAGCCATAGAAAACGTTATCGACAACGATTGACACGGCATTTGTCCCGGGAGCAGACTCTTCGCCAACCCGGGCGCCGAGCCGCCCCGTCCAACTCGGCCGAAGTCGTCAGGAGTGGACCCACGATGTTTGTGAAACGCCGGATCACCGTTCTCGCCGCCTTGGCTGCGGTCGCCCCGCTCGCGCTGGCCGCGTGCAGCGGGAGCAGCGACACCCCCGCGCAGCCGACCGGCCCGGTCACCTTGACCTGGTGGCACAACGGCACCACCGATCCGATCAAGACGGTCTGGGAGAAGGTCGTCGCCGACTACCAGAAGGCGCACCCCGACGTCACGATCAAGGCCCAGCCGCTGCAGAACGAGGACTTCAGCACCAAGGTCCCGCTCGCCCTGCAGTCGGCCGAGCCGCCGGACATCTACCAGTCCTGGGGCGCCGGCGACCTGGCCGGGCAGATCACCTCGGGCAAGGTCGCCGACATCACCGCGGACACCAAGTCGTGGATCGACGCGGCCACCGGCAAGTTCGGCGAGAAGTGGCAGGTCGACGGCAAGCAGTACGGCGTGCCGTTCACGCAGCACTTCGTCGGCTTCTGGTACCGCAAGGACCTGTTCCAGCAGGCGGGGATCACCACCCCGCCGAAGACCATGGACGAGCTGAACGCCGCCGTCACGGCGCTGAAGGCCAAGGGCATCGCGCCGATCTCGGTCGGCGGCAAGGACCGCTGGCCGGATGCCTTCTACTTCAACTACTTCGCCATCCGCGAGTGCTCGACCGCGGTGCTCCAGCAGTCGGTGAAGGCGGTCAAGCTCGAGGACCCGTGCTGGACGAAGGCCGGGCAGGACCTCAAGAACTTCCTGGCCACGGAACCGTTCCAGACCGGGTTCGCCGGCACGCCCGCCCAGCAGGGCGCGGGCAGCTCCGCCGGCCTCGTCGCCAACGGCAAGGCCGCGATGGAGCTGCAGGGCGACTGGGAGCCCGGCACGATGTCCTCGCTGACCGAGGACAAGGACCTGGAGTCGAAGACCGGCTGGTTCCCGTTCCCGACCGTGGCGGGCGGCCAGGGCGACCCGGCGGCCGCGCTCGGCGGTGGTGACGGTTTCGCCTGCACCACCCGCGCGTACAAGGCGTGCACGGCCTTCCTGCAGTACCTGGTCAGCGAGCCGGTGCAGACCGAGCTCGCCGCGAAGGGGACCGGCCTGCCGGTGAACGCCGTGGCCGCGAAGTCGCTGAAGACCGACGTGCTCCGGCAGGTCAACGACTACGGCACGAAGGCGCCGTACGTGCAGATGTACTTCGACCGGGCGTTCCCGACCGCGGTCGGTGCCGCGCTGAACGACGCGGTGGCCAACATGTTCGCCGGCCAGGGCACCCCCGAAGGCATCGTGACCGCCGTCAACCAGGCCGCGGCGGGCAACAAGTGACCACGGCGACGACCCCGGTGCGGACGGCGGCGCGGCCGTCCGCACCGGCGGTCACCGCCCGCAAGCACCGGCCCGGCCTGCGCCGGCGGCTCGAGCTGACGCTGCTCCTCGGCCCGGCGCTGCTGCTGTTCGCCGGGTTCGTCCTGGTGCCGATCGGGATCGCCGCGTTCTACAGCCTGTTCAAGTGGAACGGCTTCGGGCCGCTGGACGACTTCATCGGCTTCGACAACTACGCCGACGCCTTCTCCGGCAAGGTGTTCCAGGGCGCGATCGTGCACAACCTGATCATCGCCGGGCTGTCGATCGCGGTGCAGCTGCCGCTGTCGATCGGGCTGGCGATGCTGCTCAACCGCAAGCTGCGCGGCCGCGCGGTGCTGCGCGCCCTGGTGTTCGCGCCGTACGTGCTCTCCGAGGCGATCACCGCGGTGATCTGGGCGCTCATGCTGCAGCCGAACGGGTTCGCCGACCAGACCCTCCGCGCGGTCGGGCTCGGCGGGCTGGTCCACCAGTGGCTGGCCGACCCCGGCATCGTGCTCTACACGCTGTTCGCGGTGATCACCTGGAAGTACGTCGGCTTCGGCATCATCCTGCTGCTCGCCGGCCTGCAGGGCGTGCCGGCCGAACTGCGGGAAGCCGCGGCGCTCGACGGCGCTTCGGCGTGGCAGACCACCTGGCACGTCGTCCTGCCGCTGCTCGGGCCGACCATCCGGATCTGGATCTTCCTGTCCGTGATCGGCTCGCTCCAGCTGTTCGACGTCGTCTGGATCATGACGCAGGGCGGCCCGGCGAACGCGTCGACGACGATGGCGACCTACCTGATCGACCACGGCTTCAAACGTTACGAGTTCGGCTTCGGCTCCGCGGTGGCGGTGATCCTGTTCGTCATCTGCTTCGTGTTCGCCCTGCTGTACCAGCGGTTCGCGCTCCGCCGCGACACCCAGGGAGCCCTGACCAGGATGGTGGGCTGATGCGCTCCGGCAAGTTCGGCCTGTCGATGGGCTACCTCGCGGCGATCGTGGTGGTCGGGGTGACCGTCGTCCCGCTGCTGTTCGTGGCGCTCGGCGGGTTCCGCACCAACGCGCAGATCAACTCCGACCCGGCCGGGCTGCCGGGGCCGTGGGTGTTCGACAACTACGCCTCGGTGCTCGGTTCCAGCGCGTTCTGGACGTTCCTCGGCAACAGCGCGCTGATCGCCGTGATCGCCACGGCGCTCGCCGTCGGGTTCGGCTCGATGGCGGGTTACGCGCTTTCGCGGTACCAGTTCAAGGGCCGGGAGGCGTTCTACACGTTGTTCACCCTCGGTCTGCTGTTCCCGGTCGGCGTGGCCACGCTGCCTCTGTACCTGTGGCTGCGTCAGCTGGGCCTGCTGGAAAGCTTCTGGGGCGTGGCGATCCCGGAGGCGGCGTTCTCGCTGCCGGTGACGATCGTGATCCTGCGCCCGTTCATGCACGCGATCCCGGGCGAGATCGAGGACGCGGCCGTGCTCGACGGCGCCACCCGGCTCGGGTTCTTCTGGCGCATCCTGCTGCCGCTCTCCACACCGGCGCTGACCACGGTCGCCGTGCTCGCCTTCGTCACCAGCTGGAACACCTACCTGCTGCCTCTGCTGGTGTTCAACGACTCCGGGCACTTCACGCTCCCGCTCGGCGTCGCGCTGTTCCAGTCCGCGTACTCCCAGGACACCGCCCGGGTGCTGGCGTTCACCGCGTTGTCGGCCATCCCCGCGCTCGCGTTCTTCGTGCTCGCCGAACGGCGCATCGTCGGCGGGCTGACCGGATCCGTGAAGGGCTGACTCAGGAGGTCTCCCGTGCCGTCCGAGGTACATCGCCGTACCTTCCTGCAACTACTCGCTGTGGCCGGTGCGGCGGGGTCCGTAGCCGTGCCGGGCCTCGCCGAGGCCGGGACCGGCTTCCCGCTGGTGTCGCGGGGAAGGGCCGCGACGATCGTGGTCGGCTCGGGTGACCTCCCCGGCGTGCGGCGGGTCGTGGGCGACCTGGCCGCCGACGTCGAGCGCGTCACGGGCGTGCGGCCCGCGGTGTCGTTCGACGTCGTGCCCGAGCAGGGCCCGGTCGTGGTGGTCGGGACCCTGGGCCACAGCCGGTTGGTCGACGACCTGGTCGCGGCCGGCAAGCTCGACGTCACCGGGATCGCCGGCCGGTGGGAGACGTCGCTGAGCCAGGTCGTCGACGGCCGGCTGGTGCTCACCGGCAGCGACCAGCGCGGCGTCATCTACGGCGTCTACGAGGTCTCGCGGCGCATCGGCGTCTCGCCCTGGTACTGGTGGGCGGACGTGCCGCCGCGGCGGCAGGCGGAACTGCACCTGCCGCGCGAGCGGTTCAGCCTCGGCACCCCGCACGTGAAGTACCGCGGCTTCTTCATCAACGACGAGAACCCGGCGCTGGGCACCTGGGCCCCGGCCTACTTCGGGCCGGGCCAGGCGCCCGGTTTCCCCAACGGCTTCAACCACCTCTTCTTCGCCAAGGTCTTCGAGACCATGCTCCGGCTGCGGGCCAACTACCTCTGGCCGGCGGTGTGGGGGCGGGCGTTCGCCGAGGACGACCCGCTCAACCACGCCACGGCCAAGGAGTACGGCATCGTCATGGGCACCTCGCACGAGGCGCCGATGATGCGCGGCATCGAGGAGTGGAACCGGCACGCGGTGCCCGCGGTCCGCGACGCGGCCGGGAACATCACCACGCCGGGTCACGACCCGTACGGCGGCACGGGGGAGTGGAGCTTCCGCCGCAACGGCGAGGCGATCAAGGCCTACTGGACCGACGGGATCCGCCGGATGGTCCGCGAGGACTTCGAGGGTGTCGTCACGCTCGGCATGCGCGGCAACGGCGACGTCGGCCTGCCCGACGGCGACGGCATCGAGCTGATGCGCGAGATCATCGCCACCGAACGGGAGATCCTGGCCCGCGAGACCGGCCGCGAC
Source organism: Amycolatopsis sp. NPDC005003 (assembly GCF_053600695.1). Taxonomy (NCBI): domain Bacteria; kingdom Bacillati; phylum Actinomycetota; class Actinomycetes; order Pseudonocardiales; family Pseudonocardiaceae; genus Amycolatopsis; species Amycolatopsis sp. NPDC005003. The sequence continues at coordinate 214,504 of NZ_JBSGAI010000002.1, read as the reverse complement.
CTCACCACCGTGCCGCAGGTGTGGACGCTGTACAAGGAGGTCCAGCGGTACTGGGCCAAGGGCCTGCGCCCGCCGGACGACGTCATCGTCGTGTTCACCGACGACAACTGGGGCAACATCCGCAAGATGCCCGACCTGTCCCTGCCACCGCACCCGGGCGGGTACGGGTTGTACTACCACTTCGACTACGTCGGCGGCGGCCGCAACTACAAGTGGGTCGACACCGCGCTGCTCGCGAACACGTGGGAGCAGCTGCACCAGGCGTACGCCTACGGCAACGACCGGCTGTGGGTGGCCAACGTCGGGGACATGAAGGGCAACGAGCTGCCGCTGCAGTTCTTCCTCGACTACGCCTGGGATCCCGCGGCGTTGCCGATGGAGCGGTTGTCCACATGGGAGCGTCAGTTCGCTTCGGAGAACTTCGGCGCGGCGCCGGCGGCGGAGATCGCCGGGGTGCTGCACGACTACGGGCGGCTGCAGTCCCGCCGCAAGCCGGAGCTGCTGAACCGGCGGATCACCGTGGACGCCGCCGGGACGATCACCTACGACGACCAGATGACGCCGTTCAGCCTGGTCAACTACCGCGAGCTGGACCGGGTCACGCAGGAGTGGCAGGACCTGTCCACCCGGGCCGAAAAGCTCTCCGCGCGGCTGCCCGCGGCCTACCGTGACGCCTTCTACGAGCTGGTGCTGTATGCGACGAAGGCGACGGCGAACCTGTACGCGTTGCGGCGCGCCGAGTTCACCAACCTGCTGTACGCGGCACAGGGCCGGGCGTCGGCGAACGCCTTGGCCGCGGTGACCGAAGCCAGGTTCGCCGACGACCTGGCGCTGGCGGAGAAGTACAACACCGGCATCGCCGGCGGGAAGTGGAAGGGGTTCCAGACCCAGCCGCACATCGACTACGGCGACGTCGCCCGGTACGGCCCGAACGCGCCCTGGCAGCAGCCGGAGAAGGACAATGTGGCGCTGCCGGACGTGATCTTCCCGGCGGTGAAACGCATCGAGCTGCCCGCCGCGGCGTCGCTGGGGCTGGCGGTCGACGGCTCGACGGACGCGTGGCCCGGCGCCGCGGGACGGCCGGTGCTGCCGGAGTTCAGCCCGTACCAGAGCGCGCCACCGCAGTACATCGACGTCTTCAACCGCGGCCGGACGCCGTTCCGCTGCACCGTGACGACGGGCGCGCCGTGGGTGCTGGTCGAGCCGCGGGGCGGCCGCGTGGAGGAGGAGCTGCGCATGACCGTGCGGATCGACTGGGCTCGGGTGCCCCGCGGCACCACGACCGTGCCGATCACGGTGTCGGGTGCGGGGAACTCGGTCGAGGTGGACGCCGTGGTGCGCAATCCGGTGGGGCCGGCCCGCGGGTTCGTGGAGGCCGGTGGGTACGTGTCGATCGAGGCGGAACACTGCAGCGCCACCGTCGGGACGGCCGACGCCGCCTGGCGGCGGATCCCGGACATCGGGCGAACGGGCGCGGGGATGACCCCGTTCCCGGTGACGGCGGGGAGCCGCGCACCGGGAACGGGGCCGCGCCTGGAGTACCGGACGACGCTGTTCACGGCCGGGCCGGTGACGGTGTGGGCGTACCTGTCCCCGCGCAGCAACGTGCTGTCCGGCGACGGGCTGAGGTACGCGGTCTCGTTCGACGACGCGGAGCCGCAGGTCGTGAACATCACGAAGGCGACGGGCGCGGACGACACGGCCATGAACCGCCAGTGGGAACGGACCACTTCGGACAATGTGAACCTGACGTCGACGCGGCACGTGATCGCGGCGCCGGGACCGCACGTGCTCAAGTTCTGGATGGTCGACCCGGCGGTGATCGTGCAGAAGCTGGTGATCGACACCGGCGGGCTGCGCGCGAGTTACCTGGGGCCGCCGGAGAGCATGCGATGGCCGTGGTGAGCGACGTGCAGGAACGCGGCCCTGGTGCAGGCCGGCGGGAAGGGCTGCCGAACACCCACTCGCCGGGGGCGCCCCCCGGTTTGCACTCTACCGCCGGGCACCGACGGTTCCGGTGCCCGGAGGGCGCTGAACGACAGCCGGCGCCGCGCCCGCCGGCCGTGGATCAGCTCCGCGTCCTAGCTCACGCCGCCGGTGAGCACCCGGTAACCCCGGTGCGCCGGCGCCGCCGTGCTGTGCCGGACGACCAGGCTGGTCGCCAGCTCGAGGCGGTGGCTCTCCGGGTCCACGCCGCGGGCCAGCGAAATCGCCAGCCGGGCGCCGGCCGCCGCCATCTCCTGCAGGGGCTGGCGGACCGTGGTCAGCTCCGGGGTCAGCCAGCGGGCGATCGGCAGGTCGTCGAAGCCCACCACGGAGAGGTCGTCCGGGATGCGCAGGCCCGCGTCGCGCGCCGCCTCGTACACGCCGAGCGCCTGCAGGTCGCTGCCGGCGAACACCGCCGTCGGCCGGTCCGGGAGGGTGAGCAGTGAAGCCAGTTCCCGGTAGCCGGCCCGGACGTGGAAGTCGCCGCGGCGCACCAGCGCCGGGTCGAACGCCAGCCCGGCCGTCTCCAGCGCCGTGCGGTACCCGTCGATCCGGGCCCGGCTGCACAGGACGCCTTCCGGCCCGCCGATCATCGCGATCCGGCGGTGGCCCAGCTCGATCAGGTGCCGGGTGGCCGTCAGCCCGCCCTGCCAGTTCGTGGCCCCGATCGAGGGCGTCTCCGGTCCGGGCGCGCCGGCCGGGTCGACCACGACCAGCGGGATGTCTCTTGCGCGGAGCTTCGCCAGCTGCCCGCCGGTGAAGTCCGAGCACACCGAAACGATGCCGACCGGCCGCCGGGCGAGGACGCTCTCCAGCCAGCTCTGCCCGGGTGTGTGCCGGCCCGACGATTCGGCGAGCACCACCGCCATTCCGTTTTCGCGGGCAACGCACTCCACCCCGCGGATGATTTCGAGTGCCCACGTGCTTTCGAGTTCGTGGAACATCAGCTCCAGTAGCCGGGAACGGCGGGAACGTTCGTCGGCGCGGCGCCGGTACCCGTATTTTCCGATGACGGCTTCGACGCGGGCGCGGGTGCTTTCGGCGACGTCGGGACGCCCGTTCAACACTTTCGAAACTGTCGGGACGGAGACACCGGTCTCGGCGGCGATCCGGGCGATGGTCACCCGGGTCTCGGTCGGCTCGAGCTCGTCAGACTTCGTTGTCATGACGGAGATTCTAGGTCATCGAAACCTGATTTGAAACGGTTGGAAAGTTTCGGAACACCATTGTCTCACGGAGGGTGAAGATGCTGGGAAGAATTCCTAAGAAACGCGTCCTGCTGGCCGTCGCGGCCACGCTGGGTATTGCGGTGTGGCAGGCGCCTGCGGCATCGGCGCACACGCCACTGCAATACACCACGAACCGTTACGTCGGCAGCGCGGTGGCCGCGGCGTACCTCGCCGCGGAAACCGATTACCGGGCGGTGCTCACCCGGGAATTCGACAACGTGACGCCGGAAAACGAGATGAAGTGGGGCACGGTCGAAGCCGTGCGGGGCCAGTACGACTGGTCGGGCGCGGACGCGATCGTCGAGTACGCGCGGACGCACCACAAGACCGTCCGCGGCCACACGCTGGTCTGGCACTCCCAGCTCCCGGACTGGGTCGGCGCACTGCCCGCGGACGAGCTCCGCCGGGTCCTGCGCGACCACATCACCACGGAAGTCAAGCGGTACAAGGGAAAGATCCGCGCCTGGGACGTCGTCAACGAGATCTTCAACGAGGACGGCACCCGGCGTGACACGGTCTTCCGGCAGAAGCTCGGCGACGGTTTCGTCGCCGACGTCTTCCGCTGGGCGCACGCGGCCGACCCGCACGCCAAGCTGTACATCAACGACTACAACATCGAAGGGATCAACCCGAAGAGCGACGCGGTGTACGACCTGGTGAAGACGCTGCGGCGGCAGGGCGTGCCCATCGACGGCGTCGGCATCCAGGGACACCTGTCGATCCAGTACGGCTTCCCCGGGCAGTATCGCGAGAACCTGGCCCGGTTCGCCAAGATCGGTGTGGAGACGGCGGTCACCGAGGCCGACGTCCGGATCCCGACCCCGCCCGACGCGGCGAAGCTCGCCACCCAGGCGAGCTACTTCGGTCAGCTGTGGGACGGCTGCCACGCCGTCCGCAAGTGCGTCGAGTTCACCACGTGGGGCTTCACGGACCGGCACTCGTGGGTTCCGGATGTCTTCCCGGGGGAGGGGGCGGCTTGCCTCTTCGACGAGAACCTGCGGCCGAAGCCGGCGTACTTCGCCCTCAACCCCTGACCGGACCGGGACGCAGCCCGCGCTCGGTGAGCGCGGCGAGGATGCGGGGAACCGCGTCGACGGTGGCCGGGCGGCCTTCGTGCATCAGCACGACGCCGCCCGGCTGCACGTCCCCGGCCGCGGTGACGATCTCGTCGGCGGTGCAGCCGGCCCAGTCGCGGGTGTCGACGCTCCACAGCACCTCGGTGAGCCCGTGGACCGCGATCGTCGACGCCACCGCGGCGTCGGTGTCGCCGTAGGGCGGCCGGAAGAGGGCCGGCCGGAGCCCGGTCAGCCGGGTCAGCAGGTCCTGCGTGCGCCGCACCTCCTGGTCTCGCTCGGCCGCGGGCAGCGTGGTCAGCTGCGGGTGGGTCCACGTGTGGTTGCCGATGGCGTGCCCGGCCGCGGCGATCGCCCGGACCAGGTCCGGGTGGGCGGCGGCGTGTTCGCCCCACAGGAAGAACGTCGCCCGCGTGCCGCCGAGCGCGGCCAGCAGCGCGGGGGTCGTCTCGGGGTACGGGCCGTCGTCGAAGGTCAGCGCGACCGTGTCCATCACTCCAAGATCACGCGGCCCCGCCGTGGTGGGCAAGGACTTTCGCCCGGCTTTCGCTCCTCAGCGGGCCAGCGAGGCCAGCCGCTTCGCCGTCGGCCAGCGGACGTTCCACGCCCAGCCCAGCTTCTCGAACACCCAGATCACCCGGGCCGAGACGTCGAGCTGGCCGCGCAGCACGCCGTGGCGGGCCGAGGTCGGGTCCGCGTGGTGGGTGTTGTGCCAGGACTCGCCCATCGACAGGATGGCCAGCGGCCAGAAGTTCGCCGACCGGTCGCGGCTGGCGAACGGGCGCTCCCCGATCATGTGGCAGATCGAGTTCACCGACCACGTCACGTGGTGCTGGAAGGAGATCCGCGCCAGGCCCGCCCATAGGAACGCGGTCAGCGCGCCCCACCACGAAAGGGTGATCAGCCCGCCGAGCAGCGGCGGGAGCAGCAGGCTCGCCACCACCCACAGCGGGAACAGCCGGTCGACGACACGCAGGTCGCGGTCGGCGGCCAGGTCCGGGGCGAACCGGTCGACGTTGGTCTTGTCGCGGCCGAAGAGCCAGCCCATGTGCGCGTGCCAGAAGCCGCGGGCCAGCGCCACCGGGGACGTCCCGAACAGCCACGGCGAGTGCGGGTCGCCCTCGCGGTCGGAGAAGGCGTGGTGGCGCCGGTGGTCGGCGACCCAGACGAGCACCGGACCCTGCGCGGCGAGCCCGCCGGCGATGGCCAGTGCGATCCGCAGGGCGCGCTTCGCCCGGAAGGAGCCGTGGGTGAAGTAGCGGTGGTAGCCGACGGTGATCCCGAGCGTCGAGACCACGAAGAACGCGCCGGCGATGGCGAGGTCGAGCCAGCTGATGCCCCAGCCCCAGAACACCGGGACGGCGACGGCCAGTGCCACGAACGGGACCAGCAGGAACGTGCGGATGGTGATGAGCTCGGGGATCGTCTGCTTGCCGGAGAGCACGGGTTTCGGGGCCGGCCGGGCCTTCACGGAGGCGGTCATGCACTACTCGTTTCGAGGTCTACGCCGCGCCGGTCGGGGCCGTGCGCGGAAGGGCCGGGGGCGGGAACACCCGGCGGTCAGCGGTCGGGAGGTGACCGGGCGGGTCGCCGCTCCTGCCGGCGATCGGCCTCGATGCCACGGTGCGAGAGTGAGGCCGACCGGACGTCGGCATACGGGGTGCTCTCGACGCCCCCCACGTTACCTGATCGTTGTGAATCCGCAGTGTGGCCGAGAACGAGTAAGGCCCTCGCCCCGGAGCGGGGCGAGGGCCTTAGGGTGCCTCGTGGCTCAGATGACGCTCACGCGCTGGGCCTGCGGGCCCTTCTGGCCCTGGCCGATTTCGAACTCCACGCGCTGACCCTCGTCGAGCGACTTGAAGCCGCTGCCCTGGATCTCGGAGTAGTGGACGAACACGTCCGGACCCCCGCCGTCCTGCGCGATGAAGCCGAAGCCCTTTTCGCCGTTGAACCACTTGACACTGCCCTGAGCCATACCAATACCTACTCTTTGTAGTGAGCCTGGGCGTCCCGTTCGGACACCCGGTCTCACGCCCCATCCTTCCATTGCGCGTCCGCAGTGGCCACCCCCGGTGGTCAAACTCCCCAATCGGGTCGCAGCGGCATGCCCATGCCGCCCTCTCTGTCGGTCCGGACGCCGAGGATGTGGTGCAGTTCGATCTCCCGGCGTTCGAAGGCCAGCCGGCAGGCCGCGAGGTAGAGCGCCCACACCCGGCTGCGCCCGGTCCCGGCCTCGGCGACCGCCTCGTCCCAGTGCTCGTCGAGGTTGGCGCACCACCCGGCCAGCGTGGTCGCGTAGTGCTCGCGCAGGTTCTCCGAGTGCCGCACCTCCAGCCCGGCGTCGTGCATGGCGGTCATCAGCTCGCCGGGTGCCTCCAGTTCGCCGTCCGGGAAGACGTAGCGGTCGATGAAGCCCCGCGACCGGTGGGCGACGCTGGTGTCCGGGTTGGTGATGCAGTGGTTGAGCAGCCGTCCGTGCGGCTTGAGCTTGCCGGCGAGGAAGCGGAAGTAGCCCGGCACGTTGCGCGCGCCGATGTGCTCGGTCAGGCCGATCGAGGAGATCGCGTCGAACCCGGTCTCGGTGACGTCCCGGTAGTCGAGGTGGCGGATCTCGGCGCGGTCGGCGATCCCGAGCGCGACGACGTTCTTCTGCGCCCACTGGGCTTGTTCACGCGAAAGTGTGACGCCGATCGCCTCGACGCCGTAGTGCCGGACGGCGTGCGCGACCATGCCGCCCCAGCCGCAGCCGACGTCGAGCAGCTTCATCCCCGGCTGGAGGCCGAGCTTCCGGCAGATCAGGTCGAACTTGTTCGCCTGCGCCTCCTCGAGCGTGGCGCCTTCGTGCGGGAAGACCGCGCAGGTGTAGGCCATCGACGGGCCGAGGACCAGCTCGTAGAACCGGTTGGACACGTCGTAGTGGCTGGCGATGGCCTCGCTGTCGCGCTCCTTCGAGTGCCGCAGCGCGGTCAGCCCGCGGCGGAACCGGCTCGGGTGCTCCTCGGCCGGCGGCTTGACCAGCCGCAGGTGGCGGGGGCCGAGCTTGCGCAGCAGCCACAGCCGGTCGGCCGGGGTGAGCTGGTCGACCTGGGTCGCCAGCGCGCGCAACGCCGTGTAGAGGTCGCCGTGGACCTCCAGCGCGCCGGCGACGTACGCACGGGCGAGGCCGAGGTCGCCGGGGGAGGACATCAGGTAGTCCAGCGCGAGCGGCGAGCGCACCTCGATGCTCACCGGCGCGTCGGCCGGGCCGCTGCGGCTGCCGTCGTAGGCGGTGATCGACACTTCGGCGCGGGGGCCGAGCAGCCGTTCGAAGACCGCGCCGACGGTGATGTTGTCCTGGGTCACGTTCGTTCCTTTCACCGGCGGCGGACGCATTTTTCGTAGAGGCCGAGCAGCCGCTCGCGCGGGTCGTAGGCGCGCTTCAGCTCCCGGTAGGCGTCGCCGTTGTAGAGCCGCCAGAACTCGTCCTCGGTGTAGAAGCTGTCCGAGTAGAGCGACTTGTGCCCGCCGAGGCGGGTGACCTCGGCTTCGATCATCCGGTTGTGCGTGCCGTCGCGCTCACCGGGGTCGAGCGGCACGGACGACCAGAACCCGAAGTTGACGTACAGCTCTTCGGGGTCCAGTTCGTACAGCGGCCAGCGGACGCCGCCGGGCCGCTGGCGCAGCGGGCAGACCCAGACCGGGCTGATCGGGATCTCCCGTTCGAAGAACTCGAGGAACTCCGCGGCGCGGCCGACCGGGACCTCGATGTCCTGCACGATCGTCTCTTCTGGCGGCAGCCGCCGGAGCTTCAGCAGCCGTTCGGCGATCCGGAACCGCCGGTCGAGCGCGACGGCCTTCCAGTACACCGAGGACCGCAGGAACCGGCGGCCGAGCAGCAGCCGCGGCAGCCGGTGCTGGACGCCGAACGCGCGCGAGCACCAGAACCAGTCGGTGTCCCAGCGCCAGAGGTAGTCCCGGACGGTCAGGTGGTCGGTCTCGCGACGCTGGATCGAGCGGTAGTAGATGTCCAGCCAGGTGTAGTCGCTCGTCGCGGGCGCGGTGCCGGTGAACGTCCCGAGCGTCAGGTAGAGCTCGTCCGGGCCGAAGACCGTGCCGTCGACGAAATCGACGTGCTCGCCGTCGTACTCGCTCTTCGCGCAGATCTCGCCGAGCGCCTCGAAGAACTTCCCGCGGTCGTGGTGGCGGACGTGCCGCACCTTCACGAACGGCTGCACCGGTTCCAGCAGGATCTTCAGCCGCAGCGCGTAGCCGAGGGTGCCGTAGGAGTTGGGGAAGCCGTGGAACAGGTCGCGGTGCTCGTTGTCCGGCGTGGCGACGACGATCCGGCCGTCGCCGGTCAGGATCTCCAGCTCCAGGACCGACTCGTGCGGCATGCCGTTGCGGAAGGACGACGACTCGATGCCGAGCCCGGTCACCGCGCCGCCGAGGGTGATCGTCTTCAGCTGCGGCACCACCAGCGGCATCAGGCCGTGCGGCAGGGTGGCGTCCACGAGCTGCTCGTAGGTGACCATCCCTTCGACGTCGGCGGTGCGGGTCCCGGGGTCGACGTGCAGCACGTGGGTGAACCCGGAGACGTCCAGCCCGGGGTGCTTCGCGGCGGCCCGGGAGCGGAAGAGGTTGGAGGTCCGTTTCGCGAGCCGGACGGTCGCTTCACCGTCGATCGCGGTGAGCTGCCGTCTCAGTGCGTCGACGCGGGCTTCGTGCTCGGGGAAAGCCGGGCCCGGACGGGCTTCGGGCACCCCGGCCTGATCGGTGGTCACGCCTTGATCCTGCCTCACCGGGGGCCCCGGTGGCGCGCCGGACTTCGTGAAAAGACTCATTCACGCAAGTGGTTCACGACGCCGCGGCGGCTCACGCGACCGCGCGGAGCGGAGTTTGCTCCTCGAGGACCGATTCGGCCTCGGCGAGGAAGGCGTCGAGCCGCCGCAGCCGGTCGGCGGTGCGCCGCTCGATCTCGGCGAGGCGGTCGGCGCGGCGCCGGGCGTCGTCGACGATCCGGTAGGCCCGCGCGCGGGCGTCGGCGGCGCGCCGGTCCGCGGCCTCCTCGGCGTCCCGGACGATCGCGGCGGCCTGTTCCCGTGCCGTCGCGACGATCCCGCCGGCTTCCGCGTGCGCCAGTTCGAGCAGGTGCCGGACGCGGTCGCCGACGGCGGCCGGGTCGGCGGGCGTCCGGCACAGCCGGTCGGCGCGGGCGCTCAGCTCGGCGTGGTCGGCGCGGGCCCGCTCGAGCTGCCGTGCGAGGTGCTCGGCCTCCGCGACGGCCGCGTCGCGATCGGTGGTGAGCAGGCGGATTTCGGCGAGCAGCTCGTCGATCCGCTCGTCGACCTGGGCGCGGTCGTAGCCGCGGAACGTCAGCGCGAAGCTTTCCGGCAGGGGCAGCGGCGCCGTCATCGGGCCACGGCCGGCCGGCGCCGCAGCAGCGCGGCCAGTTCGACGGCGTCGCCCGCGGTCCGGAGTTCCACCGGGTCGGGCCGTCCGACGGTGTGGTCGTCCTCGTGCAGGGCTCGGACGAACCGCGCGACCCGGCGTGGCGCCGGGGCGACCGACGGTCCGCCGAGGTAGCGCAGGACGATCAGGTCCTCGCCGGAGTGTGTCTCGATCGCCGCCGCCCACCCGCGTTCTTCGTCCCACAGCAGGGCCACGTCGCGGTCGGGGTAGTGCGGCAGCCGGGTGTCGAGGGCGACGTAGGCCGAGACCGGGCTGTCGTGGTCGAGGGTGCAGGACTCGAGGCCGATCCCGAGCTCGGCGGTGACGTCGCGGAGGTACTCGAGCAGCGCGGGGACGGCGGGGTGCTGGTAACCGGTCGGGAGTTCGATCGATGCGGTCACGGGGGTGCTTCGCCTTTCTCTCGGGTACTGCCGTTCTAACATGTCATCGAAAGGATGACAAGTGAGATGTCGCCGGATGGACGACATTTGCTGTCCGGTTCGCCGGGATTGAGCGGTGGGCGGCCGGGGTACCCGATCGGGCGACCGCGGAGGATCCCGCGGCGCGACGGGGAAAGCGAGGCGGCGTTGAGCATTCTGATCGACTTCGGGCGCGACACGGAGTTCTCGTTCGAGCGGCGGTTGCGCGGCTACGTGGGGGCGGTGGCGCGGGCCGTGGGGGTGGGCATGGAGTCCTGCACGCTCGACGCGGGCACGCCCGCCGCGGCCTACATCGCCCTCGACTGGCGCCTGTCCCGGTTCCCGGGCCACGACCTGGCCCTGGTCTGGGACGAAGCGCACGGCTGGGCGGCGGCGATCGAAGACGCCACGGGCGCGACGGTCCTGACCTATCTCGGTGGTGAGGTCTTCCCGGAACCCCGTGCGGTGGTCCGCTTCCTGGCGGCGGTCCGCGCGGACGACCCGGACGCGGGCACGCCGGAGGCCCCGGTCCTGCGCGAAGCCGGCGACCACGATCGGCTGCTGACGATCTTGCCGGGTGATGCCAGACTGGGGGCATGGGGGAGCTGACGGCGGAGGCCGTGGTCGACCGGATGGTGCCGAGCACGCCGCGGGTGTCGCCGGACGGCCGGTGGGTCGTGTTCGTGAGTGCGCCGGTGGGGCGTCCCGGAGAACATCCGGTGAGCGGGCTGTGGCTCGCGCCCGCGGACGGGAGCGAGCCGCCTCGGGAGTTCGCCGCCGCCGAGGCGGAGGACCGGGCGCCGCGGTGGTCGGCCGACTCCGCGTGGGTGTACTTCCTCTCGGACCGGGCCGAGCGCGGGACGGCGCAGCTTTACCGGGCCGGTCTGGAGAGCGAGCCGGAGCGGTTGACGGACCGGCGCACCGGCGTCGGTGACTACGTGCTGCTGCCGGACGACGGTGCGGTGGTGCTCGTCGCGCCGGAGGAGAAGGAAGCGACGGCCGATCCCCGGGTGCGCGTGGTGCGGCCGGGTGCGATCACCGAGGCACGCACCTGGGACACCGCCGACCCGCCCGACCGGCTCTGGTTGCTCGACCTGTCGACCCGCGCGGTCCGCTCTCTCGGCGACTTCGGCTCACGGCACGTCGTCGAAGCCGCCGCCCGGCCGGATGGCCGCACCATCGCCGTGCTCACCTGGTCCGTCGCCGATCGGGAGCCCGGGCTCTACGAGGCCGGCCTCCACCTCGTCGATCCCGCCACCGGTGCCCGGCAGGAGCTCGGCGTCCCGGCGCCGGAGGCCGAGGCACTGACCTGGTGGCGCGACGACGCCGGCTGGCGCCTGGCCTACCTCGGCATCACCCCGCCCGGCCTGATCGCCGGCCGCGCGATCTTCGACGCCGGTGACCACCGGAACCTCACCGCCGGGATGAGCGTCTGCCCGCTCGAACTCGCCAGGGCCGGCGACGGCCGGCTGCTGGCCCTGTTCGCCGAAGGTCTGGACACGACGATCCGGCGCGTCGACCCCGCCGCCGGCACCTGCACCGAGCTCGGCCGCGCGACCGGCAGCCTGCTGGACCTGAGTGCGAGCGGAGACGGCATCGCCGTCGTCGGGAGCAGCACCACCGAACCCGAGGCCGTCCACTGTGGACCGCCCGGCGGTCCGCTCACCCGGCTCGGCGAACCACCGGGGCGCGGGATCCGGTGGGGCACCCAGGAACGCCTGTCCTACCGCGCCGAAGACGGCCTGGAACTCGACGGCCTCCTCGTCCTCCCACCCGGCCGGACCCGCGCCGACGGGCCCTTCCCGCTCGTCACCCTGGTCCACGGCGGCCCGTACGACCGCTTCGCCGACCGGTTCCAGCTCGGCTGGTTCCGCAACGGCCAGTGGCTGGCCGCGGCCGGGTTCGCCGTGTTCCTCCCGAATCCCCGCGGCGGCCTCGGCCACGGTCACACCTTCGCGGCGAGCGTTGCCGGCGACGCCGGGGGCGCGGAGTTCACCGATCTCCTCACCGGGATCGACCTCCTCGTGCGGGAAGGCGTCGCCGACGAAGACCGGCTCGGGATCGGCGGCGGGAGCCACGGCGGGTTCATGGCCGCCTGGGCCGTCACGCAGACGAATCGCTTCAAGGCGGCGTTCGTCTACGCCGGCGTCATCGACTGGCCGTTGCTCGCCGCGACCGGGGAGTGCGGCCGGTACGACCTCGCCCTCGGTGGCAAGGAGAACAGCCCGATCACCTACGCGGACCGGATCGCGACCCCGGTCCTCATCGTGCACGGCGAAGACGACACGAACGTCCCGCTCTCGCAGGCGCAACTCCTGCACCACGCCCTCGGCGACCGCGAGCACGAGTTCGTGGTCTACCCCCGGGAGGGCCACTCGCTCCGCGAACGCGGCCACCAGCTCGACTTCCTGCACCGCACCCGCGCCTGGTTTTCGGATCGCCTCGGCTAGCTTGAACCCCGCCTTCCGGGGTCGACGGAGAACCCGTCGGCGCCGACGGTGCGGGCTGTCGGGCGAAAGGGGAATCCCGTGGACTCATCGGGCAGGGTCGTCGCGATCACCGGCGGCGGCACCGGCATCGGCGCCGCGGTCGCCCGCCGGTACGCGGGCGAGGGCGCCCGCGTGGCGGTGCTGGGACGGCGGCGCGAGCCCCTCGCGCAGGTGGCCGCGGAAACCGGGGCGCACGTCATCGCCTGCGACGCGAGCGTCCGGGAGGACGCCGAAGCCGCGATCGCGGAGATCACCGGCGAGTACGGGCGGCTGGACGTCGTCGTCGCCAACGCCGGCGGGCACGGCCTGGCGTCGGTCGCCGACACCGGCGACGACGAGTGGGAACTGGCGCTGCGCTCGAACCTCTCGAGCGCGTTCGTGTTCTGCCGGGCCGCGCTGCCCGCCCTGGTCGAGACCGGCGGGCAGGTCGTCGTGGTGTCGTCGCTGGCCAGGCTGTTCGCCGGGCCGAACGTCGCCGGCTACACCGTCGCCAAGCACGCGCTGATCGGCCTGACCCGCTCGATCGCGCGCGACTTCGGGCCGCGCGGGGTGCGGGCGAACGCGGTCTGCCCGGGCTGGGTCCGCACGCCGATGGCGGACGGCGAGATGGACCAGTTCGCCGCGGCGGCGGGCTTCACCGGCGGCCGCGAAGAGGGCTACCGCCGCGTGACGGCCGAGGTCCCGCTGCGGCGGCCGGCCGAGCCCGAGGAGATCGCGGCGATCGTGCGGTTCCTGGGGTCGGCGGAGTCGTCGTACATCACGGGCGCGGTCATCGTCGCCGACGGCGGCGCGCACGCGGTGGACCTGCCGACGCTGGCTTTCGAACGCGCGGGGGTGTGAAGCCGGGGCCGATCGGGCACCCCGCCGGTATGACCAGGACTCGCGTTTATCGCGACGGTGTGCTGCAAAAGGAAGACTTCCCCGTCGAGGACGTCTCGGAGTTCCTGGCCGAACCCGGCACCACGGTCTGGGTCGACCTCTGCGCGCCGACCGAGGCCGATCTGGCCCGGCTCGCCGGCGAACTGGGCCTGCACCGGCTCGCCGTCGAGGACGCGGTGGCCGAACACCAGCGGCCCAAGCTCGACCGCTACGAGGGCCACGCCTTCCTGGCCGCCTACGCGGTGCGGTTCGACGCCCGCACCGGCGTGCTCACGACCGCCGAGCTCGGCGCCTTCGTCACGCCGCGGGCGCTGGTCACCGTGCGCAAGGACGACGGCTTCGACATCGAACCGGTCGTGCGGGCCTGGGACCAGGCACCGGAGCTGGCGAAGTCCGGCGTGCCCTTCCTGGTGCACGGCCTGCTCGACCACGTCGTCGACGGGCAGTACGAGGCCGTGCAGGCGCTCGACGACGAGGTCGAAGCCCTGGAGGACCTGGTCTTCGCCGACCGGCCCGACTCCTCCGAACTGCAGCGCCGCTCGTTCCGGCTACGCAAGAGCCTCACCGCGCTGCGCCGGGTCGTGCTGCCCATGCGCGAGGTCATCAGCTCCCTGATGCGCCCGGACCTGCGGCTGGCCGACGAGCTGACCCGGCCGTACTTCGAGGACGTCCACGACCACGCCCGCCAGGCCGCCGAGCAGACCGAGGCCCTCCGTGAGCTGATCGCGACGGTCCGGGAGACCCAGCTGAACCTGCAGGGCAACCGGCTGAACCTGATCATGAAGAAGGTCACCGGCTGGGCCGCGGTGATCGCGGTGCCGACCGCGGTGACCGGGTTCTACGGCCAGAACGTGCCGTACCCGGGCAACGGCGCGCCGAGCGGCTTCTGGGCGTCGACAGTCGTGATCCTGGTGCTGTCGCTCGGGCTCTACGGGGTGTTCAAGAAAAAGGACTGGCTCTGACCGCCCGTTCCACAATGGAGTGTCCACACCGGACGCCGAAGCCGGGCACGGCGGAGCGCGGCGACCGCGGCTGGGCGCGGGTCACCGTCACCCGTGGCGGCGTTCAGCCGAACGGGTCAATGCGGCCGGATGGCCTGGGAGAGAAGGAAAGGCTTTCGAGCACCGCCTGGGGAGCGCGCGTGGACACGGGCGCGGCTGGTTGCTCAACCGTTGCCGTTCAGCATAGTGCAGCTGCACTATGCTGAGCCACCCGGTGTGCACGCAGCGGGACGGTGCCCAGGTGCCGGCCAACGAAGAAATGGGTGGCGAATGGGTGGGGCAATGGTCGAAGGGACGCGCCCGGGTGCCGGAGTCGCCGTCGCAGGCGTGGGCGAGGCGGGGGAGCAGGAGCTGCGCCGCCTGCTGGCCGGCCTGACCGCCGTCCGCGACGGCGACTTCGGCATCCGGCTGCCCGGCGGGGCCGACGGCCTGCTCGGCGAGATCGCCACCGTGTTCAACGGCATGGCCGACCAGCTCTCGCTGTTCACCTCCGAGGTCACCCGCGTCGCCCGCGAGGTCGGCAGCGAGGGCCAGCTCGGCGGGCAGGCGAAGGTCCCCGGCGTGTCCGGCACCTGGAAGGACCTCACCGACTCGGTGAACGCCATGGCGGGCAACCTGACCACCCAGGTGCGCGACATCGCCCAGGTGGCGACCGCGGTGGCGAAGGGCGACCTGTCGCAGAAGATCGACGTCGACGCCCGCGGTGAGATCCTCGAGCTGAAGGACACCGTCAACACGATGGTGGACCAGCTGTCGTCGTTCGCGGACGAGGTCACCCGGGTGGCGCGCGAGGTGGGCAGCGAAGGCCGCCTCGGCGGCCAGGCCCAGGTCCCCGGCGTCGGCGGCGTGTGGCGCGACCTCACCGATTCGGTGAACTTCATGGCCGGGAACCTCACCGACCAGGTCCGCAACATCGCCCAGGTGACGACGGCGGTCGCGAAGGGCGACCTGTCCCAGAAGATCACCGTCGACGCCCGCGGCGAGATCTTGGAGCTCAAGAACACCATCAACACGATGGTGGACCAGCTGTCGTCGTTCGCCGACGAGGTCACCCGCGTCGCGCGAGAAGTCGGCACCGAAGGCCGGCTGGGCGGCCAGGCGGACGTCAAGGGCGTCTCGGGCACCTGGCGCGACCTCACCGACTCGGTGAACTTCATGGCCGGCAACCTCACCGACCAGGTCCGCAACATCGCCCAGGTCGCCACCGCGGTGGCGAGCGGCGACCTCTCGCAGAAGATCAACGTCACCGCCCGCGGCGAGGTCCTGGAGCTCAAGGACACGCTGAACACGATGGTGGATCAGCTGTCCGCGTTCGCGGACGAGGTCACCCGGGTGGCGCGCGAGGTGGGCACCGAGGGCCGCCTCGGCGGGCAGGCGGACGTCAAGGGCGTCTCCGGCACCTGGAAGGACCTCACCGAGTCGGTCAACGTCATGGCGGACAACCTCACCGCGCAGGTCCGCTCGATCGCCCAGGTCACCACCGCGGTCGCCCGCGGCGACCTGTCCCAGAAGATCCGCGTCGACGCCCGCGGCGAGATCCTCGAGCTGAAGGACACCATCAACACGATGGTGGATCAGCTGTCCGCGTTCGCGGACGAGGTCACCCGAGTGGCGCGCGAGGTCGGCACCGAGGGCAACCTCGGCGGCCAGGCGACCGTCCGCGGCGTGTCCGGGACCTGGAAGAACCTCACCGACAACGTCAACGTGATGGCGTCCAACCTGACCGGCCAGGTCCGCTCGATCGCGCAGGTCGCCACGGCCGTCGCGCGCGGCGACCTCTCGGGCAAGATCACCGTCGAGGCCAAGGGCGAGGTCGCGGCCCTGGCCGACGTCATCAACACGATGGTCGACACGCTCTCGGCGTTCGCGGACGAGGTCACCCGCGTGGCCCGCGAGGTGGGCACCGAAGGCATGCTCGGCGGCCAGGCGCGGGTGCCGAACGTGGCCGGCACGTGGAAGGACCTCACCGACAACGTCAACTCGATGGCGAACAACCTCACCGGGCAGGTCCGCAACATCGCCCAGGTGACGACCGCCGTCGCCCAGGGCGACCTGACCCGCAAGATCGACGTCGACGCCCGCGGCGAGATCCTCGAGCTCAAGACCACGATCAACACGATGGTCGACCAGCTCTCGGCGTTCGCCGCGGAGGTCACGCGCGTGGCGCGCGAGGTCGGCAGCGAGGGCCGGCTCGGCGGCCAGGCCGAGGTCGAAGGCGTGTCGGGCACCTGGAAGCGGCTGACGGAGAACGTCAACGAACTGGCCGGGAACCTCACCCGGCAGGTCCGCGCGATCGCCGAGGTGACCAGCGCGGTCGCCGAGGGCGACCTGACCCGCTCGATCACCGTCGACGCCTCCGGCGAGGTCGCCGAGCTGAAGGACAACATCAACTCGATGGTGGAATCGCTGCGCGAAACCACGCGGGCGAACCAGGAGCAGGACTGGCTGAAGTCCAACCTGGCCACGATCACCGGGCTGATGCAGGGCCGGCGCGACCTCGCGGTCGTCGCGGCCGCGGTGATGGACGAGCTCGTCCCGCTGGTCAACGCCCAGTACGGCGCGTTCTACCTGGCCGACGACACCGCCGAGGTGCCCGAGCTGCGGCTGGTCGGCGCGTACGGCCACCCGGACGACGGGGACGGCCCGGCGGTGCGGTTCCGGGTCGGGCAGTCGCTGGTCGGGCAGGCCGCCCGCAGCCGCCGCGCGATCGCGGTCGACGACGTCCCGCCCGGCTACGCGACGATCTCCTCCGGGCTCGGCAGCACCGCGCCGGCCAGTCTGATCGTGCTGCCGATCGTGGTCGAGGACCAGGTGCTCGGCGTCATCGAGCTGGCTTCGGTGCACGGCTTCACGACGGTGCACCGCGCGTTCCTCGAGCTGCTGATGGAGCAGATCGGCGTCAACGTCAACAGCATCGTCGCCAACGCCCGCACCGACGAGCTGCTCGGCGAGTCGCAGCGGCTGACCGCGGAACTGCAGGCCCGCTCGGAGGAACTCCAGGCGCGGCAGGAGGAACTCCAGTCCTCCAACGCCGAACTGGAGGAGAAGGCGGCGCTGCTGGTCACGCAGAACCGCGACATCGAGACGAAGAACCTCGAGATCGAGCAGGCCCGCCAGGAGCTGGAGGCCCGCGCCCAGCAGCTGACGCTGGCGTCGAAGTACAAGTCGGAGTTCCTGGCCAACATGAGCCACGAGCTGCGGACCCCGCTCAACAGCCTGCTGATCCTCGCCCAGCTGCTCGCGCAGAACCCGACCCGCAACCTGACCGCCAAGCAGGTCGAGTACGCGGGCATCATCCACTCCGCGGGCTCGGACCTGCTGCAGCTGATCAACGACATCCTCGACCTGTCGAAGGTCGAGGCCGGGAAGATGGACGTCACCCCGGAGCAGGTGTCGCTGCGCCAGCTCATCGACTACGTCGAAGCGACGTTCCGGCCGATGACCTCCCAACGCAACCTGGACTTCCGGATCACCGTCGCGCCCGGCTCGCCGTCCGAGCTGCTCACCGACGACTCGCGGCTGCGGCAGGTGCTGCGCAACCTGCTGTCCAACGCGGTCAAGTTCACCGAGGTCGGCGGGATCGAGCTGCACATCGAGCCGGTGGACCCCGAGCGGCTGCCGCGGCCGCTGCGGGTGCACGGTCCGGCCGTCGCGTTCCGGGTCACCGACACCGGCATCGGGATCGCCGAGCACCAGCTCGAATCGATCTTCGGCGCGTTCCAGCAGGCCGACGGCACGACCAGCCGCAAGTACGGCGGCACCGGGCTCGGCCTGTCCATCAGCCGTGAGATCGCGCAGCTGCTCGGGGGCGTGATCACCGCCGAAAGCACGTTGGGCGAGGGCAGCACCTTCACCTTCGCGCTGCCGGTCGCGCGCCCGGACTTCGTGCCGCTGCCCGCCGGCGAGCACCCCGGCACCGCCGTTGTGACGACCCAGCCCGGTGCGCCCGTCCCGGCGTCGGGCCCGCGGGCCTACCGGCGGCTGCTGGTCGTCGAGGAACGCCAGCACGGGCTGCTGACGCTCGTCGCCGAAAGCGCGGCGGCGGACCTGGCCGACAGCCGGGACATCGGCCTGTCGCCCGCGGACGTCGAAGTCGTGACGGCGGTCGGCACCCAGGAGGCGGCCGCCGCGCTCGCCACCGACGCCTACCACTGCGTGGTGCTCGACCTGGACCTGCCGGACCGGGCCGCGTTCACCTTCCTCGACGCGATGCAGGGCGACAGCGCGCTGCGGCTGGTCCCGGTGCTCGCCCACAACAGCAGGCGGCTCGACGGCGAGCTCGAGCAGCTGGTGCAGTCCCGCGCGGACGTGCCGTCCCTGGAGGTGCTGTCCGGGCTCGACGAGCTGCGCGAGCGGATCGCGCTGCACCTGTCGGCCGAAGAGCCCGGCGCGGTGCTGCCGCTGGTGCGCCCGGACGAGCCGGCCGCGCCGGTGCGGGCCGCCGACGTCGACACCACGCTGGCCGGGCGCACGGTGCTGATCGTCGACGACGATCCGCGCAACGTCTACGCGTTGACCGGGATCCTGGAGCTGCACGGCATGCAGGTGCTGCACGCCGAGGACGGCCGCAAGGGCGTCGAGACGGTCGCGGCGCACCCCGGCATCGACCTGATCCTGATGGACGTGATGATGCCGGAGATGGACGGCTACACCGCGACCGCCAAGATCCGCGCGATGCCGGAACACGCGGACATCCCGATCGTGGCGGTCACGGCGAAGGCGATGCCGGGCGACCGGGAGAAGAGCCTCGCCTCGGGCGCGACCGACTACGTCACGAAACCGGTGGATGCGGACGACCTGATCACCCGCATCAAGCGGCACGTGACCGCGTGATCGGCGACGACCGGTTGCCCGCCGAAGACCAGACCGTACTGCCCTCGCCGGCCGAGGTGTCGGCCAACCTCGCCCGGCTCGCCGACACCGTGGCCCGCCTGCGCGGCGAGGTCGACCACGCGCACGCCGTCGCCGACGGCCGCGGGCTGATCGAGCTGGCCAAGGGCGTCCTGATGGAACGTCTGCACTGCACGCCGTCGGACGCCGCGAAGCAGCTGGAGAGCCTCGCCGAGCGCTCCGGGATGACGCCGCTGGAGTTCGCCGCGGACGTCGTCGGCGAGGCGGCCGAGGACCGCATCAGCGAGGTGACGCAGGAATTCCTGGCCCGGGCCGAGGGCGAGGAGTCGGTCGCGGTGCGGCTGCGGACGGCCGAGAGCGGCGTGCTCGCGGCGGGGGACACCCAGCGCGTCGCGGAGTCCATTTTGGAGCACGCGCTGCGGCCGCTCGGCGCCACCGCCGTCGCGGTGTGGCTCGCCGGGCCGGACGGATCGCTGACCCTGGCCGGTTCGGCCGGGTTCTCCGCCGAAGAGGCGGCGCGCTGGTGCTATGTCCCGCCGGGGGTGGCCACGCCCGCCCGCAGCGCGCTGATCGAGCGCGACACCGCCTGGTTCCCGACGCTCGCCGGCGGCGGCCTGCCGTCGATCGGGCAGCACACGCTATCCGGCGGTGGCCGGGTGACGGTGCCGACCGGCACCGGCGGGCGGATCGTCGGCGTCGTCGAGATGTGCTGGCCGGAGCCGCTGCCCGCCGAACCCGGGCGCCAGCGCCGTCAGCTGGAGGCGCTGGCCGAGCTGTGCGCGCACACCCTCGACACGTGGGACGGCGTGGTCGCGCCGGTGGCCGGCGGCGACTTCCTCGGCGAGCTGGTCGACTTCATCGACGGCCTGCACGACCCGGCCGTGCTGCTCTCGCCGTGCGTCGACGGCGGCGACCGGCTCAGCGACTTCCGCATCCACCACGCCAACGTCCGGTTCGCCGACCCGGGCGGGCGGCCGCGCAGCCGGATCGTCGGCACCCGGCTGCTGGAGTCGTACCCGCTCGCCGCCGAAGAGAGCGGGCTGCTCGACAAGATCCAGCGCGTCTACGCCACCGGGGAGCCGTTCCGCGCCGAGAGCATGGCGGTGACGACGCTGGTGGACCAGGTGCCGCTGACCGTGCTCGCCGACGTCAGCGTCACCCGCTTCGCCGGGAACGTGCTGCTGATCCTGCGCATCCAGGACGACGCGGCGAAGCTCGCCGTGCTGCTGCAGCACGCCCAGCGGC
This sequence comes from Amycolatopsis sp. NPDC005003, assembly GCF_053600695.1. Classification (NCBI taxonomy): domain Bacteria; kingdom Bacillati; phylum Actinomycetota; class Actinomycetes; order Pseudonocardiales; family Pseudonocardiaceae; genus Amycolatopsis; species Amycolatopsis sp. NPDC005003. Next base: position 193,905 of record NZ_JBSGAI010000002.1, on the reverse strand, counting down.
TCGGGCGCATCGGCGGCTTCGAGGAGAACGTCGTCACGGGGGCGATCACCTGGAACATCGAGCTGTTCTCGTTGTACGGCCTGCCACCCAACGCCGCGCCGCTTTCGCTGCACGAGCTGGCCGCGCACGCGCACTCCGACGACGCGCCGGCGATCGGCCGGTTCCTGCGGGCGGTGCTGCACCACAAGCGGCCGTCGTCGACGGCGTTCCGGTTGCAGCGCTCCGACGGCGTGGCCCGGCACATCCGGGTGGTCGCCGAGCCGGTCGTCGACGGCCGTGGCGAGCTGGTCGCGGTCCGCGGCGCCTACCAGGACGTGTCGTCGCAGCACTGGACCGAGGTGGCACTGGCCGCGACGCGGGACAGGCTGGCCGAGACCGAGCAGCAGGCGATGGAACGCAACCGGCTGGCGCTGCAGCTGCAGCACGCGATCATGCCGCCGGCCAAGGGCCCGATCGACATGCCGGGCCTCCGGGCGGCGGTCCGGTACCGGCCGGCGGAGAAGGAGCACCTGGTCGGCGGCGACTGGTACGACGCGGTCGCGTTGCCGACGGGCGAGGTCCTGCTGTGCGTCGGCGACGTCGCCGGCCACGGCATCGACGCGGCGACCGGGATGGTGAGCCTCCGCAACGCCCTGCGCGGCCTCGCGGCGACCGGCGCCGGGCCGGCCCAGCTGCTGACGTGGCTGAACCTGGTGGCCTACCACCTGACCGACCACGTCACGGCGACGGCGGTGACGGCGGTCTACGACCCGGCGCACCGCAAGCTGCGCTGGGCCCGGGCGGGCCACCTGCCCCCGATCGTCCGCCACCGCGACGGCACGGCGACGACGTTGCCCCTGATCCGCGGCTCCCTGCTGGGCGCGGTCCGCGACGTGACGTACGAGGAGGACGAGCTCCAGCTGGCGGAGGGCGACATCCTGCTGATCTACACGGACGGCCTGATCGAGCGCCGCGACCGCCCGGTCCAGGATTCGGTGTCCCGCCTGGTCACCCTGGTCGACGGCCACGACGGCGGCCTCGAACACCAGCTGGACACCCTCCTCACCTACAGCACGGCGGACACGGACGACGACACCTGCGTGGTCGGCATCGAGGTCACCACCGCCTGACCCGTGTCGCCCCTCCCAACACACGTGATGCCCCTCCAGTCACGCGTGATGCCCCGCTGATCACGGGTGATGCCCCTTCCCGTCACGGGCAAGGCTCCTCGCCCGGCGGCGGCCGGTGGACCGAGACGGGCTTCGGCCGTGCTCTGCGGGGCATCACGCGTGATCGAGCGGGCATCTCGCGTGACTGGGAGGGCATCACGTGTGATGGGGAAGATGACCCGGCGGGCCGTCAGGGGTTGATGGCGAGGACGAGGAAGCCGGCCAGCAGGACCAGGTGCACGCCGCCCTGGAGGCGGGTCGCGCGGCCCGGGACCACCGTCAGGACGCTGACCACCACCGTCAGCGCGAGCAGGACGATCTGCGTCGAACCCAGGCCGAGCAGGAGCTGGCCCGGCAGCCACACCGACGCCAGCGCGATCGCCGGGATCGTCAGGCCGATGCTCGCGATCGCCGAGCCGTACGCCAGGTTGAGGCTGATCTGCATCCGGTCGCGCTGGGCCGCGCGGACCGCCGCCAGGGTTTCCGGCAGCAGCACCAGCAGCGCGATCACCACGCCCACGAACGACTGCGGGAACCCGGCCGCCCGCACCCCGGCTTCGATCGCCGGCGACTCGACCTTCGCCAGCCCGACCACCGCGACCAGCGCCACGAGCAGCAACGCGAGACTGCCCAGCGCCGCGCGGTTCGACGGCGGCTCGGCGTGGTCGTCCTCCTTGACCGCGCCGTCGGCCGCCACCGGGAGGAAGAAGTCGCGGTGGCGCACCGTCTGCGTCAGCACGAACGTCCCGTACAGCACGAGGGACGCCAGCGCGGCGAACGTCAGCTGGGTGGGGGAGAAGGCCGGCCCGGGCGTGCTCGAAGTGAACGCCGGCAGCACCAGGCTCAGCGTGGCCAGGGTCGCGACCGTCGCCAGCGCGGCCCCGCTGCCTTCGGAGTTGAACAGCGTCGAGCCGTAGCGGCGGGCGCCGACGAGCAGCGAGATGCCGACGATGCCGTTCGTCGTGATCATGACGGCGGCGAACACCGTGTCCCGCGCGAGCGATCCGGCCTCCGGGCCGCCGGACACCATCATCGTGACGATCAGCGCGACCTCGATGACCGTGACGGCCACCGCGAGCACCAGCGAGCCGAACGGTTCCCCCACCCGGTGGGCGACGACCTCCGCGTGGTGCACCGCGGCCAGCACGGTCGCCCCCAGCGCGACGGCGACGACGGCCACGAAGACCGGGCCGAGGTCACGGCCCCAGGTGAGCGCCAGCACGAGCACACCGAGCACCGGGGTGACGGAGGTCCAGGACAGCAGGAAGGATCTCAGCGCGGCGACCATGCCTCCACCCTGGCACACCACCGGTCACGGCGCGTGCTCATGCCGGTATTCTCACATTTCCGGCACAGTCCGATGTGGACGGTCGAACGCGGCGGGCACGGTGGCGAGGACGTGCCGGCGGAAGGTTTCGCTGGGAGGCGGGAGGTTCCGCCCGGCCGTCCAGGCGAGACCGATGTCGCGGGCAGCGTCCACATCGGTCAGTTCCAGGTGGGGCGCCGGAAACGCCGCCGTGTGCGGCAACGGCAGCACGGACACGCCGAGCCCGGCGGTGACGAGCCCGCGCAGCGTCTCGACTTCGTCCCCTTCGAACCCCACCTGCGGGACGAACCCGGCTTCGCCGCACAGCCGCTCGGTCGTTTCGCGCAGCGCGTAACCGGGCCGCAGGAGGATGAACGTCTCGTCCGCGACGTCGGCGAGGCGGACCCGCCGTCGCCCGGCGAGCCGGTGGGCCGGCGGCACGGCCAGCCGCAGCGGCTCGACGAGCAGGCGGGACCAGCGCAGCTGGGGGTGCCGGGGGTCGCCGCTGGTGATCACGAGGTCCGCGGTGCCGTCGAGGAGTTCCGCCTCGAGCCCGGCCTCGCCGTGCTGGCGCAGTTCGAACCGGGTGCCGGGGTGCTCGCGCAGGAAGCCGGTGAGCACGGCGGGCACCAGCCAGGTGCCGAACGTGTGCAGGAACGCCAGCGGGACGACCCCGGTGTCCGGCGCGACGAGCTCACCGACTTCGCGCAGGCCCTGGTCGAGCTGGTCGAGGACGAGGTCGACGTGCCGCTTGAACGCGTGCCCGGCCGGCGTCAGCCGCAGCACGCGCCCGGACCGGCGGAACAGTTCGGCCCCGGTGTCGTGCTCGAGCCGCCGGAGGGCTCGCGACAGCGCGGGCTGGGTGAGGTGCGCCCGCGCGGCGGTCTCCGTGACGGTGGCGCCGGCCGCGACCTCGCGGAACAGCCGGAGCGTCTGGACGTCCATGCCTCCAGTGTATGGATTTTCAGCCAATCAGGCATTGGACGCATCGATCATCGCGGTTCACGCTGGAGGTATGGCTACCGTGGCAGAACAACTGGTCAGGACCCTGCGCGACGCCGGGGTCGAGCGCATCTACGGCATCGTCGGGGACAGCCTGAACCCCATCGTCGACGCGGTCCGCCGCACCGACGGCATCGAGTGGGTGCACGTCCGCCACGAGGAGACCGCCGCTTTCGCCGCGGCGGCCGAGGCGCAGGTCACCGGCAAGCTCGCCGTCTGCGCGGGCAGCTGCGGGCCGGGCAACCTGCACCTGATCAACGGCCTGTTCGACGCCCATCGCTCGGGTGCGCCGGTGCTGGCGATCGCCTCGCACATCCCTTCGAACCAGATCGGCACCGGCTTCTTCCAGGAGACGCACCCGGACCGGCTCTTCGCGGAGTGCAGCCACTTCAGCGAGGTCGTGGCGGACCCGGCGCAGCTCCCGCGCCTGCTGCGGATCGCGACGCAGGCCGCCGTCGGCAAGGGCGGCGTCGCGGTGCTGACGATCCCGGGCGACCTCGCCGACCGCAAGGCCACCGGCCCGCTCACCGAACGGCTTCCGCTGGTGCCGCCGTCGCCCGCCGTGCCTTCGACGGAAGTCGTGCAGGAGCTGGCGGACCTGCTGAACTCCGGCGAGAAGGTGATGCTGTTCGCCGGCGCGGGCGTCCGCGGCGCGCACGACGAGGTCATGGCGCTGGCGGAGAAGCTCGCCGCGCCGGTCGGGCACTCGCTCGGCGGCAAGGAGTGGATCCAGTACGACAACCCGTTCGACGTCGGCATGAGCGGCCTGCTCGGTTACGGCGCCTGCTACGACGCGATGCACGAGGCCGACCGGATCGTGTTGCTGGGCACGGATTTCCCGTACGACAACTTCCTCCCGCAGGCGCGCACGATCCAGGTGGACCACGACGCTTCGCGCCTCGGCCGCCGCACGCCGCTGGACCTGGCCGTGCACGGCGACGTGCGCGAGACACTGCGCGCCCTGCTGCCGCTGCTGCGGCCCCGCACCGATCGCGCGTTCCTGGACCGGATGCTGCGCGAGCACGTGCGGAAGCTGGAGAAGGTCGTCGGCGCGTACACGACGAAGATCGAGCACCGCCGCCCGATCCACCCGGAGTACGTCGCTTCGGTGCTCGACGAGGTGGCCGCCGACGACGCGGTGTTCACCGTCGACACCGGCATGGGCAACGTCTGGGCCGCGCGCTACCTGACGCCGAACGGCCGCCGCCGGGTGCTGGGTTCGTTCCGGCACGGCAGCATGGCGAACGCGCTGCCGCACGCGATCGGCGCCCAGCTGTCCCAGCCGGGCCGCCAGGTGGTGTCGCTCTCGGGCGACGGCGGGCTCGCGATGCTGATGGGCGACCTGCTGACACTGCCGGCGTACGACGTGCCGGTGAAGGTCGTGGTGTTCAACAACGCCACGCTGGGCATGGTGAAGCTGGAGATGCTGGTCGACGGCCTCCCGGACTTCGGCACCGACCACGCCCCGGTGAACTTCGCGGCGATCGCCGCGGCCTGCGGGGTGTTTTCCGAGCGCGTCGAGGACCCGGACGACGTGCGCGGCGCGCTGGAGAAGGCGTTCGCGCACCCCGGCCCGGCGGTGGTCGAGGTGGTGACGGACCCGAACGCGCTGTCGATCCCGCCGCGCATCACCGGTGAGATGGTGCGCGGGTTCGCGCTGGGGGCGACGAAGACGGTGCTCAACGGCGGCGTCGGCAAGATGGTCGACCTGGCGCGGGCCAACCTGCGCAACACCCCACGGCCGTAGCCTGCGGTTTCCGGACGGGCGGGTGCGGTCCATTGTGGACCGCGCCCGCCTTGTTCGTAGGGTTCGGCTACGCACGGTGGTGATCGACCACTCGTTCGGCTGCTGGGGGAGGGGTGGGGTCGCCTCTTACCTTCGAGTGAGTGCTCGCCGTAGGCGTCGTGGGAGGTGTGACCGGCGTGCTCGTGGCCCTCCAGCGAACCGGCGAAGACCGGCCGCTCCCACCGGCGGCGGTGCATCTGGTGGGGGTGCTGCGATCGTGGGGCCCGGGCCCGCAGCACCTCACGGGGCTGGCGCTCGCGGGCATCACGCTGCAGAGCCGGCTGGGGCCGCGGCGGGTGGACGCGCTGGTGTTCACGCGCACGGGCGTGGTGGTGATCGCGGCCCACGAGCCCGGCCCGGCGGAGTGGCCGGGCCCGGGCGACCGGACCGGCGCCGCGGTGGCGGCGGCGAGGGGAGCACTGGCCGGCCACGAAGGCGGCCGGCACGTGACGGGCCTGGTCGCGGTGGTCCCACCGGCGCAATCGCGGGGGAACGGCAGTCCCGCGGCCGAGCCGGGGCTGCGGTTGGGCGAGTGGGCGGCGGTCCGGCAGGCGAGTGAGCCGGAAGCGGCCGGGCCGGTGCCGGGCTCGGGGGTGATGGAGCCGGGCGCGGCCGAATCCGCGCCCGGCCCGCGGGCGGGTGAGCCGGGGGCCGCCCGGCGTGAGGCGGGACCCAAGCCGGGTTCCTGGGCGGGTGAGCCGGGGGCGGTCCGGCACGAGGCCGAATCCGCGCCGGGACCCCGGGCAAACGGGGCGAAGAGCGAGCCCGGCCGCGAGATGGCCTCGCCGGCCGGCCAAGCCGCGGCGCAGCAACCCGGCCCACCGGCCCTCCACTGGCCCGACCCGCACCCGGTGCCCGGCGTCGCCGTCGTTCTCGCCGATTCGCGTGGCCTGCGGCGGATCATCGCCCAGCACAACCGGTGGCGGACCGTCTGGTCGGCCGACGACGTCCTCGACGCCTGCTACGCCCTCTCCCTCGCGCACCTCGCCCCGCCCCGGGCCGCCCTCATCGCCGAGGGGTTCCCGGCGCGGCTTCCGGTGCTCGACCGGCTGCCCGAACTGCCCGCCGTCATCCCGCTGGTCCCGGAACCGGCGCCGCCGGTGGCCGAAGACGAGCCCGTTGCGTGGACTCCGTCGGCGCGCGGGGCCGTCTTCCCGCGGCAGCGGCCGATCCGGCAGATCCCCTGGGTCCTGCTCTTCGTGCTCACCCTGCTCGTCGCGGCCGGGGTGGTGGCCGCCGTGTTCGTCGGGCAGGTCTTCCACGGCTCTTGACCCGTTCGGTTCGCTTCAACTAGGCCATCTGCACCGTTTCCCGCCCGCGTTCGCTGGGCACCTCCCGGTCGACGTGAAAGGGGTTCACGATGCCGCGCACCCGAGCGCTTGTCCTTCTCGCCGTTCTCGCCGGTTCCTCCCTCACCGGGTGCAAGCTCGCCGACGAGCTGGCGTCCGGTGCCGGGGCCGGACCCGTGACCCAGGCACCCGGAACCGTCGCCGCCCCGCCGATCGCGCCCGCGGAGGCGCGGACCGAGCTCGCGGCCCTGCAGATCGCCGTGCGCGGCACCATGGACGGCTACAGCCGCGACGAATTCCCGCACTGGGACAAGGTCGACGCGAACTGCGACGTCCGCGAAGAGGTGCTCAAGCGCGACGGCAAGGACGTCCAGACCGACGACCGGTGCGCCGCCAAGTCCGGCACCTGGGTCAGCCCCTACGACGGCGAAACCTGGCACAAGGCCTCCGACCTGGACATCGACCACGTGGTCCCGCTCGGACAGGCCTGGATCAGCGGCGCGAAGAGCTGGACGCGGGAACGGCGTGAGCAGTTCGCGAACGACCTCGTCCGCCCGCAGCTGAAGGCCGTCACCGACAACCTCAACGAGCAGAAGAGCGACAAGGCCCCGGACGCGTGGAAGCCGCCGCTCGTGTCGTACTGGTGCGTCTACGCCACCGACTGGATCGTCGTGAAGCACGACTACGGCCTGACGATCACCGTCCCGGAGAAGAGCGCGCTGGAGACCATGCTGGACCACTGCTAGAACGAGCGGGCCCCGCCACCGCCTGGTCCGCATAGGACCGTCCGAACAGGACGGTGTGCACCAGCAGCGGGAACAGCTGGTGCAGCCCGATCCGGTCGCGCCAGCCCTCCGCCAGCGGCGCCGCCTCGTCGTAGGCGGCGACGACGCGGTCGAGGTGCGGGCAGCCGAACAGGTGCAGCATGGCCAGGTCCGTCTCGCGGTGCCCGCCGTGGGCGGCCGGGTCGATCAGCCACACTTCGTGCCCGTCCCACAGGACGTTGCCGTTCCACAGGTCGCCGTGCAGCCGCGCGGGCGGTTCGGCCGACGCCGGGATCCGGGCGCAGGCCCGCTCGAACAACGCCGCTTCGGACGGGCCGAACGTCCCGGCGTCCACCGCCAGCCGGACGTAGGGCAGCACGCGGTCGGCCGCGTACCAGGACGCCCAGTCGTCCGCCGGGACGTTGGCCATCGGCGCCCGGCCGATCCACGCGTCCGCAGGTCCCTCCGGCGGCGGTGCGCCGAACGCCGGCGCGCCCGCGGCGTGCACCCCGGCCAGCCCGCGGCCGAAGCGTTCCGCCGCCGCGGCCGAGGGGCGTCCGGTGGGGACACGGTCGATGACCAGCCGGTCCCGGTCGTGGCTGCGGACGGCCGGCACCCGGACCGTGCCCGCCGCGGCCAGCCAGCGCAGCCCCGCCACTTCGGCCGCCGTCGCGCCGGGAGCGTGGCCGCGCTTGACCACCACCTCGCGGCCGTCTCCGGACTGGGTCATGTCCGGCACGGTACCGGCGCGCTACGGTGGTCGCCGGAGACAGGGGGACACGACGGTGGCGGTGCAGGTCAAGAAGTTCGAACAGCTGCTCGGGACGCTGGCGGAGGTCCAGCGTTCGGAAGCGCGCGAGTACTCGTCGTTCAGCGTGCGCGGCAAGCGGTTCGGCTACTTCTGGCCGCGGACCCGGACGGTCGGGCTCAAGCAGACCGTCTCCGAACAGCTGGCGCTGGTCTCGGAACGCCCGGACGTGTTCGAGGTGCAGTTCACCGCGGGCGGGTTCGGCTGGGTCGTCGTCTACCTCGACGGCATCGACGCCGACGAACTCGCCGAGCTCCTCTACGAGGCGTGGCGGCTCTCCGCCCCGGAGGACCTGGTCGCGGAGGTGCCCTTCACCAGGATCGCCCGCGCGTAGAGCAGGTCGAACCCTTGCCGCTGCGCGTTCTGGTGCGACTTCGACCCCGGCTGCGTGGTGACGACGGCGAGGTCGCACCCGGCCTCGGCGGCCGCCGCGAGCCGGGCCCGCAGCAGTGCGGTCTGGACGCCCCGGCGCCGATGGGCGGGCAGCGTCGCCGCGCCGCTGAACTGCGCGATCCCGTCGGTGACCCGGAAGCTCGCGCCGCCGGCGAACTCACCGTCGCGCGTCGCCAGGTACCGCCGGACCCCGGCCATGTCCCGCAAGGCGTTCACGAGCAGGTCGCGGGGGAAGTCCTCGTGCGAGGGCAGGCCCTGCTCGTCGGCCACGGCGGACGCTTCGGCCACCGCGGACAGCCAGGTCTCCAGCTCCTCGTCCCGGCAGACGCGGACGCCGGCCGGGAACTCGCCGTCACCGACCCGCCGGCCGAGCACGTTTTCGTACGACTCGAGCCGGTAGCCACGCGCGGTCAGGAACGCCCCCACCGCCGAGTCGGCGAGCTGCGAAAGCTCGACCTGCACCGGCGCGCCCAGTTCGGCGAAGGCTTCTTCGACCTCCTCGAGGCCTTCGGGCAAGCCCGCGAAGCCCAGACCGGCGATCTTGTTGAACGGCGAGCCCGCCTCGGCGAAGGTAGCGACACCGCCGGCAAGCGGGCGGGTGAAGCCGGTCCCGAGCCGCGCCCGGGCCGCACGGCAGCAGTCGGCGAGGAACTGCACCTCCGCGCGTTCGATGCGCTCGGCCAACCCGACGTCGCAAAACAGCCGTTCCCCGTCCACGCCCCCACACTGGCGGACGCGGACGGGGAACTCCAACCGGTTTTCAGCCCTCCACGCGGTGCGAGGCCCAGAACGACGTCAGGTCGGTCGACCCGGCGGCCGCCTGCGCCGCGGCCTTGAACTCGGCCGTGGTCGACACGCCGTACCAGTGCGACTGCGCGTACGACTTCAGCAGGTTCGCCATCGCCGTGTCGCCGATCAGCCGCCGCAGGTCGTGCAGGGTGCACTTGCCGTAGTTGTAGACCACCGTCGAGTACCGCGACGAATGCGCGTCCCAATAGGCCATCGAGTTGGTCAGCTTCTCCGCGCTCGACTGCCAGGTGATGCCGCAGCCGCTGCCGGTGATGCCGCGGTAGAGGTCCGTGGCGTAGTCGGTGAAGCTCTCGTCCAGCCAGGGGGAGGTGTACTCGTCGTCACCGACGATCCCGTAGAACCACTGGTGGGCGATCTCGTGCGGCAGCGCCACGTTCGACACGAGGTCGAGCACGAAGCCGGGGTACTCCATGCCGCCGAACCAGAAGTTGTTGTCCAGCACCACGTCCAGCTCGCCGTACGGGTAGTCGCCGAACCGCCCGGCGTGCACGTCGACGGAGTCGGCGCCCAGCGTCAGCATCGAGTTCGCGCTGCTGGTGGAGATCCCGCTGACCGAGTACACGTTGACCCGCACGCCCTTGCCGGACGTCGTGCTGATCTTCGCGAACGGCCCCGCGGCCCACGCGAAGTCGCGCACCTTGGCAGCCACGGCGTGCGTGGTGGTCGTGCTGCCGCTGGTCGTCTCGGTCGAGGTGCCGGTGGCCGGCGTGAGCAGCGACGCCGGGTGCACCAGCGTGACGTCGAAGTCGCTGATCACCGTGTAGAACGACTCGCCGTTGTTGGTGTACGGGTCGAGGTGCCAGCCCGCGCCGTCGCGGACGGCCAGCACCGGCAGCGCATTGCCGATCATGTTGTACGCGCCGTCGTGGCCGAACCGGTCGGCGCCGCTGGGCACGACGATCTTCAGGTCGAACCCGACGGTCGCCGACTGGCCCTGTGCCAGGGGCGCGGGCAGCGTGATCTTCAGTGCCGTGCAGTCGACGCTCAGCGCGGACGGCGTGCCGCCGGTGACGTTGGTGACCGTGATCGGCGTCGTGGGGCAGGAACCGTGGTAGTTGTCCCAGAGCCGCAGGTACACCTCGGGCAGCGCGGTCGCCGAGCCGTTGGTGAAGCTGACGCTCTGGTGCCCGGTCCAGGTGTCGCCCGCGGTGTTCGAGGTCAGGTTCACCGTGTAGGCGGGGTTGACCGGCGTGCGCGTGGAGTCCGAAGGGGCGGCCGAGATCGTCCACGTGAAGGTGGCGCTGCCGCGGTTGCCGCCCGGGTCCTGCGCCGTCACGGTCACCGAGGACGTGCCCGCGGTGGTCGGCGTGCCGGTGATCTTGCCCGTGCCCGCGCCGATCGTGAGACCGGCGGGCAGGCCGGCGGCGCTGTAGGTGAGCGCGTCGCCCTGCGGGTCGCTCGCCTGGATCTGCAGCGACACGGCCTGGCCGACGGCACCGGTCTGGGCACCCGGCGAGGTGACGACCGGCGACTGCGCGGTCCCGGCGGTGGTCAGCGAGAAGTCGTCGAGCACGAAGTTGGTGGCCAGGCTGGAATCCTCGGTGCCGGTGATCTTCAGCGTCACCGTCTGGCCGAGGTAGCGGGAGACGTCCACGGTGCGCTGGGCGTAGCCGGTGTTCTTGTCGAGGTTGGAGTAGCTGGCCAGCGTGTCCGAACCGGCCTGGACCACCAGCTTGTCGTACTTCGTGCTGGTGGTCGTCTCCTTGGTGTCGATGTGCTGCCACCACGAGAGCGTCGCCGACGCGCAGCCGGCGGGGAGCGTCAGCGACTGGGAGAGGGTGTCGGTGTGCGTGCCGCCGGTGCCGTCGAGCCGGGCGAGCATCGTCCCGCCGTGCGCGGGCTGCGCCGTGGTGGCGGCGGTGATGACGCCGGTGGTCTGGGTCCACGGCGTGGTGCCGATTTCGAACCCGCCGTTGCCGACGATCTGGTCACCGCAGGCCGCGGCGGCCTGGGCCGGTGCGGCGACGGCGACGGTGCCCAGCAGGCCGATGGCCACGCCGAGCACGGCAGGAAGCACCCTCGATCTCATGGAGGTCGTCCTTTCCCGGCTCCGCCCGTGGGAGCCAGGAGAAGCGTCCCCTTCGGTCCGGATGGGCGGAACCCGCCAAGAGTCGGGTTCCGGCGGGCCGGTGCGCCCCTTTCGTCGTGTATGCGCGGCAACGTCCGGGTGTACGGATCTTGTACACCGCCTTGCGAGCTTGGGGGCATCCGACAGGGAGGAAGACATGGCCCCCAGATTCAAGGCGCTCACCGTGGCCCTCGGCGCGCTGCTCGCGCTGGCCGGCAGCGGCGTCGCGCACGCCGCGGTGACCGCCGACGCCCCCGGGATGGAAGCGATCTTCAACAACCCGCCCGAGAACGGCGACCGCGACCACTCGATCGAAACGCGGCTGGTCGAGCTGACCAACGGCACCCCGGCCGGTGCGGAGATCCACATCTCGCTCTTCAGCTGGACCCGGCCGGTGCTCGCCGAGGCGGTCAAGGCGGCGCAGGCCCGCGGCGTCAAGGTGCGGATCGCGCTCGACGGCGCGGCGGACGACGACCCCGCCAACACCGCGATGCCGATCCTCAAGTCCGCGGGGCTCACCCAGCTGGTCTTCTGCGGCACCGGCGGCGACAACACCGGGTGCATCGCCCACGACGGCAGCCCGCACTCGATCAACCACGACAAGCTGTGGATGTTCTCCGAGACCGAGGGCAAGAAGGACGTCGTCGTCATCGGCTCGTACAACCTGACCACCGTGCAGGGCAACATGTTCAACAACGCCCTGCTCACCCACGGCGACCCCGACCTGTACGCCTTCTACCTCGGGCACATGCAGAAGATGCTGGCGCAGAAGAAGAACAACGACTACTTCGACACCGCCGGCTACCACAAGACGCTGACCACCATGGTCACCAGCTACCTCTCGCCGCGCGCCGACTCCCGCGGCGGCACGTCCGAGGAGTTCGCCACCGACACGTGGGCGCAGCTGCTGAAGTACATCACCAAGTACGAAGCCGGTTGCTCGCTCAACGTCGTGCAGGCCAACATCGCCGACTCGCGCACCCCGGTCGTCGACGAGCTGGCCCGGATCGCGAAGCTGGGCTGCAAGGTCCGGATCGTCTACGACGACATGGGCACCGCGGCGCTGGCCGCGCTCAAGGGCAAGGCGAACATCACGCTCAAGAAGTTCAGCACCACCGTGAACGACCGCGAGATCACCGTGCACTCGAAGTACATGCTCTACACGGGCAACTACAGCGAGAAGGCCGGCCGTCAGCTCGTCTTCACCGGCTCGCACAACATCTCCGGCGCGGCCCTGCGCGACAACGACGAAATCCTGATCAAGGTGGAGAACGCGGCGATCAGCGCGGCTTACCAGGACAACTTCAGCACCATCCTGGCCCGCGCCAAGTGCTCGGCCCCGGCCACCTGCTGAGTGGTCTCCCGCGGCCGGTCGTGAGTGGTAATTCGGGTTCTAACCCGAATTACCACTCACGACGGCCGCGGCAGACCGCTTACTTGCCCTGGAACTCCGGCTTGCGCTTGCCGACGAAGGCCTCGACGGCCTCGGTGTGGTCGGCGGTCGCGCCGAGCGCGGTCTGGGCGGCGTCTTCGGCGTCGAGGGCTTCCTCGAACGTCGACTGCGCGGCCAGGTTGAGCACGCCCTTGATCTTCGTGTAGGCGACCGTCGGGCCGGCCGCGAGCTTCGCCGCCACCTGCTGGGCGCGGGCGGCGAGCTCCTCGTCGGGCACGACCTCGCCGACCAGGCCGAGCCGCAGCGCCTCGGCGGCGTCGACGGTCCGGGCCAGCAGCATCAGCTCGGCGGCGCGGCCGTAGCCGACCAGCCGCTGCAGCGTCCAGGACGCGCCCGAGTCCGGGCCGAGCCCGACGTTGGCGAAGGCCATCAGGAACGACGACGACTCGGCGGCGATCCGCAGGTCGCTGGCGTAGGCGAAGGCGGCCCCGGCCCCGGCGGCGGTGCCGTTGACCGCCGCGATCACCGGCTTCTCCATCGACACGATCGCCTTGACGATCGGGTTGTAGTGCTCCTTCACCGTGTGTAGCGGGGCGGGGTCACCCGCTTGCAGCAGCCCCACGTGTTCCTTCAGGTCCTGCCCGGCGCAGAACGCCTTGCCCGAACCGGTCAGCACGACCGCGCGGACTCCCTCGTCGCCCGCTGCCTCGCGCAGCGCCGCGAGCAGTGCTTCCTTCAGCTCCACGGTCAGCGAGTTGTACGCCTGCGGCCGGTTGAGGGTGAGGGTGCGCACCCCGTCGGCGTCGGCGGTCAACAGGACGTCGGATGTGGTCACGTCTTCTCCTTGCGCGGAAAACTTCGGTCGGCCGAGAGTCTTTCACCTCGCGCGGGCCGCATACCAGCACCGATACGGCGGCAAAAGATCGGTCCGCTGATGCGCCCGGCCGCTGATGAGGGACAATGGACAGCAGACCCGGCTGGCTTTCACGCGAGCGCGACCCGGGCGCGCCGGTTGAGACGGAGGGAGCACGCTATGGCGGCCATGAAGCCCCGGACCGGAGATGGTCCCCTCGAAGTGACTAAGGAGGGGCGGGGCCTCGTGATGCGCGTACCGCTCGAGGGTGGTGGGCGACTCGTCGTCGAACTCTCCGCGGAAGAAGCGAAGGACCTCGGCGCCGCTTTGGCGGAGGTCACCGGCTGAGCCGTCCTTCCCGATCCGTCCTTCCGTCGCACCCCGGTCTCCCTTCGGAGGCCGGGGTCGCGGTTCCTCTGCGCCCGAAGGTTGCTCACTGTGCGTAATCCGCTACCGCCCGTTCCGGCTACTCTGCTCGACATCGAGGTCGCGGGGGAGCTCCGCCGCGGCGTCCCGACGGCCCGGCTGGTGGCCGCGCCCGACAGTGATCCCAGCAACGATGACGTCGAGCCCCTGGAGATCGAGGGCGTCCGGATCAGCGGCAAGGCGGGCGACGTGCAGACGGTGCCCGGCGACGGGCCCCGCTGGATCGCGGGACTGGGCGGCGGCGAGCCGAAGGAGTACCGCAAGACCGGCGCGGCGCTGATCCGCGCGGTGAACGCGGCGCTGGCCGAGGACGTCCGGAACGGCGGCAAGGCGTTCCGCTCGGTGCAGCTGGAGCTGCCCGAAGAGGCGTCGGCCGAGCACGTCACCGACCTCGCACTGGGCTTGCTGCTGGGCGGCTACCGGTACAAGGTGACCGGCGAGGACCCGTCGCCGTCCGTGCGGACGCTGCGGCTCGTGGGGGACGTCTCCGCACTGTCTTCGTCGGTCGAGAGGGCTTCCGCGCTGGCGGCGGCGACGGCGCTGACGCGCGACCTCGCGAACACGCCGTCCAACGTGAAGACCCCGGCGTGGCTGGCCGACACCGCGGCCCGCGTGGCGGGCCCCCGCGTCGAGGTGACGGTGCGGGACGAGAAGTGGCTCGCGGCGGAGGGCTTCGGCGGCGTCCTGGCCGTCGGCGGCGGTTCCGCCCGGCCGCCGCGGCTGATCGAGATGGCGTACAAGCCGTCGGGGGCCTCGACACACCTGCTCCTGGTGGGCAAGGGCATCACGTTCGACACGGGCGGCCTGTCGATCAAGCCGGCCGACGGGATGCACCTGATGCGCACGGACATGGCGGGCGGCGCAGCGGTGATCGCGGCGATCCGCGCCGTCGCGGCCCTGGGGCTGCCGGTGCGGGTGACGGCGCTGGTCCCGTGCGCGGAGAACCACGTGTCGGGGTCGTCGTACCGCCCGGGCGACATCGTCCGGCACTACGGCGGCAAGACGACCGAGGTGGGCAACACGGACGCGGAGGGCCGGATGGTCCTGGCGGACGCGCTGGTCTACGGCATCAAGCGGTTCACCCCGGACTACGTGGTCGACGCGGCGACGCTGACGGGCGCGATGAAGGTCTCGCTGGGCCTGCGCACGGGCGGGCTGTTCGCCTCGGACGACTCGCTGGCTTCGCGGGTGTCCGAAGCGGGCGCGCGGGTGGGCGAGGCGTGGTGGCGGATGCCGTTGGTGGAGGACTACGCGGACAACGTCCGAGGCGAGTTCGGCGACGTACGGCAGACGCCGGGCGGCCCGGGCGGGATCACGGCGGCGTTGTTCTTGCGGGAGTTCACCTCGGGCCTGCCGTGGGCGCACCTGGACATCGCGGGGCCGGCCCGGTCGGAGAAGAACTACGACGAGGTGGTGGCGGGGGCGACGGGGTTCGCGGCGCGGACGCTGGTCGAGCTCGCGGCTTCACTGGCCTGACGGCTCGCGAGGACGTGGTCGCGGAACCCCGTGACCGCCGGCGTCATCGGCTCCTCCGCCCGCCACACGAGCCCGATCGTCCGGAACGGCGGCGGGGACAGCGGCACTTCCGCCACCCCCGCCGGCGTGCCCGGCCCGAACCGCGGCAGCAGCGCCACGCCCAGCCCCGCCGCCACCAGGCCGCGCACGGTGTCCGACTCCTGGCCCTCGAACGCGATCCGCGGCGTGAACCCGGCCGCCGCGCAGAGCTCGTCCGTCAGCGTCCGGACGCCGTAGCCCTGCTCGAGCAGCACGAACTCCTCGTCGGCCAGCTCCGCCACCCGCACTTCGCGGCGCCCCGCCAGCCGGTGGCCCGCCGGCACCGAAAGCAGGATCTCTTCGTCCACCAGGCCCGCGCAGGCCAGCGCCGGGACGTCCGGCAGCGGTGCCACCAGCGCCAGGTCCAGCTCGCCGCCCGCCAGCCGGTCGACCATGTCCTG
The DNA here is from genome assembly GCF_053600695.1 of Amycolatopsis sp. NPDC005003. Lineage (NCBI taxonomy): Bacteria > Bacillati > Actinomycetota > Actinomycetes > Pseudonocardiales > Pseudonocardiaceae > Amycolatopsis > Amycolatopsis sp. NPDC005003. Next base: position 177,904 of record NZ_JBSGAI010000002.1, on the reverse strand, counting down.
CCGCGAGCCCTGCACCAGCGTGAACCGCACGCCCGGGTGGCGCGCCCGGTACCCACGCAGCAGCGAAGGCACCAGCGACCGCCCGAGCAGGTGCAGGAACCCCAGCACGACGTGCCCGGACTCCGGCGACACCTCCTCGCGCGCCAGCCGGGCGCCGGTGTCGAGCGCCGCCAGCCCGCGTTCGGCCGCCTCGGCCAGCAGTTCCGCCGCGCGGGTCAGCCGGATGCCGCGGCCGTCCGGGACCGTCAGCGGCGCGCCCAGCGCGTCCGCCAGCGCCGCGAGCCGCCGGCTCACGGTCGGCTGCGGCACGCCCAGCAGCTCGGCCGCGCGTGTGACGTTCCTCGTGTCCCGGAGGGCGACGAGCAACGGCAGGTGGGGCGCGACCTGCGCGGACAGCGAGTCATACGTCACCGCATCGATTCTGCCAGCTGGCTGCATTGGACGTATTGATTAGGGCTGCTTACTTTCAGGACGTGACTTCCACCCGCCGAGTCAAGACGGCCGTCGCCGCGGCCGGGATCTCCTCGTTCGCGCTGCTCTACGCGCCACAGCCGGTGCTGCCGCAACTGGCGGCGCAGTACCACCTCGACCCCGGCGGCGCGGCACTCGCGGTCAGCGTCGCGACCGGCGCGCTCGCGATCGCGGTGCTGCCGATCGCGGCGTTGTCCGAAGTGGTCGGCCGCCGCCCGGTGATCCTGACGTCGGTCATCGCGTCGGTGGTGTTCGGCCTGCTGCTGCCGCTGATGCCGACGTACCCGGCGCTGCTGGTCCTGCGCGCGCTGCAGGGCGTCGCGATCGCCGGATTCCCCGGCGTGGCGGCCGCGTACCTGGCCGAACGCCTCGGCCGAGCGGGCGTCGCGGCGGCGGTCGGCGCGATGATCGCGGGCAACACGATCGGCGGCATGCTCGGCAGGCTGGCGAGTGGCTTCACGGCGGGTCCCCTGGGCTGGCGCGGCGCGCTGCTGGTGGTGGCCTGCGTGGGAGCGGTGTGTTCGGCGGTGACCGTGGTGGCATTGCCGCCGGGCACGCGGCGTCCGGGGCGCGCACGGCTGTGGGACGGGCTGGTCACGGCGCTGAGCAAGCCGGTGCTGCTGGCCCAGTACGGCGTGGCGCTGCTCGCGATGGGCTCGTTCGTGGCGCTCTACAACGCGGCCGGGTTCCGGTTGACCGGTTCGCCGCTGGACCTGTCACCGGCGATCGCGTCCCTGGTCTTCCTGGCGTACGCGACGGGCTCGGTGTCGTCGGCGGCGGCCGGACGGCTGGTGGCCAGGGTGGGGCGCCGCCGAGCGCTGATCGGAGCGCTGATCTTGACGGCGGCCGGTGCGGCGCTGACGCTGCCGGATTCGTTGCCGCTGGTGATCGCGGGGTTTTTGGTGCTGACGTGCGCATTCTTCGCGGCCCACGCGGTGGCGAACGGCTGGGCGGCGGCGGACGCCCCGGAGACCGCCCGCGGCCAGGTGGGCGGCACGTACACGGCGACGTACTACCTGGGCAGCAGCGTGGGCGGCGCGGCGGGCGCTTGGGTGTACGGGCACGCGGGGTGGTCGTGGCTGATCGCGGTGGTGGCGGTGTGGCTGCTGCTGGCGGTGGCCGCGGTGCTCGCCGGGACGCGGGTCCGGGCTGAGCGGCTCGAGCTGGTGAATGCGGGCTGAGCCAGGCCCCTCCCCGACCCCAGAATCGCGGCGGAGCCGACGGGCGATCTGCGGGCTCCACCGCGCATCCAGCCCAACACCGGATCCGCGGTGAGCTCACGCCTTGGGCCGGGCTCGCCAGGCCGTGGCCCGTTCGTGCGCTGCGTGCGGCCGATAGGTGCCGCGGGTTGCTGTTGGCGGTGCCGTCCGTGGCTGATCGTCGACACCGGGCGGCCGCGATCACCCGCAACGAGCCCCGGGTTCGCGGACCCGGGCAGCGATCCGGATCCGCGCGTCCAAGCTCAAGAACCGCAACGACACCTCGACCAGCGCCGCCGGTGTCGTCCCCGCCCTCTCCGGGCAGGGTTCGCGCAAAGTCGGAGGGCCCTTTCAAGTGGCTCACCGACTTGAGCGGCAGGCTGCCACCCAGACCTCCCGCAACCCCGATCCGAAGCCCCAACACGGCCGGCGGTGCCGGGTCAAGGCACGCTTTCCCGCCTTGACGCGGTACTGCCGGCCGTAGTCACAATCCCGGCTTCGGGGTGGCGGGCACCAAACAGCCCATCCGCCGAAGAGACCCGGGCCAGCCACCTGCGGTCGGGAGATGCACCAACCGGCGCGCATACGATTTTTGCCGCGGACCAGGCCCCCAGGAGACCCAGACATCCCCCGCCCTCCTCGGGGGGCGTCCCCAAGTCCAGTCTACCGGCCCCCACCCACGAACCCGCCCGTGAACAGCCAGTTGTCCACAGGTGAGCGTTCTTGTGGACAGGCGCTCAGGTAGCCGCACCGACCAGCAGGCCGCCACCCACCGGCAGCAGGGCCGGCACCAGGCGTTCGTCCTCCCGGAACGCCCGCGCCACCTCGCGCAACGCCAGCGTCTCCGGGTCCCGGTGCGCCGGGTCGATCACCCGACCGCCGGCCAGCACGTTGTGGAACGCGATGATCCCGCCGCGCCGCAGCAGCCCCACGCCCAGCTCGTAGCACCCCGGGTACTCGATGTGCGCGGAGTCGACGAACACCAGGTCGTAGCCACCCGGGGTGAGCCGTTGCAGCACGTCCAGCGCGCGCCCGATGATCAGGCGGGTGCGGCCCGGCGCGAAACCGGCCTCGCGGAACGTCGCCCGCGCTGCCCGCTGGTACTCCGGCTCGACGTCGATCGAGGTCAGCACGCCGTCGGGAGCCATGCCGCGCAGCAGGCTGAGCCCGCTCACGCCCGCGCCCGTGCCGACCTCGACGACGGCCTTCGCGCACAGGGTCGCGGCCAGGAAGCGCAGCGTCGCGCCCGCACCCGCGCTGAGCGGGGTGCAGCCCAGGTCTTCGGCCCGTGCCCGCGCCGAAGACAGCACCTCGTCGTCGGGCAGGTACCCGTCGACGAACCCGGAATCGGCCGGTGCGGCCGCAGGGGTGGGCGTGTTCACGCACGGAGGTTAGCGTTGGTTGTCGATAAATCCGCGCAGGCTCCCTGGTAAGCACCCGGGAAGAAGTTCTCAGCCTGCTCTCAGTCCAGTCTCACTAGAACCATAAGGAACCCGGAGAGACTGAAATCCGAACACACGGGAACACCGTGCCGAGGGCCCGCGTTGGGTGGAGCAGACAGGAGAAACGCTGATGGAGGTGCCTGCTCCCGCGATGCAGAACGCCGTTGCCGACGCCGGGGCCCAGCCCGTGACCCTGGACGAAGCGGCCTGGACGCCGCCGTCCTGGGACGAGGTCGTGCGCGAACACGGCGACCGGGTCTACCGGCTCGCCTACCGCCTGACCGGTAACACCCACGACGCCGAGGACCTCACGCAGGAGACCTTTATCCGGGTCTTCCGCTCGCTGGCGTCCTACAAGCCCGGCACGTTCGAAGGCTGGCTGCACCGGATCACCACCAACCTGTTCCTGGACATGGCCCGCCGCCGCTCGCGCGTGCGGATGGAAGGCCTGCCCGAAGACACCGACCGCATCGTGGGCGACGACCCGAGCCCCGAGCAGGTCTACTCGGACACCCACCTGGACCCGGACCTGCAGGCGGCGCTCGACGAGCTGCCCCCGGAGTTCCGCGCCGCCGTCGTGCTGTGTGACGTCGAAGGGCTGTCGTACGAGGAGATCGGCGCGACGCTGAATGTGAAGCTGGGCACGGTCCGCAGCCGGATCCACCGCGGGCGTCAGGCGCTGCGCGCGTCGCTCGAGCGCCGTCGCGCTCACGCACCGCAGTCTGCGAAGGTGACGGTATGACCGCACCGCGAGGCTGGGCACTTCCCGAGTCGCACCTGCTGCCGGACGTCGTGGTGGCGTTCGTCGATGGCGAGCTGTCCCACGGCGCGCGCGATCGCGCGGCCTCGCACATCACCCGCTGCACGGCGTGCGCGGCGGAGGTGCGCGCGCAGCGCCAGACGGTCGAGGCCATCCGGCGCGCGGGAGCGCCGTCGATGTCGGCCGGGTTCCTCGCGAGCCTCCAGTCGATCCCGCAGCACACGGAGCTGCCGAGCACCCCGGACAACCTGGCGATCACGGCCGACGGCCAGCTGGTCGCGGTCCAGCGGCCCGACCGGGTCGCCGGCCTGCGCGATGCGGGCGTCCTGGGTGGTGTGGCGCCGTTGGGATCATCGGCCCCGCTGGGCCAGTCGCCGAACGTCCTCGGCGCCGGCCGCTTCAAGCGCCGCGCGGCGCAGGGGGCGGGCGTGGTGGTGTCGGGGCTGGTGCTGAGCGCGCTGGCCCTGGTGGGGACGTCGGCGGACGGGGACGGATCCCCCGAAACGGGCGGCGGGGTGCCGCAGCCGGCGAACCTGCTGCCGGCCCAGATGGCGGTGCCTCAGCAACCGGCCCCGGTCTCGACACCGGCGACCACGACACCGGCGGCGGTGCCGGCGGGCATCCGCTGAGTCGACTTTGAAGGCCGCTGCGAACTCGCTTCGCGGCGGCCTTCGGTGTGTCCGGGGTACGCGGGTGCCGCTGCGACGAGCCGACGGTCGAAATCTTCGTTGGCGGGCCGAGCCGGCGGGCGAGCGGGTCGGCGGCGTTAGCTGGGTGCCGGGATCGGCTTGGCCCCAGCGCGGCCCCCGCCTTCCCAAGGCAGGGTTCCGGCGAAGTCGTTGTGCCGGTCAAGTGGGGGGTTCGGAGGCCGCCGGGCGGCCAAAGGTGCCTCGGGCCTTCTCGGCCGACGGGCAAGGTCGGTGCCCACCACCCCGAAGCCGGGATTGTGACTACGGCCGGCAGTACCGCGTCAAGGCGGGAAAGCGTGCCTTGACCCGGCACTGCCGGCCGTGTTGGGGCTTCGGATCGGGGTTGCGGGGAGGTCTGGGTGGCAGCCTGCCGCTCACAACGGTCAGCCAGCCGCTCACGGCGGTGAGCCAGCCACTCAGGCCGGTCAGCCTGCCGCTCACGCCGGTGAGCCACCTAAAAGGTCCTTCCGACTTTGCCGGAACCCCCGCCCTCCCTGGAGGGCGTCCCCAAGTCCAGCCTATCGCCACCCCCGGACGAAAACCGCCGATCGCAGGCCTGCGCAGCCGTTTTGTCCACATCGCCCTCACCCTGTGGACAAGCGGCTCAAGAAACAGCCACTTCACCCTCGGACCGGCAGACTCGGAGCACTGGGCTTGGGTATCGTCACGCCCAGCCACCTGATCTTCTGCACCGGGGAATGATGACCGAGCCGAACGTGAATCCCGAGCAGCCCGGCGCGCGCGAAGCCGACCGGCTGGGCCCGCGGCCGCTCGCGCGGCCGGCCGTCGATCCGGCGCAGGCCGCCGTGTTCGGCAGGCCGCAGGGGGTCGACGGGGCGTTCGACAAGCTCTACTCCCCGCAGAAGACCAACGGCGTCAACCTCGCCCCGCCCGCGCCCGAGTCGCTCGCCGAGGCCTTCCGGCGGCCGCCCGGGGCCGAGGGCGTGCTGCTCGAACGGCCGCGGGAAGCCACCGGTGACGCGCCGGACGTCGAACCGCCCCTGTGGACCGGCACCCGCGACCCGTGGCGTGATCCCGGGGCCGCCGCGGTGCTCGCCGGGCCCGCCGTGCCCGCCGAGGACGAGGCGAAACCTGCCCAGCGGCCCTCGGGCGCCCTGCTCAGCCTGCCCGAGGTGCTCTTCGGACGGCGCGTGCAGCCGAAGGCGCTCGTCCTGCTCGGGGTCGTCGCGCTGCTCGTCGGCGCCGCCGGCGGCTTCGTCGGCTGGTGGGTCGGCGACACCGGCACCGAACTCACCGGCTCCGCCACGATCGCCGAAGCCGAGGCCGGCAAGGAACGCCCCGCCGGGTCGGTCGCCGAGATCGCCAAGCGCGTCGCGCCCGCCGTCGTCTCGCTCGAGGTGTTCAAGCCCGGCGCCGAATCCGGTGAGCAGGGCTCCGGCGTCATGATCGACCCGCAGGGCTACATCCTCACCAACGAACACGTCATCGCCTCCGCCGCCGCGGACCCAAGCGTCAAGGTGACGGCCGTCTTCATCGACGGCACCCGCACCGAGGCCAAGCTCGTCGGCGCCGACCAGAAGACCGACCTCGCCGTCGTGAAGGTCAACGTCACCAACCCGACCGTGCTGCAGGTCGGCAAGTCCGCGGACCTGCAGGTCGGTGACACCGTGATGGCGATCGGCTCGCCGCTGGCGCTGCAGAACTCCGTGACCGCCGGCATCGTCAGCGCGCTGAACCGGCCGATCACCGCGGGCGGCGACAACGGCGCCCCGCCGGTCACCTACGAGGCCATCCAGACCGACGCCGCGATCAACCACGGCAACTCGGGCGGCGCGCTCGTCGACTCCACCGGCGCGCTGATCGGCATCAACTCGTCGATCCGCTCCGCGGGCGCCGACGGCGGCAGCATAGGCATCGGCTTCGCCATCCCGAGCGACTACGCGATCAAGATCGCGAAGGCGCTGATCAAGGACGGCAAGGTCCAGCACGCCGACATCGGCATCAACGCGTCGTCGACGGTCGCCGGCTCGTCCACGATGGGCGCCCAGGTGAAGAACGTCGCGCCCGGCGGCCCCGCCGCGAACGCGGGCATCAAGGAAGGCGACGTCATCACGAAGGTCGGCAACCGGCTCGTCCGCGACTCCGCGGAGCTGACGGTCGCGGTCCGCGCGCACGACGTCGGCGAAGTGGTCCCGGTGTCGCTGGCGCGCGACGGCGCCAGCTTCGTCGTGGACGTAACCCTGGCTTCCGACTGAGTTCCCGCGTTCGGCCTGCCGGAGCAAGGCGGGCGGCGGGTACCCTGGGCGGGTAGGTTCCGAGTGGAGGTAGACGGGTGTTCGAGAGTGTCGGATGGGGAGAAATCCTCGTCCTCATCATCGCCGGTCTGTTCATCCTCGGCCCCGAACGGCTGCCCGAGGCGGCGTCGTGGCTCGCGAAGAGCGTGCGCAAGGTCCGCGAATTCGCGACCGGCGCGAAGGAGCAGCTCCGCGAGGAGATGGGCCCGGAGTTCGACCAGCTGCGCAAGCCGCTGGAAGACCTCCGCGGACTGCGGAACTTCGACCCGAAGCGGGTGGTGACGCAGCACCTGTTCGACGGCGACGCCGACCCGCTCGGCCTGAAGGGCATCACGAACGGCAGCAGCACGCCGACAAACGGGACCAACGGCTCGAACGGCTACCTGGCCCAGTCCGCGCCGGAGCCGCTCAAGCCGGGCGAGCGCCCGCCGGTCGACCCGGACGCGACATAGTCACCATCGGTTTCCTCACCGAGTCCGACCGCGCCCGCTGGGAAGTCCTGATCCGCGGCAAGGACGCGTACTTCGACGTCTCACGCGACGACGACGCCTACGACCGAACCTGGCGGCGCCTGTTCGACGACGACCGGATCCGCGGGATCGCGGCGTGGCTCGACGGCGAGCTGGTGGGGTCGCGGGTGGCTCACCGGCGTGAGCGGCAGGCTGCCACCCAGACCTCCCGCAACCCCGATCCGAAGCCGTAGTCACAATCCCGGCTTCGGGGTGGCGGGGCACCGGAGTTCCAGGGAGCTGGTAGCGCTGCTCAGCGGCCCGCCGGGGTCACGTTCAGCATCATCCCGGCCAGCCCGCGCGCCCGGACCGAAAGCTTCTTCGCCACGTCGCTCAACACCACCGAAGCCGGTGCCTCGGGCTCGGACAGCACGATCGGCGTGCCCGCGTCGCCCTGGGCGACCACCTTCGGGTCCATCGGAACCTGCCCCAGCAGCGGCACCTCCGACCCGATCGACTTCGTCAGCGACTCAGCCACCGTCGCGCCGCCACCAGAGCCGAAGATCTCCATGCGCTCCCCGGACGGCGTCTCCAGCCAGGACATGTTCTCGATGACCCCTGCCACGCGCTGGCGCGTCTGCAACGCGATCGCTCCCGCGCGCTCCGCCACCTCGGCCGCCGCCTGCTGGGGGGTGGTCACCACCAGGATCTCCGCGTTCGGGATCAGCTGGGCCACCGAAATCGCGATGTCGCCCGTGCCCGGGGGCAGGTCCAGCAGGAGGATGTCCAGGTCGCCCCAGAACACGTCCGCCAGGAACTGCTGCAGCGCCCGGTGCAGCATCGGGCCGCGCCACACCACCGGGGTGTTGCCCGGGGTGAACATGCCGATCGAGATCACCTTCACGCCGTGGGACTGCGGCGGCATGATCATCGTGTCGACCTTGGTCGGCTTCTCGCGCGCGCCCAGCATGCGGGGGATCGAGTGGCCGTAGATGTCCGCGTCCACGACACCCACCGACAGGCCGCGCGCCGCCATCGCCGCCGCCAGGTTGACCGTCACCGACGACTTGCCCACGCCGCCCTTGCCCGAGGCCACGCAGTACACCCGGGTCATCGAGCCCGGCTGCGCGAACGGGATCACCGGTTCCGCCGCGTCGCCGCGCAGGGACTTCCGCAGCTCCGTGCGCTGCTCGTCGCTCATCACGTCCAGCTCGACACGCACGTCCACGACGCCCGGCAGCTTCGAAACCGCCGTCTTCGTGTCGTTGGTCAGCGTCGCCTTCAGCGGGCAGCCGGCCACCGTCAGGTAGATCCCGACGGTGACGACACCGTCGGAAGCGACCGAAACGTCCTTGACCATCCCCAGGTCCGTGATGGGTTTCCGGATCTCGGGGTCTTGCACGCTCTTCAGCGCGCTGCGGACGTCGTCGACGCTGGGGAGCTGCTGGGTGCTGGTCACCCACCCCATGTTACGAGCCGGTAGGAGTGCGGGCCTTCCTGGGCTTGACGTCCAGGTCCTCCCGCAGCCGGTCCAGCTCGCTGCGCAGGTAGTCGCGCGTCGCCACTTCGCCGATCGCCAGCCGCAGCGCCGCCAGCTCCCTGGCCAGGTACTCCGTGTCCGCCTTCGTCTGGGCCGCGCGGTTGCGGTCCTCCTCCAGGGAGACGCGGTCGCGGTCGTCCTGGCGGTTCTGCGCGAGCAGGATCAACGGCGCCGCGTACGCCGCCTGCGTCGAAAACGCCAGGTTGAGCAGGATGAACGGGTACGGGTCCCACTGCAGCGACACCGCGGTGATGTTCAGCACGATCCACACCACGACGATCAGCGTCTGCCAGAACAGGTACTTCCCGGTGCCCAGGAACCGCGCGATCCGCTCGGTGAACCGCCCGAACGAATCCGGGTCGATGTTCAGCCGGAACCGGTTCTGGCCGCGGGGCTGGTCGAGCCGCCGTCCCGGAGTCGGTTCAGGCACGGTCTTCCTCCAAGGTGTCGTGCAGCCCGGTCTCGCGCCAGTCCTCGGGCAGCAGGTGGTCGAGGACGTCGTCGACGGTCACCGCGCCGATCAGGTGGTCTTCGGTGTCGACGACCGGCCCGCAGGTCAGGTTGTAGGCCGCGAAGTACCGCGTGACCTCGGCCAGCGACGCGCCCGGCTTCAGCGGCGGCAGCCCGGTGTCCACGGCGCTGGCGACCAGCTCCGCCGGCGGCTCCCGCAGGAGCCGCTGGAAGTGGACGACGCCGACGTAGCGCCCGGTCGGCGTCGCCGTCGGCGGGCGGCAGACGAACACCATGCTGGCCAGCGCCGGCGGCAGCTCGGCGTTGCGGATGTGGGCCAGCGCCTCGGCGATCGTCGTGTCCGGGGTCAGCACCACCGGCTCCGGCGTCATCAGGCCGCCCGCGGTGTCCGACGAGTACTCCAGCAGCCGCTTCACCGGCGCGGACTCCTCCGGCTCCATCAGCTCCAGCAGCCGGCTCTGGTCGGCCGGGGCCAGCTCGGCCAGCAGGTCGGCCGCGTCGTCGGGGTTCATCGCCTCCAGGACGTCGGCCGCGCGCTCCTCGGCCAGGTAGGCCAGCAGTTCCTTCTGGTCGTCGTCCGGCAGTTCCTCGATGACGTCGGCGAGCCGCTCGTCGTCCATCGCGTCGGCGACTTCGTGGCGCCGCTTGAGCGGCAGGTCGCGCACGGTCGCGGCGATGTCGGCCGGGCGCATCGTGTCGAACAGCATGAGCAGCTGGCCGGCGCCCTGGGGCTGGCCGGTCAGGTCGGTCAGGCCGAGCCCGGCCACCTCCGACCACGGCAGCACCTGCATCGGCGCGCGGCGGCGGCCCAGCCCGAGCCGCCGCTCCCGGATGGCGAGCTTGGCCAGCACCCAGTCGCGGGTGCGGGTCGGTTCCATCCCGGCGTCGACGACGGTGATCCGCGTCTCCGACCCGGCCAGCGTGGCGTGCGCGTCGAGCAGCTGGCCGAGCACCAGGACCTCGTTGGGCCGCTGGTTGAACTGGCGCATGTTGACCGAGCCGGTGGCGAGCGTGACGGCGGCCGGCTCGATCGAGGTGACCCGCAGCATCGGGACGAAGACGCGCCGCCGGGTGCTCAGCTCGACGACCAGGCCGAGGATCCGCGGCGGCTGCGCGTCCAGGCGCAGGCCGGCGACCAGGTCGCGGACGCGGCCGATCGACTCGCCGTCCGGCCCGAAAACCGGCAACCCGGACAGCTGAGCTGCGAAAACCCTGTTGACCGCGGCCATACCGGTGACACTATCGGCTGGCTGCCCAGGGAGCGATTTCCGCCACTGTGACGAAGGCCGGGTCGTCGCTGTCTTCGCCGGTCTCTTCGTACTCTTCGAGCATCCAGATCCAGTTCTGGACGGCTCGCACGAGCGTCCAGGCCCGCGCCTTCTCGGCGTCCAGCTCGTGCGACGCGACGATCAGCGCGAACCGTTCGTCCAGTGTGGACTCGGTGAAGCGGTTCCAGAACAGCGGGATGACACCCCACTCGAGGTCGCCGGCCAGTGGTTTGGGGTCGATGACGAGCCACGGCTCGCGGGTGCCCGCCAGCACGTTCTCGAAGTGCAGGTCCTCGTTCACCAGCAGTTCACCCGCCGACGGCCCGAGCTCGCGGCAGATCGCGACGGCGTCGTCGACCAGCCGCTTCTCGAACGGCTCGCCGAGTTCGGCCCAGCGGCGGGGGAGTTCCTCGGTCAGCCGCGCCGCCTCGGTGCGCAGGTGCCGGGTCAGGGACGCCGGTGCGGGGACGGCCAGCCGCCGCGCCAGCTCGCCGATGAGCGGGATCGCCGAGCGCAGCGGGAGGTCGTCGAGGGTGCGCCCGGCGTCGAGCCGTTCGAGCAGCAGGACGCCGTCGTCCGGCGCGGAATCCAGCAGCAGCACCGCACCCCGGCCGGCCCATGTGGACAGTGCGAGCGGCTCGTCGGCGGATTCGGCGTCCCGCCAGCCCAGCTTCAGCACCACCGGCGTGCCGTCGGGCAGGCGCGCGGGCTGCACCACGCCGACGTAGCCGTGCATGGCCGCGCCCTCGAACGTCAGGTCCCACTTCCGGGCGTACTCCGCGGCGAGCCCTGGCAGGGCGGCCAGCCAGGGGACGGCCTCGGGGCCGAGCACCTTCGGCGCGCGGGCGGCGAACAGCGGCGGGATGCGAAGATCGGTCACCATCCCAGCCTGGCAGCCGCGTCCAACGCGTTTCGTCAGCTGTCAGGCGGGCGTACGCTGGGCTTTCAGGGGGAAACGCCAACCCCGGGAGCAGCCATGGTGGTGGAGATCATCGGCGCCGTCGTCCTCGCGGGCGGAGTGTGGCTCGCGTCCAGCGTGCGCGTCGTGCGGCAGTACGAACGCGGCCTGATCTACCGGTTCGGCCGGGTGCGGTCGCGGGTCCGCGAACCCGGGCTGGCGGTGCTCGTGCCGTTCGCGGACCGGCTCCAGAAGGTCAACATGCAGATCGTGACCATGCCGATCCCCGCCCAGGACGGCATCACCCGCGACAACGTCACCGTCCGGGTCGACGCCGTCGTCTACTTCAAGGTCATCGACCCGGTCGTCGCGGCGGTCAACGTGCAGGACTACCGGTCGGCGGTCGGCCAGGTCGCGCAGACGTCGCTGCGCTCGATCATCGGCAAGAGCGAGCTCGACGACCTGCTCTCCAACCGCGAGCGCCTCAACGAGGGCCTGGAGCTGATGATCGACAGCCCGGCGCTCGACTGGGGCATCCACATCGACCGCGTCGAGATCAAGGACGTCGCGCTGCCGGAGGCGATGAAGCGCTCGATGTCGCGGCAGGCCGAGGCGGAGCGGGAACGGCGCGCACGCGTCATCTCCGCCGACGGTGAGCTGCAGGCGTCCCACAAGCTCGCGCAGGCCGCGGCGACGATGGCCGACACCCCTTCGGCGCTGCAGCTGCGGCTGCTGGAGACCGTGGTGCAGGTGTCGTCGGAGAAGAATTCGACGCTGGTGCTGCCGTTCCCGGTGGAACTGCTGCGGTTCCTCGACGCGCAGACGCCGAAGCCGGCCGCTCCGGCGGCCGAGCCGAAGCCGGAGCCGGCCGAGCCGAAGCCGGAGGTGAACGGCCACTCGACGCCCTCGCCGCGCAGCCCCGGCGACGCGGTGCTGCCGTCGGCGGACTAGTCCAGGTAGCCGTTCGTGCCCAGGATGATCAGGGTGGTGAAGAACCCGGCCCACAGCGCGATCACGACGTAGCCGACGATCACCGCGGCCGTGGCCAGCCCGCGGCCGCCCGCTTCGCCGCGGTTGGTCTTGCTCAGGGCGATGTGGCCCATGACGAGCCCGGCCAGCGCGGTGACGCCGGAGCAGAAGCCCAGGATCGAGCAGACGAGGGCGCCGATCGCCAGCGCGTTGTCCTGTGCGCGCGGCTGGCCGGGATTCGGTTGCCCGAACGGCGCGGGCGGGCCGTAGGGCCCCGCGTACGGCTGACCGTAGGCCGGCGGATACGGCTGCTGCTGGTAGGCCTGGGGGACCGGCTGCCCCGGGGGCACGTACGGCGTTCCCGGGATGTAGGCCGCCGGGGTTTCGAACGCCCCGGGCGGCAGCTGGCCGGGCTGCTCCGCGGCGGCGGTCGTCGGGTCCGCGGCGGCCGGGACGTCGGCGGCGGCGGTCGCCGGGTCCGCGGCGGCGGGGACGTCGGCGGCCGTGGTCGCTGTGGTGTCCGCCGGAGGCGCGTCGCCGATCGTCGCGTCGGGTGACGGCGCGTCGTAGTTCTCCGGCTCGTACGGCGCGGGGTCCGCCGGTGCCGGCGGGTCGTACGCCGCCGCGGTCGGGTCGGCGGCCGGGCGGTCCTTGTCCCCGGACGGGTCGGTCATGACGGATCCCCTCGGTGCGGGTGGGAGGCCGACGGTGCGGCGGAATTGTCGGTGGTCGCCGATAGCGTGGAAACGGGGGGCGCCCCGGCGGCCCGGTCAGCCGGGATCGCCGAAATGGCCCAGGTAGCCGAGGCCGAGCGCGAAGGCGAAGCCTCCGATCTGCAGCACGATCGAGGCGTAGCCGATGATGATCCCCGCCAGTGCGAGGCCCTGCCCGTCCGCCGCCCCGCGCTTGGCCTTGCCGTAGGCGATGTGCCCCATGACGACGCCCGCGATGCCGATGAGGAAGCACACGACCAGGCCGATGACCGAGCAGACCAGCGAGCCGACGGCGAGCCCCGGGCCTTCCGCCTGCGGCATCCCGGGATAGCCGGGGTACTGCGAGTACTGCGGGTAGCCGCCGGGCGGGTACTGCTGGCCGTAACCGGGCTGCTGGTAGCCGCCCGAAGGCGGCGGCTGCCGGCCGTACGGGTTGTTCGGGTCCTGCGGATAAGTCATGATCTCTCCCCTCTTCCCGAACTTTACGGGCCCGGAGCCGCTGAGCGTGAGCGCCCTCATAGCAGGGTCGGGGCTTTCGGGTCATACTCACCGGTAACCCAGCGCCGGGAGCGGCGTCGTACTCCGGAAAGGGAGCCGTGATGGCCCGTCTCGCCCAGACCGCCGGCCTGACCGACGTGCAGTCGGAGATCCTCGCGACCGTCCGCCAGTTCGTGGACAAGGAGGTCATCCCGCACGCGCAGGAGCTCGAGCACGCCGACACCTACCCCGCCGACATCGTCGAGGGCATGAAGGAAATGGGCCTGTTCGGGATCACCATCCCGGAGGAGTACGGCGGGCTCGGCGAGTCGCTGCTGACCTACGCGCTGGTCGTCGAGGAGATCGCGCGGGGCTGGATGAGCGTGTCCGGCGTGATCAACACGCACTTCATCGTGGCGCACATGATCTCCCGCCACGGCACCGAGGCGCAGAAGCGGCACTTCCTGCCGCGGATGGCCACCGGCGAGGTCCGCGGGTCGTTCTCCATGTCGGAGCCCGACCTCGGCTCGGACGTCGCCGCCATCAAGACGAAGGCGAAGAGGACCGACGACGGCTACGTCATCGACGGCTCGAAGATGTGGCTGACCAACGGCGGGTCGTCCAACCTGATCGCGCTGCTGGTCCGCACGGACGAAGGCGCCGAGAAGCCCCACCAGAACCTGACGACGTTCCTGGTCGAGAAGCCGGAGGGCTTCGGCGAGGTGGCGCCGGGCCTGACCATCCCCGGCAAGATCGACAAGATGGGCTACAAGGGCGTCGACACGACCGAGGCGGTCTTCGACGGCTTCAAGATCGGCGCCGACATGGTGCTCGGCGAGGCGCCGGGCAAGGGCTTCGCGTACATGATGGACGGTGTCGAGGTCGGCCGCGTGAACGTCGCGGCGCGCGCCTGCGGCATCTCGATCCGGGCGTTCGAGCTGGCGGTGGAGTACGCCCAGCAGCGCAAGACGTTCGGCAAGGCGATCGCCGAGCACCAGGCCGTGGCGTTCAAGCTGGCCGAGATGGCGACCAAGGTCGAGGCGGCGCACCTGATGATGGTCAACGCGGCCCGGCTCAAGGACTCCGGCGCGCGCAACGACGTCGAGGCCGGGATGGCGAAGCTGATCGCGTCCGAGTACTGCGCGGAGGTCACGCAGGACGCCTTCCGGATCCACGGCGGCTACGGGTACTCCAAGGAGTACGAGATCGAGCGCCTGATGCGCGAGGCGCCGTTCCTGCTCATCGGCGAGGGCACCAGCGAGATCCAGAAGACCATCATCAGCCGCGGCCTGCTGCGGGAGTACAAATCGCGGTCCTGACGCGCTTTGTCGCTCTGTCGACAAATCGTGCCCGGCCTTTCGGGGTAAGCGGCTCGCACCGTCCGGGCGTTCTTGACAAGATGGACGCCCGGACCCACGAGTGCGCAGGTGATGATGGTGAGTAGTCCCTTTGGCGGGGGGCGGGCGCCCGGTGGCCTGCCGCGGCTGCCGACGCCGCCGACCGGCTGGCCGATCGGGTCGTACGCGACCTACGGCGAGGCACAGCAGGCGGTCGACTTCCTCGCCGAAAGCGAGTTCGCCGTCGGCGACGTCACGATCGTCGGGGTCGACCTGATGCTCGTCGAGCGCGTGATCGGCCGGCTGTCCTGGGGCCGGGTGCTCGGCACCGGCGCGGTGTCCGGGGCCTGGTTCGGCCTGTTCGCGGGCCTGCTGCTGGGGTTGTTCGTCAACCAGGGCTTCGCGTTGCAGGTGCTGACCGGGGTCGTGCTCGGGGTGCTGTCCGGGCTGATGTTCGCCGCGATCGGGTACAGCATGTCGCGGGGTCACCGCCGGGACTTCTCCTCGGCGAGCCAGCTCGTCGCCGGCCGCTACGACGTCCTGTGCCAGCCGCGCTCGGCCGAACGGGGCCGGGAACTGCTGGCCAAACTGGCGCTGAAACCGCCGTCGGTGAACCCCTGAAAAACTCCGGTTTCACCGGCGGAGAATCACGGTTCGGCGCGCGGTGCGCTGGATCGTTACCGATACTGCTTGCGGGGTGTGATCGCCCGGCATAAGTTGGCCGACACCAGTCGGGCGGCCTCGCCCCACAGCGCGGCGGCCCGAGCACTAGCACGTCGGGGTGCTGGCGCGGTTTCGCCTCATCGCGTCGCGGTGCCCATCGTCGGGTACCGCGGTAACCGGCGTGCACGCGGGTGAGGAGGCCTTATGGGGAAGAGGATCGGCGCGGGCAAACGAGGACGGTCGCCCGGCCGCACCGCCGTCCTGCTGGGGGCAGGGGCACTGGTGACCGGCATGCTCGCCGGTTGCGCGACGAGTTCCGGGCTCAAGATCAACATCTACATGTCGCCCGAGGACAACTTCCAGAAGGTGGTCGACGGCTGCAACCAGAAGGCGGCCGGCAAGTACGAAATCGTCTACAACAAGCTCCCGCGCGGAGCGGACGACCAGCGGCTGCAGATGGCCCGCCGGCTGGCGGCGGGTGACACCGCCATGGACATCCTGGGCCTCGACGTCACGTGGGTCTCGGAGTTCGCCGAAGCCGGCTGGGCCGAGGAATGGACCGGCCGGAACAAGGCGGAGGCGTCGGCGGGCGTCCTGCAGGGCCCGCTCGACACCGCCACCCACAACGGGAAGCTGTACGCGGCCACGAAGAACACCAACGTCCAGCTGCTCTGGTACGACGACCGGGTGACGCCGAAGCCGCCGGCGACCTGGGACGAGATGATGCAGAAGGCCCAGGAGCTCAAGGGCCAGGGCAAGCCCTACGAGATCGTGTTCACCGGCGCGCAGTACGAAGGCCTGGTCGTCTTCTACAACACGCTGGTCGCCTCGATGGGCGGGCACATCCTGTCCGACGACGGCAAGTCCGTGGTCATGGACGAAGGCGCGGTGCAGGCGCTGGAGCTGCTCAAGAAGGTCTCGACCTCCGGGCTCACCGACCCGTCGCTGAGCAACATGAAGGAAGACGACATCCGGCAGGCGTTCCAGCGCGGCCAGGCCGGGTTCCAGCTCAACTGGCCGTACGTCTACGCCGCCTACGCCAAGGACAAGAAGGCGGACCTCCCGCACTTCAAGTGGGCGGTCTACCCGGAGGCCAAGGCCGGGCTGCCCGCCCGGACCACGATCGGCGGGTTCGACCTGGCGGTCAGCACGTACTCGCAGCACAAGCCGGAGGCCTTCGAGGCGGCGCTGTGCCTGCGCAGCCCGGAAAGCCAGAAGATCTCGGCGATCAACGACGGCGTGCCGCCGAGCATCGAATCGGTGTACCACAACGACGTCCCGCTCGACCCGGGCAAGCCGGCTTCGGCCGACAACCCGAACATGGCGATCCAGTACCCGATGCGCGACGCGATCCTCGCCGCGCTGAAGACGGCGGCGGTGCGCCCGCTGACCCCGGCGTACCAGAACGCCTCGACGGTCATCTCGAAGATCCTTTCGCCGCCGTCGGACATCGACCCGCAGGCCACCGCGGCCAAGTTGCGCGAGCAGCTCGGTGACGCGCTCCAGTCGAAGGGAGTGATCCCGTGACCGTCCAGGACTCGACACCGGCAGACACCGCCGGGGCCACCGTCGCCGGGGAGGCGACGTCGCACAAGAAGGGCAAGCCCGTCCTTTCCGAAGGGAAGAAGGCCGAGCGGCGGCTCGGGCTGTGGCTGTGCGCGCCCGCGTTCATCGTGATGATCGCGGTCACCGGCTACCCGATCCTCTACTCGATCTGGCTGTCGCTGCAGCGGTACGACCTGCGCTTCCCGGCGCAGCAGGAGTTCGTCGGCTTCGACAACTACGGCGCCGTGCTGTCCAGTTCGTACTGGTGGACGGCCTTCGGCACCACGATGTTCCTCACCGTCGTGTCGGTGGCGATCGAGTTCGTGCTCGGCATGGCGCTGGCGCTGATCATGCACCGGACGCTCGTCGGCCGCGGCCTGGTCCGCACCGTCGCGCTGATCCCGTACGGCATCGTCACGGTCGTCGCGGCGTTCTCGTGGTACTACGCCTGGACGCCGAAGACCGGCTACCTGGCGAACTTCCTCGCCTCCGACGCGGCCCCGCTCACCGAGCAGTGGCCGTCGCTGTTCATCATCATCGGCGCCGAGGTGTGGAAGACCACGCCGTTCATGGCGCTGCTGCTGATGGCCGGCCTGGCGCTGGTGCCGGACGACCTGCTCAAGGCGGCGGCGATGGACGGCGCGAGCGCGTGGCAGCGGTTCACCAAGGTGATGCTGCCGGTGATGAAACCGGCGATCCTGGTGGCGCTGCTGTTCCGCACGCTCGACGCGTTCCGCATCTTCGACAACATCTACGTGCTCACCAACGGCGCGCAGGACACCGGCTCGGTGTCGATGCAGACCTACGACAACCTGGTCAAGGGCCTCAACCTCGGCATCGGGTCGACGATGGCGGTGCTGATCTTCATCACGGTGGCGATCATCGCCTTCATCTTCATCAAGGTGTTCGGCACGGCCGCACCCGGATCGGACACAGGGGGTAAGCGCTGATGACGATGGGAACCGTCACGACCGGCCGCAAGGTCAGGTGGGGCCTGGTCGACATCCTCGTGCTGGTGTTCGCGCTGGTGCCGGTGCTCTGGGTGGTTTCGCTGTCGTTCAAGACCAAGGACACGCTGACCGACGGGGCGTTCATCCCGCAGTCGTGGACCTGGCAGAACTACGCGGACATCTTCCAGACGTCGGAGTTCCTGCTGGCGCTGGTGAACTCGATCGGCATCGCGATCATCTCGACCGTGATCGCGGTGGTGCTGGGCACGATGGCCGCGTACGCGATCGCGCGGCTGGACTTCCCCGGCAAGCAGCTGCTCGTCGGGCTGTCGCTGCTGATCGCGATGTTCCCGCAGGTGTCGCTGGTGACGCCGCTGTTCAACATCGAGCGGAACCTCGGGCTGTTCGACACGTGGCCGGGGCTGATCCTGCCCTACATCACGTTCGCGCTGCCGCTGTCGATCTACACGCTGTCGGCGTTCTTCCGGGAAATCCCGTGGGAGCTGGAAAAGGCGGCGAAGATGGACGGCGCGACGCCGGCACAGGCGTTCCGCCGGGTGATCGCGCCGCTGGCCGCGCCGGGCGTGTTCACCACGGCGATCCTGGTGTTCATCTTCTGCTGGAACGACTTCCTGTTCGCCATCTCGCTGACGTCCACCACGGCGTCGCGCACGGTGCCGGCGGCGCTGTCGTTCTTCACCGGGTCTTCGCAGTTCGAGGACCCGACCGGGCAGGTGTGCGCGGCCGCGGTCGTGATCACCATCCCGATCATTGTGTTCGTGTTGTTCTTCCAGCGTCGCATCGTGGCGGGGCTGACCTCCGGTGCGGTGAAGGGGTAGCGCTATGGCAGAGATCGTGCTCGACAAGGTGTCGAAGAAGTACCCCGACGGCGCCCTCGCCGTGTCCGAAGTGGACATCACCATCGCCGACGGCGAGTTCATCATCCTGGTCGGCCCGTCCGGCTGCGGGAAGTCGACGACGCTGAACATGGTGGCCGGCCTGGAGGACATCTCCTCCGGCGAGCTGCGGATCGACGGACAGCGCGTCAACGAGAAGGCCCCGAAGGACCGGGACATCGCGATGGTGTTCCAGTCCTACGCGCTCTACCCGCACATGAGCGTGCGGGAGAACATGGCCTTCCCGCTGCGGCTGGCCAAGGTCGACGACAAGACGGTGCGGGCGAAGGTCGAAGAGGCGGCGAAGATCCTCGACCTGACCGCGCACCTCGACCGCAAGCCGGCCAACCTCTCCGGTGGCCAGCGCCAGCGCGTCGCGATGGGCCGGGCGATCGTCCGCAGCCCGAAGGCGTTCCTGATGGACGAGCCGCTGTCCAACCTGGACGCCAAGCTGCGCGGCCAGATGCGGACGTCGGTGTCGAAGATCCAGAAGCAGCTCGGCACGACGACGCTGTACGTGACGCACGACCAGACCGAGGCCATGACCCTGGGCGACCGGGTCGTGGTGCTGCGGGCCGGGTACGTGCAGCAGATCGGCTCGCCGCAGTTCCTCTACGACAACCCGGCGAACCTGTTCGTGGCCGGGTTCATCGGCTCGCCGTCGATGAACTTCATCCCGGCGACGCTGGAGAACAACGAGCTGCGGAGTGCGCTGGGCACGACGCCGCTCACCGACCGCGTCCGGCAGCTGGTGGAGAAGGCGAACGCGCCCCGCGACGTCATCGTCGGCATCCGGCCGGAGCACTTCGAGGACGCGGCGCTCGTCGAAGCCGGCCAGAAGGCCGGCGGCGGCACGTTCACCGCGCACATCGACGTGCTCGAGTCCATGGGCTCGGAGAAGTTCGCCCACTTCACCCTGGAAGGCGAGACGGCGACGTCCGAGGAGCTGGCGGAGCTGGCCGCGGACAGCGGTTCGTCCGACGTCCCGGGCGCGGAGTCCCAGATCGTGGCGCGGCTGTCGGCGGAGTCGTCGGCAGCGGAGAACGCCGACCTCGAGGTCTGGTACGACGCGGACAAGATCAAGCTGTTCGACCCCTCGAACGGCAAGAACCTCACCTACGAGGACTAGGTCTGCCGCAGCCAGTCGTGAGTGGTAATTCGGGTTCTAACCCGAATTACCACTCACGAGGTGTCAGGGCGTGGGGAGGCGGGGGAAGATCGAGCCGGCCGCGGCGCGGGCGAGGGCGCACGTGCCGTCGCCCGCGGTGCCGGCCGTCTCCACCACGCTGATCTCGGCCAGTTCGCGCCGGCCCGGCAGGCCCGGGGCCGGCTGGGTCGTGTCGACCAGGCAGAACGCGCCGGCCACGCGCACGCGGGCGTCGCGGCCGCCGAGCTGTTCGGCCGGGCCGTCCGGCTCGGTCGTCTCCACCGTCAGCTTGAAGCTCACCTTGCCGCGGATGCAGCTGTGCCCCGACAGGCCGATCGTCGGCTGGGTGCCGGGGCCGGCCGCGGCGTCGAGGTCGCGGTTGCCGAGCGGGACGCACGGCGCCACCCGGCCCCACGAGCGCTCCGGGAACGTCAGCCGGCCGACCTTGCGCGCGGTGATCGCGGTCAGTGCCGAGCCGACGACGGCGTCCGCGACGCCGCAGCGGTCGGCCTGGTCGCCGGCGTCGTCGGTGACCGACAGGTCGAGCCGGGTGCCGTCGGCGAAGGTGATGGCGCGGGTGCACGCGCTGCGGTCGTTGAACATCGACTGCTGGACCGCGACGCCGTCGGGGACCGGTCCGAGGTAGGCGTAGGGCTTGATGTTCGGGTCCGAATCGAATGCCAGCGGCCCGACGAGGATCGTGCGCGCTCCGGCGGTGACGTGGCAGTCCTCGAACGTCGGCAGGGCGACCGCGCCGGGCGCCACCTCGGGCACGTTCAGCAGGCTGCAGTAGTCGATGCTGCCGAAGTCGCCGAGCGCGGCGGCGGCGGTCAGCGGTGTCGGCCCGGAATCCCGCTCGGGCGCGGCCTGGGTGGTGGCGCAGCCACCGGTGAGGAGGGCGCAGAGCATCGCGACGGCCAAGCTTTTCGGACGCGGGTACACGGGGTGCAAGTATCACCGGATCGCGCCGAAAAACCAGCCCTGACGGGGACATCTCTCAATCTTTTTCCGGCCGTTCGCGACAACTGCCCTGCTCAGGTGGTTTTCGGTGCGCGCACGGCGGTTTCGCCGGTCATCTGAACGATTTTCGGTTTTGCCGTCCCCTAAGGGAGCGATCCATCCCGCGAGCGATGCGGAAGCGGGTACTCCGGTGGTGAAGTGGAGGTATCGGAACTTCGAGGAAAGGGAAAAGACGATGAGCGCACCGGTCACCCGCAGGCTGTCCCGTCCGCGTCACGGCCGCATGATCGGCGGCGTCTGCGCGGGTCTCGCCCAGCGCTACGGCATGAAGCCCGGCACCGTGCGGCTGCTCGCCGTGCTGTCCTGCCTGCTGCCCGGGCCGCAGTTCGTGGCCTACCTGATCCTGTGGGCGGTCATCCCGTCCGAGTGATGAGTTCCGCCCTGCGCCGGTGATCCTGCGATCACCGGCGCTGCTGTGTGTCAGGGGCGCCAGCAGGACATCGCCTCGTCGACCTCGCGCTCGCTGAGCGGTGGGTGGGGCAGCGCCGACGGCTTGCCGGGCTGGGCGCGGAGCCCGTCCAGCAGCATGGCGAGGGAACGCCGCCAGAGGTCCGGGTCCACCGCGCACGTGAACTCCACCACCGAACCGACCATCATGTGCACCATCGCCATGTCCGAAGGGGCGAAGTCCGGCCGCAGGCCGCCGGCCGCCTGGGCCCGCTCGATGAGTTTTGTGATCAACGGCACCATGCGGGCTTTCTTTTCGGCGACGTGGTCGTGGCCGAACTGGTTGGACAGCATGATCTCGCGCAGCCCGCGGTCGGTGGAGTGCAGCTCGGCCGCCTGCCACGTGAAGTCGACGAACGCTTGCCACGCGTCCTCGGCCTTCAGCGCCGCCACGGCGAGGTCGCCGATCTCCGCCATCCGCTCGGCGAACATGGCCTCCACCAGGTGTTCCTTGCTGGGGAAGCGGCGGTAGACGGTGCCGACGCCGAGGCCGGCGTGGTGGGCGATGTCGTCCAGCGTGGCTTCGAGCCCGCGCCGGCCGAACACCTCGCGGGCCGACGCGAGGATGCGACGGCGGTTGAGTTCAGCGTCACGCCGCAGCGGCCGCGCCGGTGCGGCGGGACCAGCGTCCCGTGCCATGCCGTCCAGTCTAACGCGTCAAGTAGAGGCGCCCTCTCCGCTTCTTGTGTACCTTGGGGCGAGTAAGGGGAGATACCTACTCCACATAGTCTTCCGATCACGTTCTGTGAGGATCCTTCATGTCCGAGTCCACACTCGCTGCCGCGCCGTCGGGGGACACGCGCGTCAGCGAAGACCCTGAGAACCCGCACCACACCAGACGCTGGCTGATCCTGGTGATGATCGGCATCGCGCAGCTGATGGTCGTGCTGGACGCGACCGTCGTGAACATCGCGCTGCCGTCGGCCCAGGTCGACCTGGGCTTCTCCAACGACGCCCGGCAGTGGGTCGTCACGGCCTACGCGCTCGCGTTCGGCAGCCTGCTGCTGCTCGGCGGGCGGCTCGCGGACCTCTTCGGCCGCAAGAACGCCCTCCTCGTCGGCCTGGCCGGCTTCGCCGCGGTGTCCGCGCTCGGGGGTGCGGCGACCAACATCGAGATGCTGCTGGTCGCCCGGGCGGCACAGGGCGTGTTCGGCGCGCTGCTCGCGCCCGCCACGCTTTCGCTGCTGACCACGACGTTCACCGACCCGAAGGAGCGCGGCCGCGCGTTCGGCGTGTTCGGCGCCATCGGCGGTGGCGGCGCGGCGGTCGGGCTGCTGCTCGGCGGCGTGCTCACCGAGTACCTCGACTGGCGCTGGTGCATGTTCGTCAACATCATCTTCGCGGTCATCGCGTTCGCGGGCAGCTCGGTCCTGCTGCGCAACCAGAAGGACGAAGGCCCGCGGCCGAAGCTCGACCTGCCGGGCACGGTGACGGCGTCGGCCGGTCTGTTCGCGCTGGTCTACGGCTTCGCGAACGCCGAGTCGGACTCCTGGTCGTCGGTGTCGGTCTGGGGCTTCCTGGCCGCCGGCGTGGTGCTGCTGGGCGTGTTCGTGTGGCTGCAGCAGCGCGTCGAGCACCCGCTGCTGCCGCTGCGCGTACTGCTCGACCGGGACCGCGGCGGCTCCTACCTGGCGATGTTCCTGCTCGCCATCGGGATGTTCGCGATCTTCCTGTTCCTGACCTTCTACGTGCAGCAGAACCTGCAGTTCACGCCGATCCAGAGCGGCGTCGGGTTCCTGCCGATGGTGGCGACGCTGATGCTGTCGGCCACCACGGCGACCGCGGTGCTGCTGCCGCGGTTCGGCCCCCGGCCCCTGGTGCCCACCGGCATGGCGATCGCGGCCGCCGGCCTGTTCTGGCTGAGCGGCATCGGTCTCGACAGCACGTACGCCTCCGGCGTCCTCGGCCCGCTCCTGGTGATGGGCTTCGGCATCGGGCTGGCCATGGCGCCGGCGATGAGCGTCGCGACCTTCGGCGTCGAGGCGCACGACTCGGGTGTCGCGTCCGCGGCGGTGAACACGATGCAGCAGGTCGGCGGATCGATCGGCACGGCGCTGCTTTCGACGCTGGCGGGCAACGCGGCCGCGGCCTTCATCGAGGGCAAGACCCCGACGCCGCAGCTGGCGGCCGAGGCGGCCATCGAGAGCTACACCACGGCGTTCACCTGGGCCGCGGTGATCTACGTGGCCGGCGCGGTGCTCAGCGGCCTGCTGCTGCGCCCGGGCGTCCCGAAGGGCGAAGCGGCGCCGGGCGCCGTGCACATGTAGCGGTTCCTGGTGACGTGACCGGGCTCCCGGTCACGTCACCAGGCCGTGCCGGTAGGCGTAGACGACCGCCTGGACGCGGTCGCGCAGGTCCAGTTTGGTCAGGATGCGCGAGACGAACGTCTTCACCGTTTCCTGGCTGATGAAGAGCCGTTCCGCGATTTCGCTGTTGGACAGGCCGTCCGCGAGGAGGCGGAGGACCTCCAGCTCCCGCGGGGTCAGCGGGACTTCCGGTGCGGCGTCGTCGGCGGGCCGGATCCGGGCGCCGTACCGGCCCACCAGCCGGCGCGTCACCTCGGGGTCGAGCAGGGCCGCGCCGGTGGCCACCGTCCGGATCCCGTGCAGCAGCCGGTCCGGTGGCGCGTCCTTCAGCAGGAAGCCGCTGGCGCCCGCGCGCAGCGCCTCGTAGACGTACTCGTCGAGGTTGAACGTCGTCAGCACGAGCACCTTGACCGGGTGCGGCACGCCGGCCCCGGCCAGCAGGCGGGTGGCCTCGATGCCGTCGAGCACCGGCATGCGCACGTCCATCACGACGACGTCCGGGTGCAGCCGGGCGGCCAGGTCCACCGCGGCGCGGCCGTCGCCGCACTCGCCGACCACCTCGAAGCCGGGCTGGGCGCCGATGATCGTCACCAGCCCGGTGCGGATGAGCATCTGGTCGTCGCAGACGAGGACCCGGATCGGCGCGCTCACGACGGGTTCCCGGTGGGGATCCGGGCGCGGACGACAAAGCCGCCGCCGTCGTCGTGGCCGGCGCTGAAGTCGCCGCCCAGCACGCCGACCCGCTCCCGGAGCCCGGCGAGCCCGCGGCCGCTGCCGCCGGGTGACACGCTCGCGGTCCCGTTCGTGCTGACCGCCACCGCGATTTCCCGGTCGCCGTGGTGCACTTCGACGGCGGTCCGGCTGCCGCGCGCGTGCTTGAGGGCGTTCGTCAGTGCCTCCTGGACCACCCGGTAGGCCACCAGGTCGGCGCTGCCCGCCGACTCCGCGGGCGTGCCCTCCTCGGTGAACTCCACCGGCTGCCCGGCCTGGCGGGCCTGCTCGACGAGCGAGCCGAGCCCGCCCGGCGACGGCCGGCTGTGACCTCCGGGGCTTCGCCCCGAGCCGGGGGCTCCGCCACCCGGAACCCCCGAAAAGCCGCTGTGACCTCCGGGGCTTCGCCCCGAGCCGGGGGCTCCGCCACCCGGAACCCCCGAAAAGCCGCTGTGATATCCGGGGCTTCGCCCCGAGCCGGGGGCTCCGCCACCCGGACCCCCCGAAAAGCCGTTGACCTCGGTCCCGTGGTCGGGGTTGAGCAGGTCCAGCAGGTGCCGCAGGTCGGTGATGGCCCGGCGGCCGGTGTCGGTGATCGCGGTCAAGGTCTGGTCGAGCCGCTCCGGTGCCGCGGTCAGGTACCGGGCCGCCTCGGCCTGCACGACCATCGCCGTCACGTGGTGGGTGACGACGTCGTGCAGCTCGCGGGCGATGGTGGTGCGTTCGGCGGCCCGGGTGTCCTCGGCGACGCGGCGGCGGTGCCGGGCTTCGGCGGCGCGGGTCCGGCGCAGCCAGGCCCCGATGCCCCACGCGAACGCCAGCAGCAGGTAGAACGTCACGAACTCCGAGACCGGCTCCGAACCGAGCCGGGAGAGCGTGATCGCCAGCGCCACGTACGCCACCGAGAGCACGGCCGCGGTGGTGCGCCGGCGCCGCTCGAGGTGGGCGCCGGCGCTCACCAGCGCGAAGCCGAGCGCGGCGGCGGCGACCGTGTGGTACCCGAGGAGCTGGTCGACGGCGAAGCCGAGCGCCACCAGCGTCAGGCTCACCGCGGGCCACCGCCGTCGCACGGCGAGCGGCAGGCTTTCGAGGGCGATCACCACGACGGCCAGCGCGTCGAAGGGGCGGTCCGGCACGCCGCCGACCTGCGTCCCGTGGCCTTGGAGCACGGGCAGGAACGACCCGGCCAGTAACAGCAGCCCGACGGGCAGATCACGGATCACGACGTCCAGCCGGCGCCACCGCGCCAGTGCCGCCCGGTGCTCGATCACGCGGGAAGTGTAGTGACGTCGCCGGTCCGCTCGGCGCGGCGGCGGGGCACCAGGCGGCCGCGCCGGTGGGCCAGCCACAGGAACACGCACGTCGCCAGGACGCAGAACAGCACCGAATAGAGAGAGCCCTCGGGCCCGAAGTCGCCACCGGTGAGGATCGACGGCCCGGAGGTGGCCGCGTCCAGCAGCCCCTGCGAAGCGCCCTGGCCGGAGACCACCGTGCCGAACAGCCCCGCCCCGGCGAAGTTCCAGCCGAAGTGCAGGCCGATCGGCAGCCACAGCTTGCGCGTCGCGATGTACGCCGAAGTCAGCAGGCCGCCGCCTTCGATGGCGATGGCGATGGCGCCCCACAGGCTCGCGTGCTCGTTGAACAGGTGCATCAGGCCGAACACCAGCCCGCTCAGCACGAGGGCGAGCCAGGTGCCGGTCCACTTCTCGACGAACCGGAACAGGATGCCGCGGAACAGCAGTTCCTCCGTCACCGCGGCCGCGGCCATGAAACCGACGAGCCCGAGCGCCCCCGGCACGGTGCCCCAGCCGCGGATCTCGTAGTCCCCGAGGAGGGCGATGTTCGCGATGACGGCCGCGAACAGGGCGATCCCGACCAGCGTCCCCCGGCCGAGCGCGCGCCGGGCCCCCGGCCCGGCCAGCTCGGTGACGGGGCGGTGCTCGGTCTTCCGCACCACCCAGCGGTAGGCGAGGGCCGCGAGCACGGCGGTCAGGCCGCCGAAGAACAGGGTGAGCCACGGGTTTCCGTCCACCGCGGCAACACACAGCTGCCCGGCGAACGCCACCGCCGCCACCGTCAGCAGCTGCCAAACGATCCTCATGAGAACCCCTTCGCCTCGTCCGCGGCCTGTTCCGCGGCTGTGTCGAACGCTAGGGATGCGGCGGCCGGGAATCGTCACCATCGAGCGGACACCCGCGGGTAGCTCGCACGGGGGACGCTTGAACCTTTCCGGGGCTCCACGCACTAATAAGGGGGTGTCGAGAGACGTCGATTTCAGCGAGTACTTCGCCGCGCGGGTCCAGCGGTTCCGCCGGGTGGCGTTCGCGCTCAGCGGGGACTGGCATGCGGCCGAAGACCTGGTCCAGGCCATGTTCGTCCAGCTGTACCGGCGCTGGCGCCGGGTCCGGCCGGACACAGTGGACGCCTACGCGCGCCGCATCCTGCTGAACCTGTTCCTGGCCGGGCGGCGGGTCTCCGGGCGCGAGTACGTGACGTCTTCGGTGCCGGAGCGCGAGTCACCACCGGGCCGGGACGCGTTGTTGCGCCTCGACGTCGAGCGCGCGCTGGGCGGGTTGACGCCGCGGCAGCGCGCGATGGTGGTGTTGCGGTTCCTCGAAGACCTCCCGGTCGGCGAAGTCGCGGCGCTGCTCGGGGTGGCGGAAGGAACGGTCAAGTCCCAGACCTCCCGCGGGGTCGAGGCGTTGCGCGCGGCCCTGCCGGCGCCGACGACGGAGGAGTCGTGATGGAGGACATCCGGTCGGTCCTGACGACGTACGTGACGGAAGGCGAGCCGCCGATCGGCCTGTCCGGCGAGGAAGTGCTCTCGGCGGCCCGCCTTTCCCGGCGCCGCCACCTCCTCACCGGCGCGGTGGCGGTGGGCGTCGTCGTGCTGGCCCTCGGGCTGGCGGTGGTGGTGCTGCCGCGGCGGGCCGAGGTCGCGGACCCGCCCTGCCCGGCGACGTCGAACACCCGCACCGCGATCACCGACCGGCTGAGCTGCGTGCTGGAACA
This sequence comes from Amycolatopsis sp. NPDC005003, assembly GCF_053600695.1. Taxonomy (NCBI): domain Bacteria; kingdom Bacillati; phylum Actinomycetota; class Actinomycetes; order Pseudonocardiales; family Pseudonocardiaceae; genus Amycolatopsis; species Amycolatopsis sp. NPDC005003. Next base: position 150,269 of record NZ_JBSGAI010000002.1, on the reverse strand, counting down.
CGCGCTGCGGCCCCTGCTGCCGCCGGACGCGCGGATCTCGCGCTTCGGCGACGACGGACCGGCCGACCCGTTCGCCTTCGAGGCTGACCCGATCGGCGAGGCCCCGCGGGAGGCGACCTTCCGGGCCGGCGTCCGGGTGACCGACGCGCGGGGGACGGGTTCGGTGTCGGTGATCCTCTACTCGACGCCGAATTCGGTGACGCCGAGCTGTTCGCCGGACGACGACCTGATCTCCTGTTCGGTGGAGCACCTGCCGGAGGGAACGCTGCAGCTGACGACCGACCAGGCCACCGGGGCGCTGACCCACCGGGCGGCGTTGTCGGCGCCGTGGGGGTACGTGGGGGTGTCGTCCAACGACACCGGGGAGCCGGAGCGGAAGGACCTGCAGACGCCGTCCCAGCGCCCGGAGCCGACACTGACCCTCGACCAGGTGCGGCGAGTGGCGTTGACCCCGGGGCTGGCCTTCTAGGGGACGAGGGCGACGAACCCGAGGCCGGTCGTGCGCTCCGCCAGCGCGAGGGCGGCCGCCGGGTCGTCGAGGCCGACCGGGTGCAGCCCGATCGCCGCAAGGTCCAGCACGCCGGACCGGACCAGCTGCCACACCGTCGTCACCGTCCGCTCGTCGCTCATCCAGGAGCCGCGCAGGGTGAGCCGCCGGTGCATCAGGTCGCCGTACGGGATGGGCAGGTCGTGGCGCACGCCGCCGACGAGCACCAGGGTGCCGCGGACGCGCAGGCTGTCGTAGGCGGCCATGGTCGCGGCCGCCGACGGCGTGGCGCCGAGCGTGTCGACGGCGAGGTCGACCGGGCCGATCCCGGCCGCGTCCAGCGTGCGGTCGCCGGTCAGCCGGTGGGTGCGGACGCGCGGATCGAGCGCGGCCAGCCGGCCGAGTGCCTCCTCGTTGCGGCCCACCGCCGTCACCGTCGCCGCGCCTTCCGCCAGCGCCGTCAGCACCGCCGCGCCGCCCAGCTGCCCGGTCGCGCCGATCACCGCGGTGTCCCGGCCGGCGAGCGGGCCGCCCGCGTGCAGGCCCGTGGCGGCGATGCAGAGCCACGGCAGGAACGCCAGGCGGGCGGGGTCGGGGTAGGCCTCCGCGCCGGGCAGCTTCACGAGGGTTTCCTTGGCGCACAGGGCTTTCTCCGCGAAGACGCCGTCGCGCCACACCTTGCGCATGCGTTCCGTGCGGTCGCTGCCGGCACCGGAGCCGCCCAGGCCGACCCAGCCCACCAGGACCTCGTCGCCGCCGCCCGCGTCGAGCAGCGCCGTGTCCAGCACGATGTCGCCCGGCTCGACGTGGAACACGTCCGGCGCGACGGCGAGCACCCGCCCGACGCAGGACGGTCCCAGGACCAAGGGGACCGGCAGACCGCCCCGGCCGCCCCGCACCACCGCTCTCGTGTACGCCGGGACGTGCGCGGCGAGCACCTCCACCAGCACGCCACCGCCCTTGAGCGTGGGCTCCGGCACGTCGGAGAGGCAGACGTCCTGTTCGTTCGCGATCCAAGCTTGCATGGGTCGAGTCTCGGCGAGCGTTAAGCTGGTATCCAGAATCCCTTTATTCTGGTACTGGAGGTTCCAGGGTGGGCACCGAACTGGGCGCGTTCCTGCGCAGCCGCCGCGAGCGGCTGGCCCCGGCCGACGCCGGCTTGCCCGCCACCGGCCGCCGCCGGACCCCCGGGCTGCGCCGCGAGGAACTCGCCCTGCTCGCGGGCATCAGCGCCACCTGGCTCACCTACCTCGAGCAGGGCCGCGACGTGCGCCCCTCCGGCCAGGTGCTCGACGCCTTGGCCCGGGCCCTGCGGCTGACCGGCGCCGAGCAGGAGCACCTGCACCGCCTCGCCGGCGGCGCGGCGGCGCCCGGGGAAAGCGTGGGCGAAGAAGCCGCGCCCGAGGTCGCGGGCGTCCCGGCACTGCTGGGCGAGAACCCCGCGTACGTCACCGGCATCTGCTACGACGTCCTCGCGCTCAACGACGCCGCCGAGGAACTCTTCCGGGGCATCGGGCGCGGGGGCAACGTCGTACGCTGGCTGTTCACCGAGGCGGCCGCGCGCGAGGTGGTGGTCGACTGGGAGCAGGAAGCGCGCGCGGTGCTGGCCCGGCTGCGGGCGATCGCCGGGCGGCACCCGGGCCACCCGCGCGTCACCCGGCTCGTGGCCGAGCTGACCGAAGCCAGCCCCGAGGTGCGCGAGTGGTGGCCGCACTACGACATCCAGTTCAGCCACGCCGGCCACAAGCGCCTCCGGCACCCCCGGCTGGGCCCGATCACCGTGCCGCACGCCGCGTTCCACGTCGCCGAGCGGCCCGAACAGACCCTGGTGGTCTACCACCTAGTGACGTCGTGACCGCAGCGTCTCGATGACGTCGTCGTCCCAGCGGTGGGTGCGGATCAGCCGGTACCGCTCCGCCGCCACCCACATGTACGCCTCGGCGTCCGTCCGGTCGCCGATCAGCCCCGCCTGCCGGAGCATCCCCACCACCGGGACGAACTCCTCGTCGAACCAGCGCTGCGCCACGCTCGCGCGGTCGCAGAACCTGCCTTCGTCCTGCATCAACCGGAAGCCCCACGCCTCGACGTGCTCGCCCAGCTTCGCGTAGTCCCACGGGTCCGACACGATCACCGACGCGCGCGCGTGGCCGGTCAGCGGGACGCGCTCCAGGAACAGCCGCCGGTAGTCCTTGACGATCAGGTCGCCGCGGTGGCGGATGCCGCTCGGGTCCAGTTTGGTGCGGACCACCGTCACCATGGCCTCTATTGTGGACAGTCCCTGGGCGAGCGCCACCGAGACGCGGTGGTGGCCGTCGATGATGAAGTGCAGCTCGCCGACCCGGTAGACCTCGATCGGCGGGATCTCCTCGCCGCGGCGGGCGGCGAGGGCCAGGCGCTCCCAGCGTTCGCGGACCCGCGCCGACGTCGGGCGGAAGCGGCGGTCGAAGTCGCGGCTGCGGTCGACCGTGCCGACGATCGACTCCAGCTTGATCACCCGCAGCCCGATCCGGTGCTCGCCGAGGTAGCCGAGCGCCTCCACCACCTCGTGGAACGGCAGCATGATGTTGACGTCGTCGGGTTCGCGGCGCAGCCACGTCGAAAGCCGCGAGAGCACCTGGGCCCGGCGGGCGCGGAGGAAGTCGTTCTCCGCGTCGGCGCGGGGGAAGCCGGTCTCTTTCATCAGAACTCCATGATCCGGTGGCCCACCACGTTGCGGATCCGGGTCGTGCCGACCACCCGGTCCGGTACCGGCTCGCCGTGGGGGTGGATGTGCCCGTGCAGCAGCCACTTCGGGCGGAGCGCTTCGATCGTCCGGTGCAGGCACGCGAACCCGCGGTGCGGCGGGTCGTCGCGGTCGCCCAGGTGCAGCGGCGGCGAATGCGTCAGCAGGACGTCGACGTCGCGCCCGTCGCGCCACCGCCGGAAGCGGGCGCGCCGGACCAGCCCGCGGGCCCGCCGGGCCTGCTGGCGCTGCGTCCACTGGTTCGGCCCGTCGTTGTAGCGGATCGAGCCGCCGAGCCCGGCGAACCGCAGGCCGGCGACGTCGACGAGCCGGCCGTCGGCGTTGATGCCGCCGGCCGGGCCGGGCCAGACCGTGGGGAAACCGTCCTTCATGGACAGCCCGCCGTAGCGCGTGTAGCCGCTCAGGTCCGGGTCGTGGTTGCCGGGCACGAACACGCACGGCACGTCGAGCGCGCTCGCCAGGAACGCGAGGTAGTCGTAGGGCAGGTCACCGGCGCCGATGACCAGGTCGACGGAGACGGCGCGGACCGCGTCGGTCCACAACCGCTCGTCGACCTCGTCGGAGACGACCAGCGCTTTCGGCATGCGCCCAGGATAGGACGCTCCGCCGTTATTTCATCCCGTGCGCGAACCCGGGGTCGGCGACGATGACGAAGGTGATCACGACGATCCACAGCACACTGAGCGCGAGCGCCCAGAACTTGAGGTTGGACAGCATGCGAGGCATCACGAACTCTCCGAATACGGTGGGGAAGAAAAGGGGACCTAGAGCCAGCCGTTCTTCCGGAATATTCGGTACAGCAACAGGCAGATCGCCAGGATCACGCTGATCACCAGCGGGTACCCGAACTTCCAGTGCAGTTCGGGCAGGTAGTCGAAGTTCATCCCGTAGATGCCCGCGATCATCGTCGGCACGGTGATGATCGCCGCCCACGACGTGATCTTGCGCATATCGGTGTTCTGCTGCAGGGAAATCTTCGCGACGGTCGCGTCGACCAGGGTGGACAGCAGTTCGTCGAACGCCGCCACCCGTTCGGACACCGTCGTGAGGTGGTCGGCGACGTCGCGGAAGTACGAGCGGACGTCGTCGGGCACCAGCCGCGTGTAGCCCTCGGCCAGGCGCTGGATCGGCGTGGCCAGCGGCATCACCGCGCGCCGCAGCTCGAGGACTTCCCGCTTCATCAGGTAGATCTGCTCGGCGCTGACCTGCGAGCGGGGCGCGAAGACCTGCGCCTCCATGACGTCGATGTCATTCTCGATCCGGCCCGTGACGTCGAGGTAGTGGTCGACGACGTGGTCGGCGATCGCGTGCACGACCGCGGACGGGCCCAGCTGCAGCCGCTCCGGGTCGTCGTCCAGCTCGCGGCGCAGCCGGGCCAGCCCCGAGTGGTTCCCGTGCCGGACCGTGATCACGAAGTCGCGGCCGAGGAACACCATCAGCTCGCCGGTCTCGACGATCTCGTTCGCCGTGGTGGGGGACTCGTGTTCGACGTACCGGACGGTTTTGACCACCAGGAACAGCGTGTCGTCGTAGCGCTCCAGCTTCGGCCGCTGGTGCGCTTCGAGCGCGTCCTCGACCGCCAGCTCGTGCAGCCCGAACGTGTCCGCGACGCCCTGGATCTGCTGGGCGTCCGGCTCGTGCAGGCCGATCCAGACGAACCCCTCGTGCCGCTTCCGGACCTCCTTGATGGCCTCGGAGTGGGTCCAGCGGCCGGGCAGGCGTTCACCGGCGACGTAGACCGCGCAGTCGACGACGTACGCGGACAGCGGCACCGGGACCGGGCGCACGGGAACGGTGCCCTTGTTGCCGCGGCCGCGCAGGCCGCCGAGCGAGGGAATGGCAGGCATGGGATCTCCTGGTGTCGTGCGTGGTCGTGCGAGACGACGGACCAGGGGCGGAAAGGCGTCCGCCCGGCGACACACCAGCGTTCCCGGGGAGAGAAGGCCTACCAGGAGATGAGCCGGCCGGCCGGTGAGGTGGGAACGCTGGGACTACTAGGGAGCGGACTATCGCCACTACTCATCGAGTTCCTCACCTCCTTCGGGCCGGGGGCAACAGTGGCGGGGCTCGCGTTGACGCGCGAACACCGATGGTTGAGGGTACTCCTCACTACGGATGCGTGTCGTACCAGCCTCACGCGGTGTTACGCGACAGGAGATGACGAGTGCAGTTCGGTCGGTACTACGAGGAGTTCGAGGTCGGTGCGGTCTACAAGCACTGGCCGGGCAAAACGGTCACCGAATACGACGACCACCTGTTCTGCCTGCTCACCATGAACCACCACCCGCTGCACCTGGACGCGCACTACGCCGAGGAGACCACCGACTTCGGCAAGAACGTCGTGGTCGGGAACTACGTCTACTCGCTGCTGCTGGGCATGTCGGTGCCGGACGTCTCCGGCAAGGCGATCGCGAACCTCGAGGTGGAATCGCTCAAGCACGTGAAGCCGACCTTCCACGGCGACACGATCTACGGCGAGACCGAGGTGCTCGACAAGACGCCGTCGAAGTCCAAGGACGACCGCGGCGTGGTGTACGTCGAGACGCGCGGCTACAAGCAGGACGGCCTGATCGTGTGCACCTTCCGGCGGAAGGTGATGGTGCCGAAGCGCTCGTACGGGGAGACTCGGGGCGGGGAGCAGCCGGGCCGGCCGGTGCCGCACGAATGAGGCTTTGATGGACCTGGACGGGATCAAGGGGATACTCCGCACGTTCGCGGAAGTCGAGGCCCGCGGGGTCTCGCCGCTGTACGAGCACCTGGCGCTGCAGGCGGCCGCGGACGACGACGTCGCCGGCCTGCTGGCGTCGGCCCGCGACGGCGAGGTGCGCGGCACGCTGCTGATGGCGGTCGCGCACCGGCTCGTGCAGGCCGACCCGATCCACCCGCTTTCGCGCTACTACCCGTCCCTGGGCGGCTTCGACGGGGTGGACTCCGACACGTGGCCGTTGTTCCGGTCGTTCCTGCTGGAGCGCGCTTCGAAGGCGCGGGAGCTGATCGCTTCGCGGTACACGCAGACGAACGAGGTCCGGCGGGCGGCGCTGCTGTACCCGGGTGTGGCGCGGGCGGCTCGCGAGGCGGGCGGGAAGGTCTCGCTGCTGGAGGTCGGCTGCAGCGCGGGGCTGCTGCTGGGGCTGGACCGCTTCGGCTACCGCTACCAGTGCGACGGCGGCGACCAGCTGACGGCGGGCCCGGCGAAGGCCGCGGTCGGGCTGCACTGCGCGCTGGACCTGGCGCCGGGGGCGGTGGTGCCGAAGCTGCCGAAGAAGCTCACGCTGCTGGATCGCGCGGGCCTGGACCGGGCCCCGGTGGACCTGTCGGACGAGGACGAGCTGGCCTGGCTGGAGGCGTGCGTCTGGGCGGACCAGCCGGACCGCATCAGGCTGCTCCGCACGGCGGCGGCCGAGCAGGCCAAGCACCGCCCGCGGCTGATCACCGGCGACGGCGTCGACGACCTGGCCTCGGCGGCGGGGTCGCTGGACGGGCCGTTGGTGGTGCTGACGAGCCACGTCCTGGGGTACTTCTCGGCTGCTCGGCGGTCCGCGTTCGTTGCCGAGCTCGCTTCGCTGGCCGCTTCGCGGCCGGTGTGGTGGGTTTCGGAGGAGTTCTACGGGGCGGGGCTCGAGGAGGTGCTGCCGGGCCGCGACGACCTTTCGGGCGCCGACGGGCTCGCGACGCTGGGCGTCGTGCGGTGGGAGGACGGGAAGGCCGAGGCGCACGCTTTGGCGCGGACCGCGCCGCACGGACAGCGGATGACGTGGTTGCCGCTGTAGTCAGGCCCTCGGCAGGGCGTTCCAGTCACGCAACGTCACGTAAAGGAGGTCCACCAGCGCTCCGGCGGCCTCCAACCCGGTAAGGTCTGCCGCATCGGACCAACGCACCTCCGACGCATCATCACCAGCCGTGAGTTTTCCGCCCTCGACCTCGCAGGCGTAGTCGAAGATCTCGTACCGCCCCCGCCGGACCGAACCCACCAGTGTGCCGGGAATCACGTCGAGCCCGGTCTCCTCGAAAAGCTCCCGGATCACGGCTTCTTTGTCCGTTTCGCCCGGTTCGACTCGGCCACCCGGCAGCGACCATTGCCCCGAACCGGGGTCGTTCCGGCGCCGGATGAGCAGCAAACGGCCGTACGGGTCGAACGCGATCCCGCCGACACAGCGGACTGTGGTGCCGGTCAAGCCCTCCATGTCCCGAAGGGTAGACGTAACCGAGTTGAAAACGGATGTCCTGTACACGGAGAGTAGCCGTACGGTACACTTCGGACCGCGTGCTGACCCAAGCGCGGGACTTTCCTCCCGCGTGCCTGTTCAGTGCGGTACAACGTAAAAACTGCTGTTGTCCGGTGTCACCGTAAGAGACGGGATTTGATCGCGGTGAACGTGAAGAAGATTGCGGGCCTCGCCGGTATCGCGTTGGTGCTGTTCTTCGTCATCGCCCAGCCTGGGCAGGCCGCCGGCCTCGTCGGCAACATCATCGACTTCCTCCGTAGCTCGGCCGAATCGGTGATCACCTTCGTCAGCAACGTGTTCAAGGGCTGATCGCGGGGTTACCCTCGAACCATGTTCGCGCCACGCGACCCCGACGAGTACCTCCTCGACACCGAGCGGCGGGTCATCCGGATCCGCCGCCACTGGGCGGTGCTCCTGTGGGACACCTTCGAGGCGGCCGCGCTGCTGGCCGTCTGCGTGCTGGTGTCCTACCTGCTGCCGCCGGCGCTGTACATCGGCCAGAACATCCTCTGGTACGTCGCGCTGCTCGTCGTCCTGCGGTTCGCCTACGTGGTGATGGAGTGGTGGGTCGAGCGCCTGGTGGTCACCGACAAGCGGTTCGTCATGACCACCGGGGTGTTCACCACCAAGGTGCTGATGATGCCGATCAGCAAGGTCACCGACCTCAGCTACGTCCGCACGGCCACCGGCCGCATGATGGGCTACGGCACGATGGTGGTCGAGTCCGCCGGTCAGATCCAGGCGCTGAACAAGATCGACTTCCTGCCGCGGCCCGAAGAGTTCTACGACACGATCTCGGAGCTGGTCTTCGGCGACAAGCAGAAGCAGGCCGAACGCTTCTCGATGATCAAGGCCCAGCGGGCCGCGCGGGGCAAGAAGCCGGTCGGCTGAGAGTCCCGCTTCGCGTGTGACCCAGCGCATCGTCGAGAATGGACACGATGCGCATCGACCTGCACGCCCACTCCACCGCTTCCGACGGCACCGACACGCCGGCCGGGCTCGTCGCCGCCGCCGCGAAAGCCGGGCTCGACGTCGTCGCGATCACCGACCACGACACCACCGCGGGCTGGGCGCCCGCCTCAGAAGCGGTGTCACCAGGCCTGACGCTCGTGCCCGGCGCCGAGCTCTCCACGGTGTCTATCGACCCGGAGACGGGCCGGCAGATCAGCGTCCACCTGCTCGCCTACCTCTTCGACCCGACGTCCGAGCCGATCGTCACCGAGCAGACCCGGCTGCGGCTCGAGCGCCGCACCCGGCTGCGGCGGATGGCCGAGCGGATGGCCGCCGACGGCCTCCCGATCGACGCCGACGAGATCTTCGGCCTGCTGCCCGAGGACTCCCCGCCGGGGCGGCCCCACCTCGCCCAGGCGCTGGTCCGGGCCGGGCTGGTCAAGTCCGTCGACGAGGCCTTCGCCGACTACCTCAGCCCTCGCCGCGGCTACTACGTCGCCCGGCGCGACACGCCGGTCGAGGAAGCCATCGACATGATCGCCGCGGCCGGCGGCGTCACGGTCGTCGCGCACCCCTTCGCCTTCAGCCGCGGCGCCACGATCAGCGAGGAGACCCTCGCCGGGCTGGCCGCGCGCGGGCTCACCGGCGTCGAGGCCGACCACCCCAACCACGACGCGCCGACGCGGGCCCGCACCCGCGAGCTGGCCGGCGAGCTCGGCCTGCTCGTCACCGGATCCAGCGACTACCACGGCACGAACAAGACGATCAAACTCGGCGAGTGCACCACCGATCCCGGGCAGTTCGAGGAACTCGCTTCGCGCGCCACGGGGTTCCAGGTCGTGAAGGGCTGACATGGCGCTCGCCGACGTCTTCGACGCGAAGCTCTTCATGAGTGCGACGATCACCTTGATCGTCATCATGGACCCGCCCGGCACCGTGCCGGTGTTCCTCAGCCTCGTCGGCCGCAAGCCGATGGCGACCCGGGCGCGCGCCGCCCGGCAGGCCGTCCTGGTGTCGCTGCTGGTCATCAGCCTGTTCGCGATCGCGGGCCAGGCGATCCTGGCCTACCTCGGCATCGGCATCCCGGCGCTGCAGGGCGCGGGCGGGCTGCTGCTCCTGCTGATCGCGCTGCAGCTGCTCACCAGCAACGGCCACGAAACCGAGACGGCGGTCGAGGACGTCAACGTCGCCCTCGTGCCCCTCGGCACGCCGCTGCTGGCCGGGCCTGGCGCGATCGCCGCGACCATCGTGTTCGTCCGGCAGGCCGAAGGGCGCGTCGGCGCGTACATCGCCCTGGCGCTGGCCATCGTCACCGTGCACTTCGTGATCTACCTCTGCATGCGCTACTCCGGCCTGGTCATCCGGCTGATCAAGGAAAGCGGCATCACGCTGCTGGCCAAGGTGGCCGGCCTGCTGCTCGCGGCCATCGCCGTCGAGCTCGTCGCGAACTCGGTCCGCGGGTTCATCTCCGGCGCCGGCTGAACCGGCCACCCGGGTTGTCCTGCCGGACAGGATCCGCCCCGGTCGTTGACATCGTTGGCACCGCTCCCGCAGCCTGAAGCTCAGCTCAGCGTTTGAAACGATTCAACGCCATGCGGGAGGCCTCGATGAAGTGGCTCAGAGCAGTCCTGCCGGTCACGGTGCTGATGGCGAGCGGTGTGGTCGCCGCGCCCGCCGGCGCCGCGCCGGGCTGGCAGCAGTACGTCGTCGCACCGGCGAGCCGGGACGTCCGGCCGGTGAAGGTGCTGTCGACCACCGGAGACGTCACGAACCCGAACGGCCTGCTCGGGCGCGGCGTGGCGACGTTCAAGCGGCAGGCGCCGCCGCCGAAGCCGGTGTGGCCCGCGGGCACCACCGCGGCCGCGTCGTCGTTCCACGCGCCGAACAACGGCGGGAACGGCCAGCCCCGGACCTACGACCCCGGCAACGCCGTCGACGGCAACCCCGAGACGTTCTGGAACGACGACACGATCGGCGCGTATCCCGACGTCCTGACGATCACCGCCGCCGCGCCGGTGGCGCTGCCCGGTGTCACCGTGCTGTCCAATGTGGACGGCGTACCGCAGGACTTCACGGTCGAGGTGCTGGACGCGGGCACGTGGCGGGTGGCCGCCACGGTCGGCGGCAACACGGCCGTGCAGCGCGCGGTCACCTTCGACCGGCCGGTGACCACCGCGCAGGTCCGGATCACCGTGACCAAGGACCAGAACACCCCGTCGGGCGAGTTCAGCCGGGTCGCCGAGGTGTGGCCCGGCGTGGTCGCCGACCCGCCGGTGCCGACCGCCGTCGTCGACTTCGGCAAGGTCGTCGCCGGGTACCCGAAGATCGCCTTCGCGGGCGCGTCGGCGAACCGGCCGGGTGTCCGGCTCTCGTTCTCGGAGACCCGGCAGTACCTGGGCGAACGCTCCGACTTCACCCGCTCGGACTTCTCCGGCGGGCCGGGCACCGACCAGTACGCCGTGCCCGCGACGCCGACGGTGTGGCGCGACACGAAGGGCTGCGCGTCGGGCACGCAGTTGTGTGCGGACGGGCTGCACGGCTTCCGCTACCTGCGGATCAGCCTCGACGCGCTGGCGTCGGACGCGCCGCTCGCCCAGCCGTCCGGTGAGGTGCGCATCAGCGGCGTCTCGCTCGACTTCACGCCGTTCCTCGGCACGCCGTCGACCTACCGCGGCTGGTTCGAGTCGTCCGACGAAGAGCTGAATCGCTACTGGTACGCGGCGTCCTACACGAACGAGCTGGGCATGGACACCTTCCGCGAGTCCGATGTGGACCCGCGCGGCGCGTTCTCGCCGTCGCTGGACGGGAAGCTGGTGCTGCACGACGGCGCGAAGCGCGACCGTGACCCGTACGTCGGCGACGTCGCGGTCTCCGGCCTGACGCAGTACCTGACGCACCAGGACGGCACGGCGGCTCGGAACGTCCTCGCCGATCTGGCCGACCACCAGCGCGCGGACGGCTGGATCCCGCCCGCGTCGATCAACAACTACACGCTGCCGCTGTTCGACTATCCGCTCTGGTGGGTGACGTCGAGCTGGGACTACGTGCTCTACACGGGCGACACCGCGTACGCGGCTTCGTACTACTCGCACCTCGTGAAGACGCTCGACAACTGGTATCCGTCGGTGACCGATTCGCGCGGGTTGCTCGCGAAGGGGCTCAACGGCACGGGCGGCTACGGCGACTACGCGTTCCTGCCGCGTACGGGCGAAGTGACGTACTACAACGCGTTGTACGTCCGGGCGCTTCAGGGCGCCGCAGGCTTGGCGCGGGCGACGGGGCACCCGGCCGACGCGGGCCGGTGGCTTTCGCGCGCCTCGACCGTCTCCGCCGCAGTGAATGCCTATTTGTGGGATCCGGCGGCGGGCGCGTACCTCGACTCGGCGACGGGCGCGGTGCGGCACGGCCAGGACGGCAACAGCCAGGCCGTTCTGGCGGGCATCGCGTCTCCCGCCCAGGCCACTTCGGCGCTGGTGCGGCTCGCGGCGGGCGCGTTGCCGTACGGGAACCCGTTCATGGACAACGACACTCTCGTCTCGGATGGCACGAAGCGCGTGTACGCGTTCACGTCGTTCCCGGAGCTGCAGGCGCGGTTCCGGACCGGGCAGACGGCGTCCGCGATCGACCAGATCAAGCGGATGTACGGCTGGATGGCCACGCACGACCCGGGTATCACGGCGTGGGAGGGCATCGGCGAGGGCGGCTCGCACTACGAGCAGGGCTACACCTCGGCGGCGCACGGCTGGTCGACCGGGGTCGTACCGGCGCTGACGAACGAGCTGCTGGGCGTCTCGCCGACGTCGCCGGGCTTCGCGACCTGGACGGTTTCGCCGCACCCGGGCTCGGTTTCCTGGGCGCGAGGAGCGGTGCCGACACCGAAGGGCGAGTTGTCGGCTTCGTGGTCTCAGCAGGGTTCGGTGTTCTCGCTGACGGTTTCGGCGCCTCGGGGGACTTCGGGGTCGCTGGTGGTGCCTTCGGGGCGTTTGGTGTTGCTGGACGGGCGTGCGGTGCGAGGCGGCTCGTTGACCGTTTCCGGGGGCACGCACACGGTCCTCGTCGTGCGCTGACCGGGCTTTCCGCGCGGGGCGGCCTCGTCCCGCGCGGAAAGTGGCTGTGACATCCGGGGCTTCGCCCCGGGTCGGGGGCTCCGCCACCCGAACCCCCGGAAAAATTGTCGGTGGTAGTGCGTAGCGTGGGCAAGGTGAAGGAGCAGATGGGCTTCGACTTCGGCGTCGCGCAACCGGTTCGGCTCACGAAGGTCTCGCCGGCGCGGCTGGCGACCTTCGACGACTGCCCGCGCCGGTACCGCCTCGCGTACCTCGAACGGCCGACCCCGCAGCGCACCGGGCCGTGGGCGCACAGCACGCTCGGGGCGGTGGTGCACAACGCGCTGCGGGCGTTGTTCGACCTGCCGGTGCTCAAGCGGGTGCCGCAGCGGGCGGTCGCGCTGGTGGCCGAGTTCTGGAAGGACGCGGGCTTCGAAAGCGAGGAGCAGGCGGCGCGGTACCGGGCGCGCGCCAAGGGGTGGGTGGCGGAGTACGTTGAGGACAACGACGTCTCGCATGACCCGGTGGGGCTGGAGCGCTGGGTGTCGGCGCCGGTCGCCGGCACGCCGGGGGAGCGGCCGTCGATGATCATCGAGGGCCGCGCGGACCGGATCGACGCGCGGGACGGCGAGCTGGTGATCGTCGACTACAAGACGGGCCGCCGTCCGCCGGACGAGTACGAGGCCCGGGCGTCGCAAGCGCTGGCGCTGTACGCGGTGGCGGCGGCGCGGACGTTGCGGATGCCGTGCACCACGGTGGAGCTGCACCACCTGCCGACGGGCACGATCGCGGCGGCGGAGCACACACCGGAGAGCCTGCAGCGCCATCTGCAACGCGCGGAAGAGACCGCCGGAGACCTGCGCCTGGCCACGGATACCCTGGACGCGGGCGGCGACGGGGACGTGCTGTTCCCGGCCCGCCCGGACCGGCGGTGCGCCTGGTGCGACTTCAGGCCGAGCTGCGCGGCGGGCCAGGAGGCGGCCCCGCAGGCGCAGCCGTGGGACCTGCTCGCGCCCTGAACGGGAGGGAACGTGGCTTCACCGGACACCGACGAACTGGCGACCGTCCCGCTGCCCACCGGTGCCCCGGAGGACGCAACGGCGCAGACCGCGCCGCAGCAGCGCGTCGACCCTGAGCGGATCGAGCCTGCGGAGGTCTCTCCGGACCCCGAGACGGTCGCCCCGGCCGAGCCTGCCCGGCAGGGCGGGCGCTGGTGGCGCGGGCTCACCGGCTCGCTGGCGGCCGGGCTCACCGTGCTCGCGGTCGGGGTGCTGGTGGTGGCGGGCGGCTGCCTGTTCACCGGCGCGCCCGGCCCCGGCGTGACCCTGCTGGTCGGTCACCCCGTCGCGGCGGCGCTGGCCCTGGTGGCCCAGCGGGTCGCCGACCGCCGCAACGGTCCCGCGGCCGTGGGCGCGGGCGTGGCGGTGGTGCTGTTCACGGTCTCCGCGCTGACCATGTTCTGGCTCGCCTGATCGTCCGACCGGAACCCCGATCTCGCCTGATCGAAGCCGGAACTCGCGGGAGCCGAGCCGGCTACTTCAGGGCGGTGAGGGTGGGGCCGCGCTGTTCCAGCAGCACCGGGCCGGCCACGCCCAGCCGGATCGGCCCCGGGTAGCCGCGGCGCTCGACTCCCACCGTGCGGATCGTTGATCCGTCGTTCTCGTTCAGCACCGCCAGGCCGCCCTTGATCGGGACCACCAGTTGCTGGGCGAACGTGACTCCCGGGCCCAGTGCGCTGCTCAACGTCCAGCGCGGCGAAAGGTCGTCGCGGGACAGGGCCAGCACCTTCGACCCGCTGAACCAGTACACGTTCGCCGCCGTCTGGGTGGTCGCCTCGGCGCCCGACGGCGGGTCGGCCGCCAGATCGCCCGCCGGGACGTCCAGCGGGTACGCCGCTCGCTGGGTGCCGTCGCCGTTGTACGTCACCAGGAGCTTCTGGTCCGGGAGGACCACCGCCGTCAGGTCGCCCGACATCGCGATCACGCGGGCTCGCTTGCCCGCCAGCACCGAACTGAAGCTGACCTGCGGCTCGTCGTCCTTCTCCGGCGCCGCCTTGTACACCGTCAGCCGGTCGGCCGGGTCGCCCGGGCAGCGCTCGATCACGCCGATCTTGCCCGACGCCGCCGCGACCGTGCCGTACGTGCAGCCGGTGCGGGGCTGCTTGCCCGCGTTGACCAGCGCCGGGACCTGGCCGTACTCGGCGCTCTGCACCAGGTCGTCGCGCCAGGTCGTGAGGAGCGTCTTGCCCGTCGCCGTGACGTGGGAGCCGTCGTCGACCAGCTGGGTGCCCAGCTCCGCGTTGCCGTTGCGCTGCGCGGTGATCCGGCCCGTGCCCGGGTCCAGCTGCGTGACCTCGCTGCAGTTGCGGCTCTTGTGGTAGACGGCGTTCAACCGCCCCCACACCGTGTCCAGCGTGCACAACGGCAGGTCACGCGTGTAGTGCCAGCGGATCTGCCCGGTCAGCGGGTCACGCGCGGCGACCTCGCCGCCGTTCGCGGTGGCCACCGAATCGCCGGCCACGACCGGGACCGGCGTCGCGCCGCTGGGGGCGCTCCAGATCTCGGAGAGGGATCCCGGCACCTTGTCCGGGGGCGCGGGCAACGCCGGGGGCGCCGCGGCCTCGGTCCGGTCCGTGGCCGCGCTGTCGCTCGTCGTGCCGATGACCAGCGCCACGGCGACCACCGCCACCGCGATCAGTGCGGCGATCGCCCGGTCCCGCCCGCGGTTCCACGGCGACCGCCGTGCCTTGACCCGCGGGGCGGCCGGGGCGGGAGCGACGTCCTCCAGGACGTCTTCGGAGCCGTACTCGGGGGCCGGTGCGGCCGCGGGCGTGACCTCTTCAGGCGCGCTTTCGGGCGCCTTCTCGTCTTCGCTCACTTACCCGACCCCCGTGCGTAGGCCTCAGTCTGCCGACGCAGGTGTATCAGACGTCGCGGCCGGGCGGCGACGGCGGCGCCGTCGAGCCGGGCGCTCGGCGTTCTCGCCCGCCTCCTTTTCGACGGCCGGGCCGGTCGTCTCGGGGGCGTTGCCGCTGCGGGTGCGGCGGCGGCTGCGGGTGCGGCCCTCCGACGAAGCAGGAGCCTCTTCCGAAGAAGCCGCGGCGGCGGCGTTGTCGGCGGCCTCGATCGCCTCGGCCGCCCGCGAGCCACCGCGGGTGCGCTTGCGCGGGGCCCGGGTGCGCTTGCGCGGCGCGTCGTCCTCCGAAGCGGCCTCGCCGGCCCGGCCACGGCCACGGCCGCGCTTCTTGCCGCCCAGGTCCTCTTCCTCCTCGGCGGCCAGGCCCGCGCGGGTGCGGTTGGCCAGCGGCAGCCGGCCCTTCGTGCCCTCGGGGATGCCCAGGTCCTCGAACAGGTGCGGCGACGACGAGTACGTCTCCACCGGCTCCGGCTTGTCGAGGCCCAGGGTGTCCGAAATCAGCTTCCAGCGCGGCTCTTCGTCCCAGTCGACGAGGGTGACAGCGACGCCGGTCCGGCCCGCGCGGCCGGTGCGGCCGATGCGGTGGACGTAGGTCTTCTCGTCGTCCGGGCACTGGTAGTTGATCACGTGCGTGACGTCGTCGATGTCGATGCCGCGGGCGGCGACGTCGGTGGCGACCAGCACGTCGACCTTGCCCGAGCGGAACGCGCGCAGCGCCTGCTCGCGGGCGCCCTGGCCCAGGTCGCCGTGCACGGCGGCGGCCGCGAAGCCGCGCTCGACCAGGTCGTCGGCCACCTTCTGCGCGGTGCGCTTGGTGCGGCTGAAGATCATCGTCAGGCCGCGGCCTTCGGCCTGCAGCACGCGGGCGATGACCTCGGGCTTGTCCATCGAGTGCGCCCGGTAGACGAACTGGGTGGTGCGCTCGTGGATCGCGCTCGCGTCGTTCTCTTCGGCGCGGATATGCGTGGGCTGGCGCAGGAACGTGCGGGCCAGCGTGATGATCGGGCCGGGCATGGTGGCCGAGAACAGCATCGTCTGCCGCTCGTCCGGCACCATCCGGAGGATGCGCTCGATGTCGGGCAGGAAGCCCAGGTCGAGCATCTCGTCGGCCTCGTCGAGCACCAGCCCGCGGACCTTGCCCAGCACCAGGTGCTGCTGCTCGGCCAGGTCGAGCAGGCGGCCGGGGGTGCCGATCACGACGTCGACGCCCTTGCGGAGCGCCTCGATCTGCGGCTCGTACGGGCGGCCGCCGTATATGGCCAGCGTCCGGATGCCCAGGTGCTTGCCGGCGCCCTTGAGGTCGTTCGCGACCTGGATGCACAGCTCACGGGTCGGCACCACGACCAGTACCTGCGGGGTGCCGTCGCCGGGCACCTGCACGCGGTGCAGCAGCGGGACGCCGAAGCCGAGGGTCTTGCCCATGCCGGTGCGGGCCTGGCCGATGAGGTCGTCGCCGGCCATGGCCAGCGGGAGCGTCAGCGCCTGGATGGCGAACGTGCGCTCGATGCCGGCCTCGCCGAGGGCCTTGACGATCTCCGGCTTGACGCCGAAGGACGCGAAGGTCGGGGCCTCGGGCTCGACCTCGACGCCCGCCTGCAGCGGGTGCGACGTGTCGAGCGCGGCCGGGCCGGTCTCGCTGTGTTCCAGCGCGACGGCGGGGGTCTGTTCGGTTGTGGGAATTTCTGCGGTCAGGGTGATCGCCTCTCTCGTGACCAGCGCGCACAGCCGTGGGTCCGCTCGACACTCGACCGGGAGTAAACCCTGGTCCCTGGCGCTGCTGAGGAGCGCGGAACCGGTCCGCCCCGGGAATGCCGGAAGAGGCGTGCACGCACATTGCAGTACGTCGGCAGGCCACGTGACCCGCCTGTTTCCCGACGCCGGTATGGCGTACGGAAGCTCGATATCGTGTGCCAGTGTACCTGGTCAGCAGTTTTTCGACAGTACCCGGCGCGCCGGAACCAGTGGGATCGGTCTCGTCCCGGCACGCCCGGGGGCTTCGGCGATACCCTGCCCCCGTGACCGAGCCGAAAGAGATCTCCGAAGGCGTAGTCGACCTTCTGGGTGTGATCGCCTACCTCGAACTGTCCGCGTTCGACCGGCTGGCGGAGGACGCGCGCAGCGCGCCCACGCTGACCGGGCGCGCCGCGCTGGCGACCATGGCGGCCGCCGAGATCGGTCACTACGGCCTGCTCGCCCAGCACCTGGCCGCCCAGGACGTCAAGGTCGAAGACGCCATGGCGCCGTTCGTCGCCCAGGTCGACGCCTGGCACGCTTCGACGCCCCCGAAGTCGTACCTGGAGTCGCTGGTCAAGGCCTACGTCGGCGACGGCCTGGCCGCGGACCTCTACCGGGAGATCGCCAGCTGGCTCGACCCGGAGACCAAGGACCTGGTGCTGACCGTGCTGGCCGACACCGGCCACTCGGCCTTCGCCGAACGCGAGGTCGCGGCCGGCATCGAGGCCGACCCGAAGACCCGCGACAAGCTCGCCCTGTGGGGCCGCCGCCTGCTCGGCGAGGCCCTGACCCAGGCCCAGTACGTCGTCGCCGAGCGCGACGGGCTGGCCGAGCTCATCATCAACGGCTCGGGCGACCTCTCCGGAATCGCGGCGCTGTTCCGGCGGTTGCAACAGGGGCACACGAAGCGCATGCAGGCGCTCGGCCTGGGCTGAACCCGATGGAGTACCCGGAAGTGACGACGCGGTCGGGCGCGGACATGCGCCACCGGAACGAGCCGGTTCGGTTAGCCTTGGCCGGCACATCCCTTACGAATTTCCAGCGGAGGTCCCACGTGGAGGTCAAGATCGGCATCAAGGACACGCCGCGCGAGCTGGTGGTGTCCAGTGGCCAGTCTCCCGAAGAGGTGGAGAAGCTGGTCGCCGAGGCCCTGACGGCCGGTGACGGGCTCTTCCGCATCAACGACGAAAAGGGACGCAAGTACATCGTCCCGTCCGACCGCATCGCGTACGTCGAGATCGCCCCCTCGGACGTCCGCAAGGTCGGCTTCGGCGTCGGCGACTGACTCGGTCCCAGCGGGAAGGCCGCCCTCCGGGGTGGCCTTCCCGGTTTCACCGGATTGTGGCGTTTTCCTTGGAGTGTCGCTTTTCCGCCGCCTAGCTTCGCCCGGTGACCACTCTCGAACCGGCCGCCGTCGCGGATCTCGTGCGGAACACTCTCGCCGCGCACAAGTCGTTGTTCCTCGCCACCTCGGGCAGCACCGGGCCGTGGGTCGGCGGAGTCTACTTCGCCGAGACCGGCGAATTCACCCTCAACCTCGTCCTCGAAGACCGCGGCCGCACGCTGGCCGCCGTCCGGGAGAACCCGGTGGTCTCGGTCGTGGTTTCGACCGGCTCGCCGATGCAGCCGTTCCTGCAGGCCCAGGCGTCGGCCGAGGTTCTCGGCGGTGCCGAAGACGCGCGGGTGCGCGAACTGCTCGTCGCCAAGGTGCCCGAGGCCGCGCCCTTCCTGGCCGCGCCGGTCACGGCCGTGCGGCTGACCGTGGGGAAGTGGCGGGCCACGGACATCGCGAACGGCGTCCTGCCCGGTGTCGAACTGCCGGGGCCCCGCCTGTCCTAGGCGTTCAGCTCTTCGAGGGTCGTGGGCACGTGGAACGGTGGCGTGCTCGTGCCCGTGATCCGGTACCGGCCCCACGGGTCCGGATCCGAAAGCTCCCCGGTGGCCGAATGCGAGCCCGCCCGGATGGTGACGGCCTGCTTCTTGCCGCCTGCCAGGCGGGTCAGCTCTTCGTTCACCGACACCCGGCCGTACCAGCGGTAATAGCCGTCGATCGGCTGGAAGTAGCCGCGCAGTTCGACCGTCACGGGCAGCGATACGCCGTCGACCACCAGGGTCGCCTCGCCGCGGTAGCCGTCTTCGTCGTGCTCGTGCTCGCTCATGAGGTTTCCTCCAGCGACTCCGGGGCGCGGCCCAGCTGGACCACCTTGTTGGCTTCCAGGGGCTGGTTCGGGTCGATGACCACGCCGTTCTGGCGGGTCAGCCCGTCGATCGCCGCCCAGATGATCTGCGTCAGGTACTCGACGACCGCGTCGCGGCTCATCGAGCGGCGGTCCAGCCACCACTCGCCGGTGTTCTGGACCATGCCGACGATGCCGTGCGCCCACGGCTCGGCCGCGCCGGAGTCCATGTTGAACATCCGCATGTAGTCGCCGAGCAGTGCGGTCAGCGCCGTCGCGATGAGCTCCTTGTCCTCGGCGACGACGTCCGACGACACCGGCTTCTCCGGCCGCCCGTGCGCCAGCAGCCGGTACAGGTTCGGGTGCTCCTCGATCACGGTGAAGAACGCGTCGAGGGCCATCCGGATCCGCGGGACCGGCGCCAGTTCGGCGTTGATCGCCGGGATCAGCCGCTCGAAGAGGATTTCCGTGCCGCGCTGGCCGAGGGCCACGTACAGGTCGGCCTTGTCGTCGAAGTGCCGGTACAGCACCGGTTTCGTGACGCCGGCCTCCGCGGCGACGTCCTCCATGCCGAGGTCCGGGCCGTGCGTGTCGAGCGCCCGCAGCGCGGCCTCGACGAACTCCTTGCGCCGGGCGATCCGGTGCTTGCGCCAGCGGTCGCGCCGGGCGTCGCCGGTCGCTTCGTCGTCGCGGGAGGACTTGCCGGCCTGCTTGCCTGAGCGCTTGACACGTTCGATCACGGGGGTCATGCTACGCACAGGTAACTGTTACCTCAAGTTACACGTCGCGGAAGGGGTGTCGGCAATGACGCGGACGCTGAAGGAACCGGATCGCGAGAAGACCGCGGACCGCCTGCTGAAGTCGTCGGCGAACAAGTTCTACGACCCCGACGTCGACATCGACTGGACCGCGCCGCTGGTCGAGGGCAAGCGGTTCATCCTCGAAGAGCGCTCCTCGCTCTACGGCACCGAACTCTGGGAGAAGCTGACTCCCGAGCAGCGCATCGAGCTGGGCAAACACGAGGTCGCGAGCGTCGCCACGACCGGTTTGTGGTTCGAAATCCTCCTGATGCAGATGCTGCTCAAGGAGGTCTACGAAGAGGACCCGACGTCCGCGCACGCCCAGTTCGCGCTCACCGAAATCGCCGACGAATGCCGGCACTCGACGATGTTCGCGCGGATGGCCGCGCGGATCGGCTGCCCGGCTTACGGCCCGGTGCCGTGGCTGCGGCGCCTGGCGAAGCTCATGCCGACCATCTCCTACGGCCCCGCGCGCTACGGCGCGATCCTGGTCGCCGAGGAGGTCCTGGACCGGCTGCAGCGCGAGCAGATGAACGACGAAGGCGTCCAGCCGCTGGTCCGGATGGTCAACCGGATCCACGTCCTCGAAGAAGCCCGGCACGTCACCTTCGCGCGCGAAGAGGTCACGCGCGGGATGGCGAAGCTGTCGAAGGCCGAGATCGCCTACCAGCAGTTCATCATCGCGGTGATTTCCTACTTCGTGACGCGGGCGTTCATCAACCCGGACGTCTACAAGGCGGTCGGCATCCGGCCGCGCGACGGCGTCGAGGCGGCGCTGACCAACCCGCACTGGCAGGGCACGATCGCGTGGGCGGGGGAGAAGATCATGCCGTTCCTCGAGGAGTCGGGCCTGGTCGGGCTGCCCGGGAAGTACTTCTGGCGCAAGTCGTTCCTGCTCCCGGCGGGCCGATGACCGCCGTCCTCTCGCCCGGGCCGCGGTTCGTGGCGAGTGACGGCGCCGCGCTCAACATCGTGCCGTCGGGGCCGGCCGATTCCGCGGTCACGCTGGTTCTCGTGCACGGCTGGACACAGGACCACCGGACGTGGGACTTCGTCCTGCCGCACCTCGACCCCGGCGTGCGCGTCCTGCGCTACGACCTGCGCGGCCACGGCGGCTCGGCGCCCGCCCGGCCCGGCGGGGCCACGATCGCCCGGCTGGCCGACGACCTCGCCGAGCTGATCGCCGACCGGGTGCCGGAAGGGCCGCTGGTCCTGGCCGGGCATTCGATGGGCGGCATGACGCTGATGGTGCTCGCCGAACGGCACCCGGAGCTGGTGGCCGACCGGCTGGCGGGCGCGGCGTTCGTGGCGACGTCGTCCGGCGACATGGACAAGCTGACCCTCGGCTTCCCCGGGCTGGTGGGCCGGAGCGTGACGCGCTTCGAGCCGCGGGTGGCGAAGGTGCTGGCCGGACTCAGGAGTGACACGCTGCGGCTGCGGCCGGGAATGGTCCGCTCGGGCGCCCGGCGGCTGGTGTTCGGCGTCCGTCCGGGGCGCGAGCAGGTGGACAGCGTCGTCGAGCAGCTGCTGTGCGCGCACCCGGCGAGTGCGGGGATGTTCCTGGACGCGATCGCGGCCCACCGGGGCGTCGGCGGGCTCGGCGCGCTGTGCGACGTCCCGTCGGTGGTACTGGCCGGGGAAAAGGACCGGCTTTGCCCGCTGGCGCACGCGAAGGTGATCGCGGACGAGCTGCCGCACGCGGAGTTCGTCCGGTTCCCGGGCGCCGGGCACATGCTCCCGCAGGAACGCCCCTATGAGGTCGCCCGCCGGATTTCGGCGCTGGTACGGGTAGCCGCCTCGCGTTGAGCTATGGACTGACTGGTGAGTTCAGGTTGAACTCACCAGTTAGTACATCGCCTCTGTGAACTATCTGGTTAGTCCGCAGGACTAACCAGATAGTTCACCACCCGCGAGCCCCGGGCCGGCCGCTCAGGAGTCCTTGAGCGGGAAGCCGCCGCCGATGCCGCGCCAGGCGAGGTTGGCCGTCAGGGCCACCGCTTCCTCGCGGCTCATCGACTGGTGGTGCGCCAGCCAGAACCGGGCGCTGACCTGGCTCATCCCGACCAGCCCGACGGCCAGCAGCCGCGCCTTGTCCTCGTCGAGGCCGGCGTCCGCGGTGATCGTCTCGGTGATCGCGTCCACGCTCGCCGACGTCGCCCGGTCGACCGCTTCCTGCACCGCCGGCTCGCCACGCAGGTCGGACTCGAACACCATCCGGAACGCGCCCGCGTCGTTGCTGACGAAGTCGAAGAACGCGCCGACCGTCGCCGGGACGCGCTGCTTGTTCTCCGTCGTCGAGTCCAGGGCGTTCTGCACGCGCTTGACCAGCTCGTCGACGTGGCTCTCCAGCAGCGCGATGTACAGATCGAGCTTGCCGGGGAAGTGCTGGTACAGCACGGGCTTCGAGACGCCCGCGACCTCGGCGATCTCGTCCATCGCGGCGGCGTGGTAACCGTTCTCGGCGAAGACCCGCTGCGCCGCGGCGAGGAGCTGAGCCCGGCGCTCGGTCCGGGGCAGCCGCACCCCACGTTGCTGCAGCCGCGTCATCTCCGTCATGCTCATCCTCCCGTCATCGCTTCTTCGACGGGCGGGGTCGCCACCGCGTGAAGTCGCCCTGAAGATTACTCGCCGGTACGTGTGCCGCGCCAAGGGTCGGGCATTCTGGACCCGTGGACACCCCCGTGCAGGCCCGGTCGCCGCTGACCCACGTGCCGCTCTCGACCAGGGCCTTGCCGTCGCTCGACCCGGTCCCGCCACCCTGGCCGGCGGCGTTCGAAGAGGTCGGCACCGCGCGCCTGCACGTCCGCCGCACCCCCGGTCCGGACGGCGTGCCTGCGGTCTACGTGCACGGCCTCGGCGGCTCGTCGACGAACTGGACCGATCTGGCCGCGCTGCTCGCGCCGGTCGCCGGGGGCACCGCGATCGACCTGCCCGGGTTCGGCTACTCCGAGCCGGAAGAGGGCTTCGACTTCACGCTCCAGGCGCACGCGGACGTCGTCGTCAGGCACATCGAGGCCATCGGCGGGCCGGTGCACCTGTTCGGCAACTCCATGGGCGGCGCCATCGCGCTGCTGGTCGCGGCGCAGAAACCCGAACTCGTGCAGACGCTCACGCTCATCTCGCCGGCCGTGCCGGACCTGCGGCTCGACCCGCGGCGGCTCTCGGACCCGCGGATGGCGTTCGCCTACCTGCCGCTGGTCGGCGCGCGGGTGCGGGCCCAGCTGGCCGCGCTCGGGCCGCGGGAACGCGCCGCGCAGGTCATCAAGCTGTGCTTCGCCGACCCGTCGCGGTTCCCCGAGAGCCGCCTCGACGAGCTGACCGAGGAGCACGGCGCCCGCGCCGGGTTCGCCTGGGCCGCGCCCGCGATGGCGCGCAGCACGTTCGCCATCTTCCGGGCCTGGTCGACGCTCGGGAAGGCGTCGCTGTGGTCGGTGGCCCCGCTCGTCAAGGCGCCGACCCTGGTCGTCTGGGGGCGGGAAGACCGCGTCATCTCGGTGAAACGCGCGGTGCGGACCGCCCGGGCGATCCCGCGGGCCCGGCTGCTCGTGCTCCCGCGCACCGGGCACGTGGCCCAGATGGAGCGCCCGGTGGTCGTCGCGAAGGCCGTGCTGGGCATGTGGGAGCACGTTGAAGCGGGCACCTGGTAGCCCGATCGGGTGCCGTCGAGTTCACTCGATGATCCGCCAGTCGCCGATAACGGTTCGGTGGCGCTGTGGCACCCTGGTGCGGTGGACCGGGTGAAGCACGACGCGCGAGGCGAAGATCGGCGGGCGCCCCACCGCGCGTCGGTTCGCCGGACGCCGGACGCCGAGGACCACCCGCGCACCGGGCAGTACCGCCCGTCGAAGGCGCCGGCCCAGCGCGTCGAGGAGGATCGCTACCGCCCGGGCGGCCGTCGGACCAGTGCCGAGCCGCTGAGCGCCTCCTGGAAGCCGGACGTGCCGGTCGCGCGGGAGAAGGAGAACCCGCCGCCGAAGTCCGGGGTGGCGAAGCTCACCAAGACCTACGGCTGGCGCGTCTACGCCCTGCCGATCCTGGTGGTGCTGACCGTGCTCGTCGTGGTCAACACCGCCAACAGCCCGGCCCAGCCGATCGCCGAGCAGGGCCCGGGTGCCACCCGGCCCGGCGTCGAGTCGGCGGGCGGGGACTCCTCCGGCGGCGCGATCGACGGCAACGGCGAGCAGCCCATCCCGGAGAACCCGGCCACCCCGGTCGACCTCAAGGTGCCGACCGCGGACCTGCCCGACGGCGGCCCGTTCACCCAGGCGGGCGCCGGCCAGTGGCACGTCGTCCCGGGCAGCGGCCCGCAGATCGGCACCGGGAAGCTGTACACCTACACCATCGAGGTCGAGGACGGGATCGACCCGTCGAGCTACGCCGGTGACGACGCCTTCGCCGCGGCCGTCCAGGGCACGCTGTCGGACCCGAAGAAGGGGTGGACCTGGGACGGCAAGATCGCGTTCCAGCGGGTGGACGGCACCTTCCCGAACCCGTCGTTCAGGGTGAGCCTCACCACGCCGGAGACCACCCACCGGCCGGACGCCTGCGGCTTCCAGATCAAGTTCGAGGCGTCCTGCTACCGCAAGAGCCTCGGCCGGGTGCTGATCAACCTGGCCCGCTGGGTGCGGGGTGCCAAGGCCTACGGGCCCGACATGACCGGGTACCGGCAGTACGCCATCAACCACGAGGTCGGGCACGCCCTGGGCAACCAGCACGTCGGCTGCGGCGGCAACGACCAGCCGGCGCCGGTGATGATGCAGCAGTCCTTCGGCGTCAACGACGACTACGTGGCGATGCTCAACGACATCCCCGGCGGCGACAAGGGCAAGGTGGCCAAGGACGGCCGCATCTGCAAGACCAACTCCTGGCCCAACCCCACCCCGCAGTGACGTCCGGGGCGCCGCCACCCGGACCCCGGAAAAGGCTGCGTCCCACCAGCTGGACGCGGGAAGGCATATTTGCCCGCGGGCGTTGTGCATAGTGGGATGGACGCGATACGCGCGCGAGATGGAGGACCCATGTCTGCACTGCCGCCGCTCGTCGAGCCGGCTGCCGAGCTCACCAAGGAAGAGGTGGCCCGGTACAGCCGTCACCTGATCATCCCGGACGTCGGGGTGAACGGGCAGAAGCGGCTGAAGAACGCCAAGGTCCTGGTGATCGGGGCCGGCGGCCTCGGCAGCCCCGCGCTGCTGTACCTGGCCGCCGCCGGGGTCGGCACGCTCGGCATCGTCGACTTCGACGTCGTGGACGAGTCGAACCTGCAGCGCCAGGTCATCCACGGCCAGTCCGACGTCGGCAAGCTCAAGGCCGCGTCCGCGCAGGAGTCGATCGCGGAGATCAACCCGCTGGTCAAGGTGCACCTGCACACCGACCGGCTCGACTCCTCGAACGCGCTGGAGATCTTCGAGCAGTACGACCTGATCGTCGACGGCACCGACAACTTCGCCACGCGCTACCTGGTCAACGACGCCGCGGTGCTGCTGGGCAAGCCGTACGTCTGGGGCTCCATCTTCCGGTTCGAGGGCCAGGTCAGCGTGTTCTGGGAGGACGCGCCGAACGGCAAGGGCCTCAACTACCGCGACCTCTACCCGGAGCCGCCGCCCCCGGGCATGGTCCCCTCCTGCGCCGAGGGTGGCGTGCTGGGCGTGCTGTGCGCGTCCATCGGCTCGATCATGGTGACCGAGGCGATCAAGCTCATCACCGGCATCGGCGAGCCGCTGCTCGGCCGCCTGATCAGCTACGACGCGCTGGAGATGAAGTACCGCGAGGTCAAGATCCGCAAGGACCCGGACACCCCGAAGATCACCGAGCTGATCGACTACGAGGCGTTCTGCGGTGTCGTTTCGGACGAGGCGGCTTCGGCGGCGTCGGGCAGCACGATCACCCCGGCCGAGCTCAAGGCCAAGTTCGACAGCGGCGAGAACTTCGCGCTGATCGACGTCCGCGAGCCGCACGAGTACGAGATCGTCAACATCAAGGGCGCGACGCTGATCCCGAAGGACCGGATCCTCTCCGGTGAGGCGCTGGCCGAGCTGCCGCAGGACAAGCCGATCGTGCTGCACTGCAAGTCGGGTGCCCGGTCCGCCGAGGCGCTGGCCGCCCTGCACGCGGCCGGCTTCAAGGACGCGACGCACCTCGGCGGCGGCGTGCTCGCCTGGGCCAAGCAGATCGACCCGAGCCTGCCGACCTACTGACAGTGGGTGTTTTACCCGGCCGGGAAACCGTGTGTGAGCAGCGCGTCTTCTCATTCGTGGAACACCCGGCCGGGTAACGTCACGCCCGTGCGGTCAACCCTCGAACGTCCCCCGGCGCACGTCTGCGCGGCCTTCGGCGGCCCCGCCGAAGGCGGCGAACGCCTGCCGGACTCGACGGCGTGGCGCTGCGGCGACCTCGTGCTCAAGCCGGTCACCGACAAGGCCAGGACGTTGTGGACAGCGCACGCGCTCGACTACGTCCGCGAGCCGGGGCTGAGGGTGGGGAAGCCGGTCCGTTCGACGGACGGCCGCTGGATCGTCGGCGGCTGGACGGCGTCGCGGTTCGTCCCCGGCACACCGGAACACCGCGGCGACGCATCGGTGCTGGCGGCGGTGAAGCTGCACCGGGCCACGATCGGCCTGCCGCGGCCGGACTTCCTCGACGCCCGCACCGACGTCGACGCGGTGGCCGACCGAGTCGCCTGGGAGGAACTCGAGGTCCCCCTGGAGGAGACGAAGGGCGGCCGCTGGTTCGAGGTCCTCGCCCCCGCCCGCCGCCCGATCCGGCTTCCGTCGCAGGTGGCCCACGGCGAGCTGCTGGCGGGCTTGCTCTTCGACGGCGATGCCGGCCCCGGCCTGGTCGACTTCGTGCCGTACTACCGCCCGGGCGAGTACGGGGCGGCAATCGTCGCGGTGGACGCGCTCGCCTGGGGCGGCGCGGGCCGCGACCTGCTGGAGCGCTGGGCCCACCTGCCGGAGTGGCCCCAGCTCCTGCTCCGCGCGGTGTTGTTCCGGCTGGCATCGAACGCACTGAACCCGAGGTCGACGCAGGCTTCTTTGGACGGCCTGCGCGCGGCAGCCCGCGAGGTCTCGGGCGTCTTGTAGTCGGCACGGGCAGCAACGAGCAGCGGCTGTTCCGAACCACTTGTGACCCAAGTCCCAAGATCGGGCTTCACGTCCGGTTTGCCCCCGCTGACCTCCGGACTCCCGTCCCGTGGACGCGGATCTCACCGGCCGGGCGCCGGAAACATCGCCGCAATGTCAACTGCCTGAAACATTCGGTCGAATCCGGTTAACACGGCCTCCTTAGCGTCAGGGCAAGCCCGAACCGCCGAGGAGGTGCCCGATGCCGCAGGTCGACACCCACTGCCCGTACTGCGCCCTGCAGTGCGGGATGAGCCTCGAAGGCACCCGCGTGACGCCGCGGGACTTCCCGGTCAACGCCGGTGGCCTGTGCCAGAAGGGCTGGACCTCCGGCTCCCTGCTCACCAGCCCGAAGCGGCTGACCACCCCGATGCTCCGCGTGAACGGCGCGCTCGAGCCGGTCAGCTGGGACTTCGCCCTCGACCACGTCGCCCGGAAACTGCGCGAGACGCGGGAAACCCACGGCCCGGACGGCGTCGCGATCTTCGGCGGCGGCGGGCTGACCAACGAAAAGGCCTACCTGCTGGGCAAGTTCGCCCGCGTCGCGCTCGGCACCTCGCAGATCGACTACAACGGCCGGTGGTGCATGTCCTCGGCCGCCGCCGCGGGGATCAAGGCCTTCGGGGCCGACCGCGGGATGCCGTTCCCCGTCACGGATCTGAAGAACGCCGACGTCGTGCTGCTCGCCGGGGCGAACCCGGCCGAGACCATGCCGCCGTTCACCCAGCACCTGCGCGGGAGCGACCTGATCGTCGTCGACCCGCGGCGCACCCCGACCGCCGAGCTGGCGAGCCTGCACCTCGCGCCCGCGCCCGGCACCGATCTCGCGCTGGCACTGGGCATCCTGCACGCCGTCGTCGAAGGCGGGCACCTCGAACAGTCCTATGTGGACGACCGGACCAGCGGGTTCGCCGAGATGTGGCGGATCGCGGCGAGCTGGTGGCCGGAGCGCGCCGAACGCGTCACCGGTGTCTCGGCCGCCGACATGCGCTTCGCCGCGGAAAAGCTCGCCAACGCCCGCAACGCCTACGTCCTCACCGCGCGTGGCACCGAGCAGCACGCCACCGGTACCGCGACCGTCGGCGCCTGGATCAACCTGGCGCTGAGCCTCGGCCTGCCCGGCCGGGAGGGCTCCGGGTACGGCTGCCTCACCGGTCAGGGCAACGGCCAAGGCGGCCGCGAACACGGCCAGAAGGCCGACCAGCTGCCCGGCTACCGCAAGCTCGACGACCCGGCCGCGCGCGCGTACGTCGCCGGCGTCTGGGGTGTCGACCCCGGAAGCCTGCCCGGCCCCGGCCGCTCGGCCACCGAACTGCTCGAAGCGCTCGGCCAGGAGAACGGCCCGAAGGCGCTGATGGTGTTCGGCAGCAACGTCGTCGTCTCCGCGCCGCGCTCGCAGCGCGTACAGGACCGGCTGGCCGCACTGGACTTCCTGGTCGTCGCCGACTTCGTGCTGTCGGAGACCGCGGCGCTCGCCGACGTCGTCCTGCCGGTCACCCAGTGGGCCGAAGAGGACGGGACGCTCACCAACCTCGAAGGCCGGATCCTGCTGCGGCGCAAGGCGTTGACCCCGCCGCCGGGTGTCCGCTCGGACCTCGACGTCCTCAATGGGCTCGCCGAGCGCCTCGGCCAGCCCGGCGGCCGGTTCCCTGCCGACGCCGAAACCGTGTTCGAAGAGCTGCGGATCGCGTCCAAGGGCGGGATCGCCGACTACTCCGGCGTCAGCTACGACCGGCTGCGCGCGGGCGAGGCCCTGCACTGGCCGGTCCCCGGGACCGGCCACCCCGGCACCCCGCGAATGTTCCTCGACGCCTTCGCCCACCCGGACGGCCGCGCGCGGTTCGTGCCGGTCGAGCACACCGGCCCGGCCGAGCTGCCGGACGACGAGTTTCCCTTGCAGGCCACCACCGGCCGCGTCCTGCAGCACTACCAGTCGGGCGCGCAGACCCGGCTCGTGCAAGAGCTCAACGACGTCGTCCCGGAAGCGTTCGTCGAGGTCCACCCGGACACCGCCAAGCGGGCCGGGCTGGAGGAAGGCGACCGGGCGCTGGTCCGGTCGCGGCGCGGCGAGACGATCGCCAAGGTCCGGTTCGCCCAGAGCCTCAAGCCCGACCTCGTCTTCCTGCCGTTCCACTTCCCCGGTGAGCAGCGCGCCAACTTGTTCACCAATCCGGCGCTCGACCCGGTCTCCCGGATGCCGGAGTTCAAGGTGTGTGCCGTTTCCCTGACTACCGTGGATGGTGCCGCATGAGTCCCCGCGAAGTCGTCATCGTCGGCTACGGCATGGCCGGCGCCCGCCTGGCCGACGAGATCCGCCGTCGCGACCCGATCGCCGAGCGGGTCCGGCTGACCGTGCTCGGCGCCGAGAAGCACGCCGCCTACAACCGGGTGCTGCTGTCCGCCGTCGTCGCCGGGGGCATGAGTGCCGAGAGCGTCCGCCTGCATGACGACGAATGGGCCCAGCGGCACAACATCGACCTGCGGCTCGGCGTCGACGTCGAACGCATCGACCGCGAGAAGCGCTGCGTCGAACTCGCCGACGGCTCCACTGTGGACTACGACGCCCTGGTGCTCGCCACCGGCGCGAACCCGTGGATCCCACCGGTCGAAGGCCTGGAAGCCGGGCCGGGTGTGGTCGCCTTCCGCAGCCTCGACGACTGCGCCAAGATCCTCGACGCCGCCCGCTTCGGCGCGCCGGTCGCGGTGCTCGGCGGCGGCCTGCTCGGCCTCGAAGCCGCCCGCGGCCTGGCCGGGCGCGGCAACCAGGTGACCGTCGTGCACCCGCTGGGCCACGTCATGGAACGCCAGCTCGACGCCGGGGCGGGGCACGTGCTGGCCCGCCGGCTCACCGACATGGGCGTGACGTTCAAGTTCGGCGCCACCGCCGCCCGCTACCTGCCCGGTGACGGGCTCAAGCTCGACGACGGCAGCCTCGTCCCGGCCGACCTGGTCGTCGTCGCCGCCGGCGTCCGCGCCGAAACGCGCCTGGCCACCGAAGCCGGCCTCGACGTCGACATGGGGATCCTCGTGGACGACGTGCTGCGCACCAGCGACGGCCGTATCCACGCCCTCGGTGACTGCGCCCGCCACCCGGGCGCTCCCGCCGGCCTGATCCAGCCCGCCTGGGAGCAGGCCGCGGTCCTCGCCGACGTCCTCACCGGGACGAACGCGGCGGCCCGCTACCGCGGCACCACGGCCGTCACCCGGCTCAAGGCCCGCGGCATCGACCTCGCCGCGCTCGGCGAGACCCAGCTCGAAGCATCCGACAACGGCGCCGAGGTGCTCACCTTCAACGACCCGACCGGCGGCCGGTACGGCAAGCTCGTCGTCCGCGAAAACCGCGTCACCGGGGCGATCCTGCTCGGCCTGCCCGACGCGGCCGCGACCATCACCCAGTTCCACGACCGCGGGACGCTGCTGCCGGACGA
Organism: Amycolatopsis sp. NPDC005003; assembly: GCF_053600695.1. Lineage (NCBI taxonomy): Bacteria > Bacillati > Actinomycetota > Actinomycetes > Pseudonocardiales > Pseudonocardiaceae > Amycolatopsis > Amycolatopsis sp. NPDC005003. Next base: position 119,643 of record NZ_JBSGAI010000002.1, on the reverse strand, counting down.
CCGGCTCGCCGTCCTGCTCGGCCGGGCGCTGCCCAGCGGCAGCACCCCGGCGGCCAGCCCCGCCGACCTGCCCGCGGCCGCGGTGATCTGCCGCTGCAACAACGTCACCAAGGGCCGGCTGATCGAAGCCTGGAAGGCCGGGGCCACCGACACCCCCGCACTGGCGCGGGCCACGCGAGCCACCACGGGATGCGGCGGGTGCACCGACACCGTCGGCGGCATCGCGAACTGGCTCGCCGCGCAGTGATCGACCCCCACTGAACGTCACGAACCGCCGCACTAAGGAGCACGCCGTGGCCCACCAAGGAAAACACTGGATCGAACACTGGGAACCCGAGAACGAGGAGTTCTGGGAGTCCACGGGCAAGAAGATCGCCCGCCGCAACCTCTGGTTCTCGGTCTTCGCCGAGCACATCGGCTTCTCGATCTGGACCCTCTGGTCGGTCATCGTGCTGTTCATGGGCAAGGACTACGGCTTCTCCGCCGCCGACAAGTTCCTCCTGGTTTCGACGCCGACGCTGATCGGCGGCCTGATGCGGCTGCCCTACACCTTCGCCGTGGCGAAGTTCGGCGGCCGCAACTGGACGGTCGTGTCCGCCGTGCTGCTGCTGATCCCGGCCGTGCTGGCCGCGATCGTGCTGCACCCCGGCACGTCACTCGGCACCTTCCTGCTCGTTGCCGCCCTCGGCGGGGTGGGCGGCGGCAACTTCGCGTCGTCGATGACCAACATCAACGCCTTCTACCCCGAGAAGCACAAGGGCTGGGCACTCGGCCTCAACGCCGGCGGCGGCAACCTCGGCGTCGCGGCGATCCAGCTGGTCGGCCTGCTGGTGATCGGCACGGCGGGCGCGACCGCGCCGCGGCTGGTGCTCTACGTCTACATCCCGCTGATCGTGATCGCCGCCGTGCTCGCGTACTTCTACATGGACAACCTCGCCAGCATGAAGGGCGACACCAAGGCGATGCGCGAGGTCGTCAAGGAGCCGCACACCTGGGTGATGTCGTTCCTCTACATCGGCACGTTCGGCTCGTTCATCGGCTACAGCTTCGCCTTCGGCCTGGTGCTGCAGAACCAGTTCGGCCGCACCCCGCTGCAGGCGGCCGCGGTGACGTTCCTCGGCCCGCTGCTCGGCTCGCTCTCCCGGCCGGCGGGCGGCTGGCTGTCCGACCGCGTCGGCGGCGGCAAGATCACCTTCGCCACCTTCATCGGGATGGCGGCGGCCACGGTCGTGCTGATCCTGGCCTCGACCTCGAAGTCGCTGGTGTTGTTCACGGTCGCGTTCGTGGTGCTGTTCGTGCTGGCCGGCATCGGCAACGGCTCGACGTACAAGATGATCCCGGCGATCTTCCGCGCCAAGGCCAAGATCGCCATCGCGAACGGCGCCGAGGAAGCGGCCGAGCTGCTCAGGGCCCGGCGGCTGTCCGGCGCGCTGATCGGCCTGGCCGGCGCGATCGGCGCCGAAGGCGGCCTGCTGATCAACCTCGCCTTCCGGCAGTCGTTCGCCGACACGAAGAGCGGCGTGCCCGCCTTCGTCGGATTCCTGATCTTCTACGGGCTCTGCTTCGCCGTCACCTGGGCGGTCTACCTGCGGAAGCCCGCCGAACAGCCCACGAGTGAGCGCGGTCTGGCGCTCGCGGGAGCGGAGGTCTGAGATGCCCACCCTGGTCGTCGCCGGACACGGCATGGTCGCCCATCGGCTCGTGGAGGCGGTGCGCGCGGAAGACCCTTCTGGAACCTGGCACATCGTCGTCCTGTCCGAGGAGCCGCGCCCGGCGTACGACCGGGTGGCGCTGACCTCCTATGTGGACACCTGGGACCCGGCTTCGCTGGCGCTTCCGGGCTCGGACTACGCGGGCGACCCGCACGTCGACCTCCGGCTCGGTGAGCTGGCGGTTTCGGTGGACCGGGACGCTCGCACGGTCACCACGGCCTCCGGCGACGTCGTTTCCTACGACGCACTGGTGCTGGCCACCGGCTCGCGGCCGTTCGTGCCGCCGGTGCCCGGGCACGACCTGGACGGCTGCTTCGTCTACCGGACCATCGAGGACCTCGACGCGATCCGCGCGGCGGCGGTCGAAAAGCCGGGCCGCGGCCGCCGGTCGGCCGTCGTCATCGGCGGTGGCCTGCTCGGTCTGGAGGCCGCGAAGGCGCTGCGGGACATGGGCCTGTCCCCGCACGTCGTCGAGATGGCGCCGCGGCTGATGCCGCTGCAGGTCGACGAGGGCGGCGGCTCGCTCCTGCGGCGGCTGATCACCAACCTGGACGTCACCGTCCACACGGGAACGTCCACCGACGCCATCGAGGCCGACGGCTCCCGGCTGCTGGCCAAGCTGGGCAACGGCACCGAGCTCGACGTCGACCTCGTCGTGTTCTCCGCCGGTGTCCGGCCGCGGGACGACCTCGCCCGGCAGTCCGGCCTGGAGCTGGGCCCGCGCGGCGGTGTCCTCACCGACGCGTCCTGCCGCACCAGCGACCCGGCGATCTACGCGATCGGCGAGTGCGCCGCGGTCGAGGGGCGCGTGTACGGCATCGTGGCGCCCGGGTACGCGATGGCGGAGATCGTCGCCGCCCAGCTCACCGGCGGGGCCGGGACGTTCCCGGAGCCGGACACGTCCACGAAGCTCAAGCTGATGGGCGTCGACGTCGCTTCCTTCGGTGACGCCCACGCCACGACCGAGGGCGCCCTGGAAGTCGCCGTCAACGACGCGGTCGCCGGGACGTACAAGAAGCTCGTGGTCACCGACGACGGCAAGACGCTGCTCGGCGGGGTGCTCGTCGGCGACGCCACCGAGTACAACACGCTGCGCGCGCTGGTCGGCCGTCCGCTGCCGGCCGAGCCGGGCGCGATCCTCGCCCCGGCGGGCGGTGGCGCCGCGGTCGGCGTCGACGCGCTGCCCGACGCGGCGCAGATCTGCTCGTGCAACGCCGTGTCCAAGGGCGCGATCACCCAGGCCATCCACGAGGACGGCTGCGACACCGTCCCCAAGCTGAAGGCGTGCACCCGCGCGGGCACCGCCTGCGGGTCGTGCGTCCCGCTGCTGTCCAAGCTGCTCAGCGCGGCCGGGGTCGAGCAGTCGAAGGCCGTCTGCGAGCACTTCCCGCAGTCGCGCGCGGAGCTGTTCGAGATCGTCCAGGCCACCCGGATCGGCACGTTCAGCGAGCTGATCGCCCGCTACGGCTCGGGCAGCGGCTGCGCGATCTGCAAGCCGGCCGTGGCGTCCATCCTCGCCACCCTCGGCAACGGGCACGTGCTCGGCGGCGAGCAGATGACCCTGCAGGACACCAACGACCGGTACCTGGCGAACCTGCAGCGCAACGGCACCTACTCGGTGGTCCCGCGGATCCCCGGCGGCGAGATCACCCCGGACAAGCTGATCGTGATCGGCGAGGTGGCCCGCGACTTCGGGCTGTACACCAAGATCACCGGCGGCCAGCGGATCGACCTGTTCGGGGCGACGGTGGACCAGCTGCCGCTGATCTGGCGGCGGCTCGTCGACGCCGGGTTCGAGTCCGGGCACGCCTACGGCAAGGCGCTGCGCACGGTGAAGTCGTGCGTCGGGTCGACGTGGTGCCGCTACGGCGTGCAGGACAGCGTCGGGCTGGCGATCGAGCTGGAGCTGCGCTACCGCGGCCTGCGCTCGCCGCACAAGCTCAAGTCGGCGGTGTCCGGCTGTGCCCGGGAGTGCGCCGAGGCGCGGAGCAAGGACTTCGGCATCATCGCCACGGAGAACGGCTGGAACCTCTACGTCGGCGGCAACGGCGGCACCACCCCGCGGCACGCCGAGCTCCTCGTGTCCGATGTGGACACGGAGACGCTGATCCGGACGATCGACCGGTTCCTCATGTTCTACGTGCGCACCGCCGACCGGCTGCAGCGGACCGCGCCGTGGATCGAGGAGATGGAGGGCGGCCTCGACCACCTGCGCGCGGTGATCGTCGACGACTCCCTCGGCATCTGCGAAGACCTCGACGCGGCGATGGCCAAGCACGTCGACAACTACGCCGACGAGTGGAAGGGCGTTCTCGAGGACCCGGAGAAGCTGGCCCGGTTCACCTCGTTCGTCAACGCGCCGGGGACGCCCGACCCGGCGATCTCGTTCCGCGAGGAGCGGCAGCAGAAAGTGCCCGTCATGCTGGGAGTTCCGGGGTTTTCGAACAGCGAGGTGCGGCGATGACGACGTCGATCGAACGGACCTGGACGGCGATCTGCCCGGCCGCTCGGGTCGCCGAGTACTCGGGTGTCGCCGCGCTGCTCGACGGCGGTGTCCAGGTGGCGATCTTCCGGCTGCCCGGCGACCGGTTCCACGCGCTGTCCAACTGGGACCCGTGCAGCGGCGCGGCGGTGCTCTCGCGCGGCATCGTCGGCGACGCGGACGGCGTCCCGGTGGTCGCTTCGCCGGTCTACAAGGAGCGGTTCGTCCTCGAGACCGGCCAGTGCCTGGACGCCGCGGACGTTTCGGTGCCGGTGTACGAGGTGCGCGTGCGGGAAGGCGTCGTCGAAGTGGAGAGCCCGTGAGCGATGTGCTCCCACTGGCCGGTTTCGTGATCGGCATCACCGCGGCGCGCCGGGCTGACGAGCTCGGCGCGCTCCTGGTGCGCAAGGGGGCGAGCGTCCGGTACGGCCCGGCGATCCGGATCGTGCCGCTGACGGACGACACCGAGCTCCACGCGGCGACCACCGCGTTGCTGTCCTCGCCGGTGGACGCGGTCGTCGCGACCACCGGCATCGGCTTCCGCGGCTGGCTCGAAGCGGCCGAAGGCTGGGGGCTGGGGGATACGCTGCTGGACCGGCTGTCTTCGGCGTCGCTGCTGGCCCGCGGGCCGAAGGTGACCGGCGCGCTGCGGGCGGCCGGGCTGTCGGAGTCGTACTCACCGGCGTCGGAGAGCAATGCGGAACTGCTGCAGCACCTGCTGTCGTCCGGGGTCGACGGGCTGCGGATCGCGGTCCAGCTGCACGGGGAGCCGTTGCCGTACTTCGTGGACACGCTGCGCGCGGCCGGCGCCGAGGTGATCGAGATCCCGGTGTACCGCTGGGTCGGCCCGGTCGACCCGGGCCCGGTGGACCGGCTGCTGGACGGCGTCCTGGACGGCTCGATCCACGCGTTGCCGTTCACCAGCGCGCCGGCGGCGGCGTCGCTCATCGCACTGGCCCGGCGCACGGGCCGGCTGCCGGGGCTGGTCACGGCGCTGTCCGGCCCGGTGGTGGCGGCCTGCGTCGGCCCCATCACGGCCGGCCCGTTGGCCGCTTTGGGGGTGCCGACGGTCCAGCCCCACCGCGCGCGGATCGGCGCACTGGCCCGCACGGTGGCGGAGACCCTGGTGGCCCGCTCCCCCCGGCTGCGCGCGGGTGGGCGGTCGATCGAGCTGCGCGGCCAGGCGGCCATCGTGGACGGCGAGTGGTGCGAAGTGGCCCCGGCGCCGATGGCGTTGTTGCGCGCGTTGGCGGCCTCGCCCGGGCGGGTGGTGTCGCGGCGCGAGCTGATCTCGGCGCTGCCGGGGGGCGGCGAGGAGCACGCGGTGGAGACGGCGATCGGGCGGCTGCGGACGTCACTGGGCGGCGGGAAGGTGGTCCAGACGGTGGTGAAGCGGGGATATCGGCTGGCCGTCGACGCCTGACGGCGGTGTCAGGGGCCGTGTCAGTGCGGTGGCCTTCCGGTGTCAGCGGGCCCGGCGAAAGTGGTTCTCACACCGAGAAACCCACTTCGTCAAGGAGAATCCGATGCAGAACTTCGCCACCCCCGCCCCGATCGCCACCGTTCTCGAGATCCCCGCCGGCCGCGTCCGGTTCGCCGCTTCGCACCGCTCGGACACCGTCGTGGAGGTCCTGCCCGCCGACCCGGCGAAGAGCCGCGACGTGAAGGCCGCCTCGGAGGCCTCCGTGACCTTCGGCGACGGGGTCCTGCGGATTTCGCTCGAGGCTCGCAACCAGTACTTCGGCCCGTCCGGAGCCGTCGACGTGACGGTTTCGCTGCCTGAGGGCTCGTCGGTCGAGGCCAAGGCGGCGAGCGTTTCGCTGCGGGGCGTCGGACGCCTCGGTGACGTCACCGTGTCGGGCGCCCACGGCGAGGTGGTCTTCGACGAGGCCGCGAGCCTGCGCTTGACAGCCCACGCGGGTGACGTCTCGGTCGGCAGGCTGACGGGCCCGGCCCAGATCACCACGGGCAAGGGCGACATCCGCATCGCCGAGGCGTCGAGCGGCAACCTGGTGTTGAGCACCCAGGCGGGCGACATCACGGTCGGCGCGGCGGCCGGCGTCTCGGCGTCGCTGGACGCGGGCACGACGTACGGCCGGATCCGCAACGCGCTGAAGAACGAGGGAACGGCGGGGTTGACCATCCAGGCGACCACGTCCTACGGCGACATCGACGCCCACAGCCTGTGAAGGCGGGAAGTGCCCCGATGTGGTGTTCGCGTCCGCGGCAACCACATTGGGGCACTTGGGATCGACCGAAACTGTCGGTGCCTGCCGGTAAAGTGGAAAACGGGGGGCGCCCCCGCGGGCCGGGGTGTGGCACACCTTTCGGCGAGCGGAATTGTCGGTGCCCGCTGGTAGCGTGGAATTCGGGGGGCGCCCCCGCGGGCGTGGTCGGACGCGTTGCGTCTGCTCTGGCCGTTATGGTTGGCCGGTCCTGCGGCTGCGTTGGTGGGTGTGGTCGGCCGACCTTGCGGCAGCGCCGGCGGGCGTGGCCGGGCAGCCCTGCGGCTGCGCTGCCGGGCGCGCCCAGGGCGACGTCAGCCGGCCCACGTGATCGCGTGCTTCTCGAAGCCCCGTGCCGCCGCCAGGCGGGCCGCCTCGGCCTCGGCCTCCTCGCGGGCCGCCGGGCGCAGCGGGTCGAAGGGCGTCAGCGTCACCGTCAGCTTCGCGCCGCTGCTCTTCGCGCGCCACGTTCCCGCGATGTCGCCGTCGGCCAGCAGGACCCCCGGGTTGCCCAGCATCTTCCAGACTTCCTTGCGCCGCAACGGGTCCGGCACCAGCAGGGCCTTGTCGCGTGCCTGGATGAACGGGTCCAGCGGGGGCAGCAGGCGCACCACGTCCGGCTCCGGCGGGTTCTCCAAAGCCGGGAGCCGGTCCGCCGGCAGGTGACGGGTCTTGCCCTCGACGTCCACCGCCACCAGGTCCGCGGGCCACGTCCGGTCGACCACCGCCCGGGCCGTGCCCGCGAACTCCGCCGCGTCGCCCGGGGAGGCCGGGCCGTTGAGCCGCAGGTACCGCTCGATCACCGCCGTCGCCGCCGCCGGATCCGGGGTCTTCCGCAGCCGGCCGCGGCCCTCCAGCGGGGCCAGCGTCGCCGGGGAGACGCCGGCCACCAGGCGGACGCCGCCGAGCGGGGCCGCGATGCGCATCAGCTGCTCCTGGATGTGCGTCGCGTTGCACCCCCGGCACCACCGCGAGAACGACGGCGGCAGCGCCTTCGTGACCGCCGTCGAGACCGCGCCCTTCGTCATCGGTTTCGTCACGACCTTCCGCAGCGCCGCGGCCGCGGTGAACACCACCTCGGTCGCGGCCAGCCCGGTCGCCGCCATTTCCTTGCGCTGCCACAACATCCGGGCCAGCGCGTCGGCGTCGTCCAGCGGCACCAGCGCCCGGATCGCCTCCGGCAGGTCCGGACGCAGGTGGTAGTGCGGCGCGCCCCGCAGCGTCCAGGCCAGGACGAGCCGATCGTCCTCCAGGGAAACCGGGCCGTCGAGCCGGGCCACGAGCGCGAGCAACGCCGTGTCGCGCATGCTGTCCTGCAGCCCGGCCCGGACGACGGCGAGGTCGGCGACGTCCCGCGCCGAGCGGTGCAGGCCGTGCTCGGCGATGCGGTAGGCGAGTACCTGACGGCGGTCCACGTGCGGCTCCTAGAACGTGTACTCGAAGGTGTAGCCCACCTTGTCTTCGCCCAGCGCACCGCCGGCGGTGCCGCGGCCCGTGAGCCCGGCCAGCTCTCCGGTGCCCGAGCCGGGGACGACGGTGAACGTCGAGGCGATGCCCTTGGCGTCGAACGTGTACTCGTGGCGCACGATGAACGTCCCTTCGCGACCGTCGACCTTGCCTTCGAAGCGTTCGAAGCACGGCGACGTCGTCTCGCCGCTGTCGTACCCTTCGCCCGCGTAGTACAGCAGAAGGTCGCAGATCGACTCACCCTCGATGACGCCTTCGTACGCGAAGGTGGCGTGCGCGTAGGCCACCCGCGGGCCGCTGCCCTCGGTGCCGCTGACGATCTTCTCTTCCCAGTTCTTCGTGGTGAATGCGTTCATGGGAACCACCCTGCCGGGCATACCTGTCAGCTTGTGTCAGGTATTTCTGTCAAACTGGAGGCCATGCGCGCCGCCCGCCTCCTGTCCGTCCTCCTGCTGCTGCAGAACCGCGGCCGGATGACGGCCGAGGAGCTGGCCGAAGAGCTCGAGGTTTCGGTGCGGACGGTCTACCGCGACATCGACGCGCTCTCGGCGTCCGGCGTCCCGGTGTACGCCGATCGCGGCCGCACCGGCGGCTACCGGCTGGTCGACGGCTACCGCACCCGGCTCACCGGGATGACCGAGGAAGAGGCGCAGTCGCTGTCGCTGGCCGGCCTGCCGGTGGCGGCCGCCGAGCTCGGGCTCGGCACGGTGCTGGCGGCGGCGCAGCTCAAGCTGTACGCGGCGCTGCCGGCCGAGCTGCGCGATCGGGCCGGCCGCGTCGCCGAGCGTTTCTACCTGGACGTTCCCGGCTGGCACCGGGGCATCGAAAGCCTGCCGACGCTCTCGGCGGTCGCCGACGCCGTGTGGTCGTCGCGCCGGATCCGGATCCGCTACGAACGCTGGGGGCAGCGGGTCGTCGAGCGGGAGCTGGAACCGCTGGGCCTGATCCTCAAGGCCGGCAACTGGTACCTCGCCGGGCGCTGCGACGGCACCGACCGGACGTACCGGATTTCGCGGGTGCTGGAGCTCACCGACCTCGGCGAGGTGTTCGAGCGGCCGGCCGGCTTCGACCTCGCGCGGTACTGGCAGGAGTGGTCCGAGCAGTTCGAACGCCGGATGTACCCGCGCGTCGCGGTGGTGCGCCTTTCGCCACGGGCGCAGGCTCTCGTACCGTTCTACGCAGGTTCCGTCGGCGCCCGCGCCCTGCGCGACTGCCGCAACGAGCCCGACGCGGACGGCTGGCTCACCGTGGAGCTGCCGGTGGAGCCGGGCGAACCGGCCATCGGCGAGCTGCTCCGCTTCGGGCCGCACCTGGAGGTCCTGGCACCGGCGGACCTCCGGGCGGAGCTGGCCGAAGCGATCGAGAAGATGGGCACGTTCTATGGGTGAGCTGAGCGGCATCGCCATCGGGGTCACGGCCGAACGGCGAGCCGGCGAATTCATCGGGGCGCTCGAGCGCTACGGCGCCGAGGTCCGGCACGCGCCGACGATCACCATCGTGCCCCTGGACAGCGATCCCGAGCTGCGTGCGGGCACCGAAGCCGTGCTGGCGGCCCCGATCGGGTTCACGGTCGTCACGACGGGCGCGGGCTTCCGCGGCTGGCTCGGCGCGGCCGAAGGCTGGAACCTGCGTGACCGGCTCGTGGCGGCGCTGGGGGAGTCCCGGATCTACGCCCGCGGCCCCAAGGCGGTCGGCGCGGTCCGCGGGGCCGGTCTGCGTGAGTCCTTTTCGGCTGCCTCGGAGTCGAACGCCGAGCTGTTCGGGGCGCTGGCCGCGGCCGGGATCGACGGCGAGCGGGTGGCCGTCCAGCTGCACGGAACGAGGCTGCCGGAGCTCACGGACCCGCTGGTGCGGGCCGGCGCTTCCCTGGTGGAGCTGCAGCCGTACCGCTGGCATTCGCCGCCGGACGTGACGCCGGTCCACGACCTGATCGACGCGGCCGTGGCGGGCGAGCTGCACGCACTCGCCTTCACGAGCGCCCCGGCGGCGGCGAACTTCCTGGCGCTGGCCCGCACGTCCGGCCACTACGACGAGCTGCTGGCGGCCCTGCGCGGCCCGCTGGCGGTGGCCTGCGTCGGCCCGGTGACGGCCGCCCCGCTGGAGGCGGCGGGCATCGAGACGCTGCAGCCGGATCGCCAGCGCCTGGGCGCGCTGGTGAAGCTGCTGGTCACACGGCTCGGGACGGCCTAGTCGCCGGCCCGCGCCTCGCCCGCCTCCGCGGCCCGGACCGCCTCGCGGGCGGCCGCTTCCTCGCTCATCCCCTGCCGCCAGTAGCCCGTGAAGCAGATCAGCCGCTTGTCCACCTCGCGCTCGCGCACCAGGTGGCGCCGCGCCGACTTCACCACGCCCGCCTCGCCGGACACCCACGCGTACGGCGTCCCGCCCGGGAACGCCGCCCCACGCAGCGCCTCCAGCAACGCCTCGCCCGGCGGCCGCGCACCGCGCACGATCCAGTGGATCTCCACCGCGCCGCGCGTTTCGAACGCCTGCCGGTCCGCGCGGTCCGCCAGCTCGACGTACACCGAAGCCCGCGCGCCCGGCGGGAGTTGCTCGATGATCGCGCCGATCGCCGGCAGCGCCGTCTCGTCGCCCACCAGCAGCTGCCAGTCGCAGCCGGCGGGCAGTGCGTACAGCCCGTACGGCCCGGTGAACACCACCCGATCGCCCGGTGCCACCCGCGACGCCCACGCCGAGGCCGGCCCGTCGTCACCGTGGAGGACGAACTCCACGTCGAGCTCCGCGGCCTCCGGGCGGTGGGCCCGGACCGTGTACGTGCGCATCGGCGGGCGGACGGCGTCCGGCATCGCCAGGTACGTCCGGTACCAGGACATGACGTCGGAGCCGGTCTCCGGCAGCACCGGCGCTTCCTGTCCGCGCAGCGGGAAGAACACCTTGACGTACTGGTCGGGCGCCCCGGCCGGGACGTCGCGGAAGCTTTCCGCGGCGAACGTCACGCGCACCAGGTGCGGCGTGACCGGCCGGACGGCGGTGACCCGCGCCCGGTGGTACGTCAGGGCAGGGCGGTCCAGCTGGGTCGTCATTAGGGCAGGCTAACCTAATGGCAGCGGTTCAGAACAGTCCTTCCGGCCCGTTGTCCTCCTCTCCGTCCGGCTTCCACCGGTACTTCCGCAGGTCGACGCGCTGGCCGTCGGCCAGGACGCCCTCCGCGCGCAGTCGCTCGAGCTGGTCGTGCGCCAGGTGCGGCGCCGGGGTGCCGTTCGCGCGCAGGATCCGGTGCCACGGCAGGTCGTGCCCGTCCTCGGCCAGGATGGCGCCGACCAGCCGCGGCGACGGCGCCCCCGAGAGGGCCGCGATGTCGCCGTACGTCGCCACCATGCCGGCCGGCACCGACTCGATGATCTCCCGCACGCGCTCGTGCAGAACGTCGTCCATGGTTCCTACTGTGCCGGACACCACCGACATTTTTGAGGCCGTCCGCCGCACCGTCGGGCGCCTTCGCCGAACGGACCCCCGCTAAGCCGTGCCGGTGCGCCACCCGGGGGACCCGGCGTGGTTCCATCGCGGGGTGAACGGAAGGCGAACGGCGCAGGCGGACGCGCGGCTGGTGCGCACGCCGATCACCGCCACACCCTCGTTCACCTGGGACGAAGGCGCCCGGCGCGTGCTCTCCGCACCCAGCGGATTCCGCCGCGTGCTCGGCGGCCCCGGCACCGGCAAGACGGCGCTGCTGGCCTCGGCCGCCACCCGCCGCATCGCCGAGGGCGCCGACCCGGAGAGCGTGCTCGTGCTCACCACGTCCCGCCGGTCCGCCGACGCGCTGCGCGCCGACATCACGCGCCGCCTCACCGCCGACCCCGACCTGGCGCGGCCGCTGCCCCGGACGGTCCGCGAGCCGCTCGTCCGCACGGTGCACTCCTACGCCTACTCGCTGCTGCGGCTGGAGGCGATGGCCGAAGAGCTCCCGCCGCCTCGCCTGCTCGCCGGCGCCGAGCAGGACGTCGTGGTCCGCGAACTCCTGGCCGGCGACCTCGACGAAGGGGCCGAATACTGGCCCGAACAGCTGCGGCCCGCCCTGGTGGTCCCCGGCTTCGCCGAAGAGCTGCGCGACCTGCTGATGCGCGCGGCCGAGCGCGGTCTCGGCCCCGAGGACCTCGCCGAGCTGGGCCGCCGCCGCGGGCGCGAGGAGTGGATCGCCGCCGGGCAGTTCTGGGCGCAGTACGAAGAAGTCACGCAGCTGCAGGGCGCGGGCGGCAACGCACTCGGCGTGGCGAGCGCGCCCGCGCTGGACGCCGCCGAGCTGGTCACCTCCGCGCTGCTCGCCCTGGAGGACGACGACGAGCTGCGGATGCGCGAGCGCACCCGGGTGCGGCACCTGTTCGTCGACGACGCCCACCACCTCGACCCGCTGCAGACCAGCCTGGTCCGGGTGATCGGGCACACCGCGGCCGAGTTCGTCGTGGCCGGCGACCCCGACCAGAACGTGTTCTCCTTCCGCGGCGCCGACGCGAGCCTGTTCGCCGACGCCGACCCGGACGGCAGCCGGACCGTCACGCTCACCACGGCGCACCGGCTCGCCCCGGCCGTCCGGCTCGCGGTGGCGAAGATCGGCGCGACGCTGCCGGGCGCGTCGCCACACCGGAAGATCCTGCCCCCCAAGGGGGCCACCGGCGGGAACGTCCGCGTCCGGGTGATGCCGACCCCGGCCGCCGAAGCGAGCTGGATCGCCGACCAGCTCCGCCGCGCGCACCTCGTCGACGGCGTGCCGTGGTCGGAGATCGCGGTGCTCGTCCGGTCGCCCGCGCGGACTTTCCTGGTACTGCAGCGAGCTTTGCGCGCGGCCGGCGTCCCGATCGGCTCGGCGACCGAGGAGCTGCCGCTGGCCAAGCAGCCCGCCGTGCGGCCGCTGCTGGCTGTGCTGAAGCTCGCGCCGTCGCCCGAACTCCTCGACGTCGACCTCGCGGAAATGCTGCTTTCGTCGGCGCTCGGCGGCGCGGATCCCCTGGCGCTGCGACGGTTGCGGCGCGGCCTGCGCCGGCTGGAGCTGGCCGGCGGCGGGCAGCGGTCGAGCGACGAGCTGCTCGTGGAAGCGTTGCGCGGCGGCGACATCCTGGCCGGGCTCGCCGACGCCGAAGCCGAGCCGGTGCGGCGCGTCGGCGGGCTGCTGCGCGTGACGCACCAGGCGGTGGCGCGCGGCGAGGGCGTCGAGCAGGTGCTGTGGCAGCTGTGGCGGGAAAGCGGGCTGCAGGACAAGCTGCTGAAGCAGGTCGAGCGCGGCGGGTCGCTGGGAGCACAGGCGGATCGCGACCTCGACGCCGTCGTGGCGCTGTTCGACGCCGCGGGCCGGTACGTCGACCGCCTGCCACGGGCGAGTGTCGCTTCCTTCGCGGATTACCTTGGTGCGCAGCGGATCGCGGGCGACACCCTGGCACCCGCCGCCGTCCCCTCCGACGGCGTCTCACTGCTGACCGCGCACGCCGCCGCCGGTCGCGAATGGACGGTCGTCGCCGTCGCCGGTGTGCAGGAGGGCGCGTGGCCGGACCTGCGGCTGCGGGGGTCCGTGCTCGGCGTGGAGCGGCTCAAGGACCTGATGGCCGGGGTCGACGACGACGCCGTCTCCCAGACCGCGCCGATCCTCGCCGAGGAGCGGCGCCTGTTCTACCTCGCGATGAGCCGGGCGAAGCAGACGTTGCTGGTCACGGCGGTGTCGGGGGAGGACGAGCAGCCGTCCCGCTTCCTCGACGACCTGGAGGAGAACGGCGCCGACGACGGCGGGCTCGACTCGCGGATGAAGCCGCCGGGCCGGTCGCTGGTGCTCGCCGAGCTGGTGGGGGAGCTGCGCGAGGTCGTGTGCGACGACAAGGCCGAGCCCGCGCGGCGGCGCCGGGCGGCGAAGCAGCTGGCCCGGCTGGCCGACGCTCGCGTGCCCGGCGCGCACCCTTCGACGTGGTACGGCCTGCTGCCGGCGTCGAGCGACGAGCCGGTGCACCCGCCGGGCGACCTGATCCGGATCTCACCGTCCACAGTGGAAATCCTGGCGAAGTGCCCGCTGCGCTGGATGATCGAGCGCCACGGCGGCAGCGACCCGGCCCAGCTGGCGGCGGTGACCGGGACGCTGGTGCACGGGCTCGCCCAGGCGGTCGCGTCCGGCAGCACCGACGCCGAGCTGCAGGCGGCGTTGGACGAAGCTTGGGTGCGCGTCGACGCGGGGGCGCCGTGGTTCTCCCGGCGCGAGCGGCGGCGGGTCGAGCAGATGCTGCGGAACTTCACGACGTGGCTGGAGCGCAGCCGGGCGGAGCTGAAGGAAGCCGGGGTCGAGCAGGACATCGAGGTCGAGCTGCCGGCCGGGGGTGCGGACGAGGTCCGGGTGCTGCTGCGCGGGCGGGTCGACCGGGTGGAGCTCGATTCCGAGGGACGGCCGGTGATCGTCGACATCAAGACGGGCAAGGTCCCGGTGTCGGGAGCGGAGGCCGAGGCGCACCCGCAGTTAGCGGCGTACCAGCTGGCGGTGCTGCTGGGGGCGATCGAAGGCCGCACCGAGGCCGGCGGCGCGCGGCTGGTGTACGTGGCGAAGGCGAACAACAAGACGGGGGCGACGGAACGGTCGCAGCCGCCACTCGACGAGGTGGGCGGCAAGCAGTGGCTGGAGCTGGTCCAGAAGGCGGCGGCCTCGGCGGCGGGACCGGACTACCAGGCCCAGGAGAACCCGGACTGCGACCGCTGCCCGGCGCGGGGGTGCTGCCCGCTCCGGCCCGAGGGACGGCAGGTGCCAGGGCCGTGAACTATCTGGTGAGTTCGCTCGGGTGGCAGCGGAGTCGGTCCGGGTGCGGCCGATGAACTATCTGGTGAGTTCACGCCCGGCAATGGACTACCCGGTGAGTTCGTTGACCGGGCGAGGCCGGGCAGGCGCGAACCTTGTGAACTATCTGGTGAGTTCAGCGGCAGTGGCCGGGCCCGGCGGCGGCGAGGGGCGCCCGTGAGCCCGCTCCTCGTCGCCAACCCCGTCGAGCCCGCCGAACTCGCCGATGCGCTCGGGCTGCACCGGCCCACCCCCGAACAGGCGACCGTCATCGCCGCGCCCGTCGAACCTTCGCTCGTCGTCGCCGGGGCCGGGGCCGGGAAGACCGAAACCATGGCCGCGCGGGTCGTCTGGCTCGTCGCCAACGGGATCGTCAGCCCCGACCGCGTCCTCGGCCTCACCTTCACCCGCAAAGCCGCGCGCCAGCTCGGCGAACGCGTCCGCGCCCGGCTCCGCCGCCTCGCCGGGTCCGGCCTGCTCGACCGCCTGGACCCGACCGGCGGCCTGCGCTCCACCGTCGTCGCCGGCGAGCCCACCGTCCTGACCTACCACGCCTACGCCGGGCGCCTGCTGTCCGAACACGGTCTCCGCCTCCCGGTCCAGCCCGGCGTCCGGCTCCTCTCCGAAACCTCGTCGTGGCAGATCGCCCACCGGGTAGTGTCCACTTGGGACAAAGAGCTCGACACCGACCGCGTCCCCCCGACCGTCACCGCCGACCTGCTCGCCTTGGCCGGTGAGCTGGGCGAGCACCTCGTCTCGACCGAGCAGCTCGCCGAGTACACCACCTGGCTGTGCAAAGTCATCGAAAACGCCCCGCGCGCCAAGGGACAGCGGGTCGCGCTGCCGCAGAAGCTCACCGAAATCATGGCGGCGCAACACTTCCGGCTCGCGCTGTTGCCGCTCGTCGACGACTATCACCGCCGCAAGCGCAACGAAGGCGCGCTCGACTTCGCCGACCAGATGTCCCTCGCGGCCCAGCTGGCCGGCGGTTATCCATCCGTCGTGCGCGGCGAGCGTGAGCGCTACGGCGCCGTCCTGCTCGACGAATACCAGGACACCGGACACGCCCAGCGCGTCCTGCTGCGCGCGCTGTTCGGCGGCGTCGAGAACCCGCCGATGCCGGTCACCGCCGTCGGCGACCCCGCGCAGGCCATCTACGGCTGGCGCGGCGCCAGCGCGGCCAACCTGCCCCGGTTCACCACGGACTTCCCGCGCTTCGACGGCGAACGGCTCGTCCCCGCGCACGAATTCGGGCTGCTCACCAGTTTCCGCAACCCGCCGGAGATCCTGGAGCTCGCGAACGCGATCGCCGAACCGCTGCGCGCCCGCGGTCTCGGCGTCGAACGGCTGCGGGCGCGCGAAGGCGCCGGGCCCGCGGACATCGCGTGCGCGCTGCTGCCGGACATCCGCGCCGAGCGCGCGTGGGTCGCCGACGCACTGGCCCGGCGCTGGTACGCCCACCAGGAGCAGGCCGGGAAGCCGCCGACCGCCGCGGTGCTGGTGCGGCGCCGCGCCGACATGGCCCCGATCGCCGCCGAGCTGCGGGCGCGCGGGCTGCCCGTCGAGGTGGTCGGGCTCGGGGGCCTGCTGGACGAGCCCGAGGTCGCGGACCTCGTGTCGACGCTGAAGGTGCTCGCCGACCCGCTGTCCGGGAGTGCGGCGGCCCGGCTGCTGACCGGCGCCCGCTGGCGGCTCTCGGCCGCCGACGTCGCGGCGCTGTGGCGGCGGGCCGGCGAGCTGTCCAGCCCCGAAAAGCCCGACACGCCGGAGCTGGTCGTCGAGCGGGTCGAGCAGGCCGGGCTGATCGACGCGATCGACGAACCCGGCGACCCGGAGCGGTATTCCGCGGAGGGCTTCAAGCGGATCCGGCGGATCGGCTGGGAGCTGGCGGCGCTGCGGCGGCGGCTGGACCAGTCGCTGCCGGAGCTGGTCGCCGACGTCGAACGCACGATGCTCCTGGACGTCGAATCCCTGGCCCGGCCGGGCTCGGCGGGCCGGGCGCACCTGGACGCGTTCGCCGAAGTCGTCACCGACTACGCCGAGACGGCGCCGACGGCCACCCTGCTGTCCTTTGTGGACTACCTGAACACCGCCGCGCACGCCGAGGACGGGCTCACCCCGGGCGAGGTGGAGGTCGTCCCGGACCGCGTGCAGGTGCTGACCGTGCACTCGGCGAAGGGCCTCGAGTGGGAAGTCGTCGCCGTGCCGCACCTGGTGCGCGAGGTGTTCCCCGGACGGCGGCGGTCGTCGTCGTGGCTGCGGACCGCGACGTCGCTGCCGGCGAAGTTGCGCGGTGACGCCGAGGACCTGCCCACGCTGGACATCGCCGAAGGGTGCGACCGGAAGGAAGTCCAAGAAGGACTGGAGCTGCACGAAGCCGGGTTCGTCGAGCGGGAGCAGGCGGAGGAACGGCGGCTCTGCTACGTCGCGCTCACGCGGTCCGAGCACGCGCTGATCGTCTCCGGGCACTGGTGGAACGAAAGCAGCAGCCGGGCGAAGGGGCCGTCGGAGTTCCTCACCGAAATCGCCGACGTCGTGCGCGAGACCGGCGCCGGGCAGCTCGCCGAGTGGGCGCCGGAACCGGTCGAGGACGACGAGAACCCGCTGGTGTCGGACTCGCGGGCGGCGCGCTGGCCGGTCGACCCGCTGGGCGACCGGCGCACCGGCGTGCAGACCGGCGTGGAACTGGTGTCCGAGGCGCTGGCTGCGCCGGCTGCCGACGAGGAAGAGGAAGCCGACGATCCCGACGGCTGGGTGACCGACACCGACGTCCTGCTGGAGGAGTGGGCGCGCAAGGACGACCACGTGCACCGGGTGCCGTTGCCGTCGCGGCTTTCGGTGAGCCAGCTGGTCGCCCTGGCCGACGACGCCGCCCGGCTGGCCGCCGACCTGCGCCGGCCGCTCCCGGTGGAGCCCAACAGCTTCGCCCGCCGCGGCACGGAGTTCCACGGCTGGCTCGAACGCCGGTTCGCCGGCGACCAGCTCATCGAGATCGACGACCTCCCGGGCGCGGCCGACTTCGGCGAGGCCCCCGACACGGACTTCGAGGAACTCCAGACGGAGTTCGAGAAGAGCGAGTGGGCCGCGCGGGTTCCGGTGGCGGTGGAGGTGACGTTCTCGGCGGACGTCGAAGGCATCACCCTGCGCGGCCGCATGGACGCGGTCTTCGCCGACCCCGACGGCGGCTGGACGGTGGTCGACTGGAAGACGGGAGCGGTCCCGCCGGAGTCCCGGATCCCGGCCCTGTCGGTCCAGCTGGCGGCCTACCGGATGGCCTGGGCGGCGCTGAAGAACGTCCCGGTGGAGCAGGTCCGCGCGGCGTTCCACTACGTCCGCGCGAACCGCACGATCCGCCCGGCGGACCTCCTGACCCCAGATGCCCTTCGCGGCTTGCTCCGCGACCTCCCCGAGGCGTGACCCGCGAGGCATCACGTGTGATTGGAAGGGCATCTCGCGTGATCAGGCGGGCATCGCGGTGATGCCCGCTCAGACACGCGTGATGCCCCTCCAGACACGCGAGATGCCGATTTGCGCTCAGGCGTTGTCGCGGACTTTCAGAGCCCAGGCGATCAGGGGCCACTGCAGCGGCAGCCGCGCCCAGGCCATCGCGCGCTGGGGGGCCGGTGCTCGACGAGCGTCGACTGCCATCTTGACGTTGCCTGGGAAGACGCCCAGGAAGAGGAGGGCGGCCGCCAGGGCGCCGAGGCGGCGGGTGCGGGGCGCCGCAACGGCGGCCGCGACTGCCAGCTCGGCCACGCCCGAGCCGTACGTCCAGGCGCGCCGGGAACCCGGCAGCGAAGCCGGGATCAGGCCGTCGAACGGCTTGGGGACGGCGAAGTGCAGCACGCCCATCGTGCCCAGCACGCCGGCGAGGAAGTGCGCGGGCCGTTGCGAGGTTGCCATGAACTCATCGTTTCACGCGGCGGCGCGGTGTCCGGTTCGGTTATCCTCCGGGCGTGAGTGACGCTCGACACGAGCCAGCATGAAGGCCCTCAAACGGTTGCCGCTGGGCAGTCTCACCGATCGGCCTGACCACGAGCTCGTCGGCGTCCTGCGGATGCCGGAACTGGCGGTCAGCCCGCTCCGCTCGATCGTCAAGCGGATCATCGGTGCCCTGCTCGCGCTGCTCGCCACGGTGGTCATCGTCTACGTCGACCGCGACGGCTACCGCGACGCGAACGGCGACGGCCTGTCCCTGCTGGACAGCCTGTACTACGCCACCGTCTCGCTGTCGACGACCGGCTACGGCGACATCGCGCCCGCCACGTCGTCCGCGCGGCTGGTGAACGTCCTGGTGATCACCCCGCTGCGGGTGCTCTTCCTCATCGTCCTGGTCGGGACCACCCTCGAAGTGCTCACCGAGCGCTCCCGCCAGGCGTTCAAGATCCAGAAGTGGAGGACGAAGGTGCGCGACCACACGGTCGTCGTCGGGTTCGGCACCAAGGGCCGCTCCGCCGTCAACGCGCTGCTCGGCGACGAGAACATCGCCCCGGGGCAGATCGTCGTCGTCGACACCGACCAGCAGGCCCTCGACGCGGCGAGCGCGCTCGGCCTGGTCGCCGTGCACGGCTCGGCCACCCGGTCGGACGTCCTGCGCGTCGCCGCGGTGCAGCACGCGCGCGCGGTCGTGGTCGCCCCGAACCGCGACGACACGGCGGTGCTCGTCACGCTCACCGCCCGCGAGCTGGCGCCCAAGGCGCACATCGTCGCGTCGGTGCGGGAGGCGGAGAACGTCCACCTGCTCAAGCAGTCCGGCGCCAACCAGGTCGTCGTCTCCAGCGAGACGGCCGGGCGGCTGCTCGGCATGGCGACGTCGACGCCGCTGGTCGTGGACATCATGGAGGACCTGCTGACCCCCGAATCGGGCCTGGCGATCGCCGAGCGGGCGGTCGAACCGTCCGAAGAGGGCGGATCGCCGCGGCACCTGTCCGACCTCGTCCTCGGCCTGGTGCGCGACGGCGTGCTCTACCGCGTCGACGCCCCGCAGGCCGACGCCATCGAGCCGGGCGACAAGCTGCTGTACGTCAAGAAGGTGACGCAGGCGGAGAAGATCGAGCGCTGACCAGGGCACCTGGGTTTCTCCCGCGGGATCTGGAACCATGACCAGGTGCCCCCGCGACCCCTCGCCCTCACGTGGCCCACGGTGGCGATCCCCGCCGCGGCGGGCGTGCTCGTCGTGCTGCTCGCCTGGCTGGCCGGGCCCGGGCTGCTGGGTATCGGCAGCGAAGTCCTGGGCGCGCCCGTGCAGGCGGAGGTCACCAAGCCGGCTCCGTGCGACAAGCCGGACGCCAAGGAGACCGTGAAGTTCACCGTCGCCGGGAAGGCCCACGAAGGCACCCTCGACGGCTGCGGGCACGGCCAGGGCGAACGCGTCGAGGTCGCCGTCCCGGACGTGCTGCCGGACCAGGGCCCGGCCGTCGTCCACGCCGCCGACACGTCGATGGGGGCGTCCGACGCCCGCCGCCCGCTCGGCCTGGCGCTGCTGGTGTTCGCGTGCTTCTCCGGCGGGATGTTCGTCTACCTCTGGCTGAGCATCCCGCTGCGACGCGGAACAGCCGGCCCCAAAACCGCTAGCTGACCTCGGACGACGGCGCCGCGAAGGTGTTGCAGTCGGCGATCCGGTTGCTCGTCGCGCCCGCCCGCCACCAGGACGCGTAGTGCGCGTTCGTCCCGTGGTCGTGGCTGCGGGAGGTGTTGTCGCCGCGGGTCTCCTGGTCGTTCCAGGCCTTGTTGTACATGTCGCGGCTGATCGTGCCGCCCTGGTCGACGTGGGCGCCGAGGAACATCCCCGAGAAGCACTGGGCCTGCAGCTCCTTGCGCCGCGACATCTCCAGCCCGGCCGGGCTGTTCTGGCCCGCCTCGTAGATCTTCTGCCAGGCCGCGTCCATCAGGCCGGCGACCTCCTGCACGTGGTGGCCGTACTCGTGGGCGAAAAGAGCCAGGTAGACGCCGGGGTTGTTGCCGTACTGGTCGGTCTGCAGGCCGCGGAACGGGACGTACAGGTTGTTTTCGCAGTAGTACGCGGCCGTCGCGATGCCGACCTGGATGGTGCCGCACTCGGTTTCGAAGCTCGCGCCGGTCGGGAAGTGCAGCGACGGCGGGGTGAACGGCAGGTGGTAGGCCTCGAGGAACGGGCCCCACGCGGCGTCGAGGCACTTGCTGGCGGCGGTGAAGAACGCTTCCGCGCCCGCTTGCGTGCTCTGCCAGGCCGGCAGCGTGCAGACGCGGTTCTGCAGGCCGGCGTTCGGGTCCTGCAGGATCGGGTGGTCGGCCAGCTTGAGGACCTTCTGCGGGCCGGTCGCGCTGGGCGCCGACGGCTCGGTCGCCGGGTTCGACGCCGAGGCCGGGGCACCCGCGCCGCCGGGCGGCAGCTGCTGCGGGGGGACGTCCTGCGACGACGGGACGTCACGCAGGTTCGGGTTGGCCAGCGGGGTGTCGTCGCGGTTGAGGGCGACGATCGCGACCAGTCCGAGCACCAGCACGGCCACCGCGCCGAGGCAGACGCCGACCACCGCCGCCGGCGAACGGCGCTTCGGTGCGGACACGGTGTGCGGACGGCCCAGCCACGGGAGATCCGGTTGCGCATCCGGCACCGGCGGCGGCTGGACGGTTCCGCGGGGCGGTACCTGGCCGGGGGGCGGTTGCGTCACTAGGCAGTCCCGAAGGGTCTCGGTACGGACCGGGGGTACCCGATCCCGCCATTCAGCATATCGGGGGAATGGGTCGTCTCGCACCCGTCCGTGCGCACCGCGTCACGACGCACCGACGTCACCCCAGGTCTGGCCGGGTGCAAGTGGCTCTGGAAGAGTGTTGCCGACCAGGTACTGCAGGCGAGGGGCTTCGATGACAGACACCGGTGGCGCGCCCGGCGGCGAGGGCGCCGACACGCCGACTCCGAGCCAGGGCGTGCCCCAGGCTCCCGCCCCCGGATCGGGTGAGCCCAAGCGGCCCGAAGATCACGCCGCGTCACCGGCGACGCCGCCGCGGGGCTGGCAGGCGCCGGACGCGCAGCCCGTTCCGCCGACCCCGCCGCCGGGCTGGCAGCACGGGCCGTCCTACCGGCCGGACGCGCTGCCGCCGTTCACCGGCCAGCCGCCGCAGCCGCAGTACCAGCCGCGCTGGAACCCGAACGGCCTGGGCCGGCCCGGCGTGATCGCGCTGCGGCCGCTCAACATCGGCGACATCCTCGACGGCGCCATCACCGCGATCCGGCGGCACGCGCTGCTGGTGCTCGGCATCGGCGTGGTGGTGTCGGTGGTCACCGCCGCGATCACGTTCGTCATGCAGAAGTACCTGTATGCGAACCTGGCGGGCCTCGCCACCACGGCTCAGTTCGGCCCCGCCGCGACCGACGAGGAGGTCCGCAACGCCGTCTTGGGCACGTTCGGCGACACCTTCCTCGTGCTGATCTCCTCGTCGCTGCTCTCGACGTTCCTGCTGACCGTCACCGCGGGCCTGATGGCCGCGGTGATGAGCCGTGCCGCGCTGGGCCGCGAGGTCACCTTCGGCATCGCCTGGCGCGAGGTGCAGCCGCGGCTGCTGCCGCTGCTGGGCGTGGCGTTCGTCTACGCGCTCCTCAGCACCATCGGCGTCATGCTCTGCATCGTCCCCGGGGTGCTCGCCTGGGTGTTCTGGGCGCTGGCCGCCCCGGCGCTGGTGCTCGAGCGCGGGACGTTCAAGGACGCGTTCTCCCGGTCGGTCAAGCTGGTCAGTGGTGCCTTCTGGCGGGTGCTCGGCGTGCTGCTGCTGGCCCGGATCATCGAGTCGTTCTTCGAGAGCATCATCCAGCTGCCGTTCACCCTCGGCAGCGGCATGTTCAGCCAGATGTTCAACCCGGCCAAGGTGACCGTGCCGAACACCGGCGACCTGCTGCTGGCGTCGGCCGGGCAGATCATCGCCGGCACCATCTCGATCCCGTTCGTCGCGCTGGTCACCGTGATCGTCTACCTCGACCAGCGGATGCGCCGCGAAGGCATGGACATCGAGCTGGCCCGCGCCGCCGGGGTGCAGCCGCCCCAGGCATGGTGACGTTCCGGCTGAGTGACGTCCCGGTCGACATCGACCGGGACGCGGCCCGCCGTGCCGCCGAGCAGGAGTTGTCGGACCCGAAGTACCGGGACGCGCGGCCGGGCTTCCTGCAGCAGATCGGCCAGTGGCTGGGCGAGCAGCTGGAGAAGCTGCTGAACAGCCTGTCCTCGGGTTTTCCCGGCGGGATCTTCGGGGTGGTGCTGCTCGTCGCGCTGCTGATCGTCCTCGTCGTGGTGATCCGGCTGCGCACGGGTAAAGTCGCCCGCTCGGCGCGGGCCGGCCGCGTCGTCTTCGGCGGGCAGCGCAAGAGCGCGGCCGACTACCGCCGCGCGGCCGCGGAAGCCGCCGCCGCGGGCCGGTTCGACGACGCCGTCCGCGACCGGTTCCGCGCCGTCGTGCGCGGCCTGGAGGAACGCGCGCTGCTCGACACCCGCTCCGGCCGGACCGCGGACGAGGCCGCCGCCGAAGCCGGGGTGCTGCTGCCGAACGTCGCGGACGAGCTGCGGCGGGGCGCCCGGCTCTTCGACGACGTCCACTACGGCGGTCGCGAAGGCACCGAAGCGGCGTACCAGGCTCTGTCCGAACTGGACGAACGCTGCCGCCGGGAGCGGCCGGTCGCCATGGCGGCCCCGTGAGCACCACCGCCGACGTGCTCTTTCCCGCGGAGGCGGCATGACCACCGCCGACGTGCTCTTTCCCGCGGAGGCGGCATGACCACCGCCGACGTGCTCTTTCCCGCGGAGGCGGCATGACAACAGTCTCGCCCGACCTGCGCCGGATCTGGCGCGGTGCCCGGATTCCTCTGGCCCTCCTCGTCCTGGTCTTCGTCGCCGGTGCCCTGCTCCTGCTGGGCCGCGGCGAGCAGGCCTACGGCGCTCTCGAACCCGGGTCGTACGAACCCGGTGGCGCGCATGCCCTCGTCCAGCTGCTCAAGGCCCAGGGCATCGACGTCCGGACCGTGCACACGATCGCCGAAGCGGACGCCGAAGTCGGCGAAGACAGCACGCTGCTGGTGACCGCCCCGGACGTGGCTCCGGCGAAGCGGTTCGACGCGCTGCGGGAGCGGGCCGCCGACGTCGTCCTGGTGACGCCGGGGGAGGTGACGCTGCGCGATTCGCTGCCGCTGGTGCACCAGGCCGGCCGCAGCGACGTCGGGACGTTGCCGCCGCAGTGCACGGTCGCCGCGGCGGTCGCGGCGGGCGAAGCGACGCTCGGCGGCATCGGCTACGCCTCGCCCGGCGCGCGCTCGTGCTACCCCGGCGAGGACGGCGGCGGAACGCTGCTGCAGCTCGCCGAGGGCGACCGCACGACGACGCTGCTCGGCACGGCGGCGCCGCTGACCAACGCGCGGCTCGCCGAACAGGGCAACGCCGCCCTGTCACTGCGCCTGCTGGGCGGGCACGCGAAGCTCGTCTGGTACCTGCCGACGGCGTCGGACCCGGCACTGGACGACTCCCGCCGGTCGATCTTCGACCTGATCCCGGACGGCTGGTACTTCGGGACCGCGCAGGCGTTCGTCGCCGTGGCCCTGCTGGCGTTGTGGCGGGCCCGCCGGCTCGGTCCGGTGGTGACCGAGCCGCTGCCGATCGTCGTCCGCGCGGCCGAAACGGCGGAGGGCCGCGCCCGGCTGTACCGGCGGGCCAAGGCGGCCGGGCACGCGGGTGAGACGCTGCGGGAAGCCGCACGCGGCCGGCTGCGGGCCACGCTGGGCCTGCCGCGCGACGCCGATCCGGCGGCGCTGGTGGAGTCCGTGAGCACGCGGACCGGCCGGCCGCCGAACGGCGTCGGCGCGGTCCTCTACGGCCCGCCGGTGCCGGACGACCCCGCGCTGGTCCGGCTGGCGGGCGAATTGGACGACGTGGAACGAGAGGTGGGGCGAACTTGACCAGCGAGAACGCGACGGGGGCCCGGGAGGCGCTGATCGCGCTGCGCGCCGAGGTCGGCAAGGCCGTCGTCGGCCACGACGCCGCCGTCACCGGGCTGATCCTGGCGCTGCTCTGCCGGGGGCACGTGCTGCTCGAAGGCGTCCCCGGGGTGGCGAAGACGCTGCTGGTGCGGGCCCTGGCCGCGGCGCTGGACCTGGAGACCACGCGCGTCCAGTTCACCCCGGACCTGATGCCCGGCGACGTCACCGGCTCGATCGTCTACGACGCGCACAGCGGCGAATTCTCCTTCCGCGAAGGGCCGGTGTTCACGAACCTGCTGCTCGCCGACGAGATCAACCGGACGCCGCCGAAGACGCAGTCGTCGCTGCTGGAGGCGATGGAGGAGCGGCAGGTTTCGATCGACGGCAAGTCCCGGCCGCTGCCGGACCCGTTCATCGTGATCGCCACCCAGAACCCGGTGGAGTACGAGGGCACCTACCCGCTGCCGGAGGCGCAGCTGGACCGGTTCCTGCTCAAGCTGACCATGCCGGCGCCCTCGCGCGAGGACGAGATCGGCATCCTGTGGCGGCACGCGCAGGGCTTCGACCCGCGGAACCTCGCGGCAGCGGGCCTGAAGGCGGTCGCCGGTGCCCCGGAACTCGCGGCCGCGCGCGAAGCCGTGGCGCGGGTGACGGTCGGGCCCGAGGTGATCGGGTACGTCGTCGACCTGTGCCGGGCGACGCGGTCGCTGCCGTCGGTGCGGATCGGCGTCTCGCCCCGTGGTGCCACGGCGCTGCTCGCGGTGACCCGGGCCTGGGCGTGGCTCGCCGGGCGCGACTACGCGACTCCCGACGACGTCAAGGCCCTCGCCCGGCCCGCCCTGCGGCACCGCCTGGACGTCCGGCCGGAAGCCGAGCTCGAGGGCGTCACCGCCGACGGCGTGCTGGACCGCGTGCTCGCGTCCGTGCCCGTGCCGCGCTGACATGGCCGTCACCGGAAGGCTCGGGCTGCTGGCGCTGTTCGGCGCACTGGTGGTCGGGCTGGTCCTGCCGTCGGCCACCGGGCTGCTGGTGGTCGGCGCGGTGCTGCTGGTGCTCGTCGTCGTCGACCTGGTGCTGGCGGGCAGCGTGCGGGCGCTGACGTTCGCGCGCTCGGGCGACACCTCGGTCCGGCTCGGCGAGCCGTGCGAGGTGACGCTGGTGGTCGCCAATCCCGGCGGGCGGACCGTGCGCGGGCAGCTGCGCGACGCGTGGCCGCCGAGCGCGGGCGCGGCCGACCGGCACGCCGTGGCCGTGCCGCCGGGGGAGCGGCGGGCGCTGGTGACCGCGCTGCGGCCGACGCGGCGGGGCGACCGGACGGCGGCGCGGGTGACGGTCCGGTCGGTCGGGCCGCTGGGCCTGGCCGCGCGGCAGGGGTCGCACGCGGTGCCGTGGACGGTCCGGGTGCTGCCGCCGTTCCACAGCCGCAAGCACCTGCCGTCGCGGCTGGCGCGGCTGCAGCAGCTCGACGGCCGCAACGCGGTGCTGATCCGGGGCCAGGGCACGGAATTCGACTCGCTGCGCGAGTACGTCATCGGCGACGACGTCCGGTCGATCGACTGGCGGGCGACCGCACGGGCGGCCGACGTCATGGTCCGGACCTGGCGGCCGGAGCGCGACCGGCACGTGGTGCTGGTCCTCGACACGGGCCGCGTCTCGGCGGGCCGGGTCGGCGACGCGCCCCGCCTGGACGCCGCGATGGACGCGGCGTTGCTGCTGGCCGCACTGGCTTCCCGCGCCGGCGACCGCGTCGATCTCCTGGCCTACGACCGGCGCCTGCGGGCGGCGGTGCAGGGATCGTCGGGAGCGTCTTTGCTGACGTCGCTGGTGAACGCGATGGCGCCGCTCGAGCCGTCACTGGTCGAGACGGACGCGCGAGGCATGGTCGCGGAGGTGCTGCAGCGGACCCGCCGCCGGGCGCTGGTCGTGCTGCTGACCGGGCTGGACGCGGCGCCGCTGGAGGAGGGCCTGTTCCCGGTGCTGAGCTCGCTGACCGGGCGGCACGAGCTGGTGGTGGCCTCGGTGGCGGACCCGAGGGTGGCGGAGATGCTGGCGGGCCGCGGCGACGCCGAGGCGGTCTACGACGCGGCGGCGGCCGCCCGGGCGACGGCCGAGCGCCAGCGGGTGACCGAGCGCCTGGTGCGGCATGGGGTGAACGTGGTGGACGCGGTCCCGGAGGAACTGCCGCCGGCGTTGGCGGACCGCTACCTGGCGCTCAAAGCCGCCGGGCGGCTCTAGGCCGCTTCGGGGAGGGTGTCGCCGGTGTCGCGGGCGTCGAGGTCGCCGACCTCGCCGTCCTTCGCCGCGCGACGGCCGAGCGTGAAAACGTAGGCCAGGAACGCGATTTCCACCACCACGCCGATGCCGACGCGCAGCCACGTCGGCCAGCCCGACGGCGTCACGAACGCCTCGATGACGCCGGACACGAACAGCACGCACGTCAGCCCGAGCGCGATCACCACCACCGACCGGCCCTGCTCGGCGAGCGCCACCGTGCGGGAGCGGCGGCCCGGGTCGACCACCGTCCAGCCGAGCCGCAGGCCGGTGCCCGCCGCGACGAACACCGCCGTCAGTTCCAGGAGGCCGTGGGGGAGCAGGAGGCCGATCATCACGTCGCCGCGGCCGGCCGCGCTCATCGCGCCGATGATCAGCCCGGCGTTGAGCGAGTTCAGCCAGAGCGCGGCGATCACCGGCAGGCCCAGCGCGACGCCGAGGAACAGGCAGGTCGCCGCCACCCACGCGTTGTTCGTCCACACGTGCGCCGCGAAGGACGCCGCCGGGCCGGTCGAGTAGTAGGTCTCCGCCTCGCCACCGGGCTTGGTCAGCTCGTTCAGCTCCGCCGGGGTCCCCAGCGCCGCGCGGACGACCGGGTCGCGCGCGACCCAGACGGCGATCACCGCCATCACCGCGATCGACACCAGCGCGGCCGGGATCCACCAGCGCCGCGACAGGTAGACCGCGGCGGGGAACCGGCGGGTGAAGAACAGGGCGACCTCGCGCCAGGCCGGGCTGTGCGACCCGGAGATCGCCGACCGGCCGCGCGCCACCAGATCCGACAGCCTGCCGAGCAGCGCCGGGTCCGGCGCGACCGACCGCACGATCGACAGGTGCGTCGCGGTGCGCTGGTAGAGCGTCACCAGCTCGTCGGCTTCCGGCCCGGTCAGCTTGCCGCCGCGCCGGCTCAGCTCGCCGAGCCGGGTCCACTCCGCCGCGTGCGCGGCGACGAAGACGTCCACATCCACCCGGCCACCCTATCCGTCGATACGCTGGACCTCGTGCACGAGGAATCGGAGCTGGTCACCGGCGAAGCGGTCGTCCTGGACCTGCGCGTGGCCAAGCTCGCCAGCCGGGCGCTGGCGATGGCGCTGGACGTCCTCGTGCAGTTCTCGCTGCTGGTCGGCGTGGCCATGGTGCTTTCGATCGCGTTGCCGGTCGGGGACGAGTCGCTTTTCCTGGCGCTGCTGCTGGTGTTGACGGTGCTGACCACGGTCGGCTACCCGGTCGTGTTCGAGACGCTTTCGCGCGGCCGCTCGCTGGGCAAGATGGCGGTGGGGCTGCGGGTGGTGCGCGTCGACGGCGGCCCGATCCGGTTCCGGCACGCGCTGGTGCGCGGGCTCGCCGGCTTCGTCGTGGACTTCTGGGCGCTCGGGTTGTTCGGCGCGGTCGCGGTGATCGTGTCGCTGTGCTCGTCGGACGGCCGCCGCGTGGGCGACTTCCTGGCCGGGACGCTGGTGATCCGCGACCGGGTCCCGGACGGCGGCGCGTCCGCGGCGGTGATCGCCATGCCGCCGGGGCTCGAGGGCTGGGCGTCCCAGCTCGACCTGACGCGGCTCCCGGACGGCCTCGCGCTGTCGAGCCGCCAGTTCCTCGCCCGGTTCCGGGAGCTGAGCCCGGAAGCGTCGCACGCGCTGGGCTGGGGGCTCGCGCAGGAGGTCGGGGACGCGCTGGGCACGCCGGTGCCGCCCGGGGTGCCGCCGTGGGCGTTCCTGGCGGCGGTGCTGGCGGAGCGGCGCAACCGCGACCACGCCCGGGCGGTCCGGGCGTACGCGGCCCAGGTCGAAGCGGCGCGGGGACGGCTGCCGCAGGCACCGCCGCCGGGGCCGGACCAGCCGGGGTACCTGCGGGCGGGCTACGCGGCGACTGCGCAGCCGGCCTTCGTCGCGTCTCCCCGCTCGGGGAGCGTCCCGGCCGTGGCACAGCCGGATCCGCCGACGCCGCCTTCGGGCACGCCGGTACCCGTGGAGAACCCGTTCACCCCGCCGAGCTGAGCGGCGCTACGAGACGTCGCCCGAGGGCGAGAGCCACGTGTTGCACTGCTGGTTGCGGTTCTTGGTAGCTCCGTGCTGCCACCAGCTGATGTTGTGCTTCGCGCTGCCGTGGTCGCGTTTGCCGTTGCGGGCGTAGTCGTCGCCGCGGTCCTGGGCGTTCCAGGCTTCGTTGTAGACGTTCTTGTCGACCGAGCCGCCGGAGACCGACGCCGAGCCGAGGAACATGCCGGAGAAGCACTGCGCCTCGAGTTCCATCCGCCGCGACAGTTCCAGGCCGGCCGCCGAGTCGGCGCCCGCGTCGTACCGCTGGTTGCCGTACGCGTCGGAGATGCCGGACAGGTTCTGCACGTGGTGGCCGTATTCGTGGGCCAGGATCGACAGGTACGGGCCCGGGTGGTTGCCCCACACGTCGAGCTCGATGCGGTCCATCGGCATGTAGATCGTGTTGTTCGACGGGCAGTAGAAGGGGGTGACACCGGTGGTGGTGCCGCCGCTGCCACACGGTGTCGACGATTCCGAAAGCGACCGCGGCACCGACAGGTTCGGCGTCCGGAACGGCAGGTCGACGGCGCCGAGCATGCGTGACCACATCGCGTCGAGGCAGCCGATGCCGGACTGGAAGAACCGCTGCACGCTGCTCTGGTCGGCCGCCCAGCGGCTCAGCGAGCACGGGACGTTCTGCAGGCCGTAGTCCGGGCTGCCGAACAGCGGGTTGGTCCCGGTGGCCGCGACCGAGCGCGGGCCGGTGGGGGTTTGCGACGTCGGGGTCCGGCGTTCGGTGGTGCGGGCGGTCGTCGTTTCCTCGGCCGACGTGGTGGCCGACGTGGCCGAGGTGGTCGCTTCGGTGGTGGTTTCCTCGGTGGTGGTGCTCGGGTAGGTGCTGGCGTAGCCGGCGTCGGCGACGTGCCGCTTGTGGTTCCCGGACAGCGCGACGGCGGCGATGAGCCCACCCGCGACGGCGACGACCGCCAAGAGGGCGACGGCGACGATCACGCCGGTGTTCGACTTCTTGGCGACATAGGGGGTGTAGCCGGGCGCGAACCGCGGACCGAAGCCGGGCGGCCCGGCATGGCCGGGGGCGAAGACGGGCGGCGGCGCGGCAGCCGGCGGCGGCAGCGGAGCCCGCGCGGGCGGCGGCAGAGGGCGACCGAACGGCCCGCTGGGCGGCGGGCCGCCACGCCCGGCGCCGTGGGGCTGCTGCGGAGGCATGCCGAACGGGGTCGGCGGCCCACCCGGCCCGGGTGCGCCGGGGAGCGGCGGGTGTGCGGGAATCGGCAGCCCGCCTTGCCCGGTGGGGCCTTGGGATGGTTGCTGCGGGGGCATGCCTGCCGGATTCGGCGGTCCGCCCTGCCCGGGTGCGCCGGCGGGACCTCCGCTTCGTCCCGGCTGCGGCCGGCCCGGCGGCAGCGGCCGCACCCCCGGCGGCGGCAGCGGCCGCGCTCCCGGGGGCGGCAGCGGCCGGCGCGGGTCGTGCGAATGCGGGCCAGGACCCTGCGGGCCGTGCGTCATCGAGCGGAACCCCCCGTGCGATTTCCCCGTCGGAAGCGGCGTACCTGCGGTGATCGAGCCGTTCCGGCCGTCAGCATAGATCGAGTGCTCTAGGGTGTGGTGCTGTGTCGAAGAAATGGGGGACCGCCGCCGCGATCGCCGTCGCGGGCGTGCTGCTGAGCGCCGTTCCGGCCGCCGCGCAGGGTCCGTCGGCCGGGCCCGTGCTGCCGAACCTGCCCGACGACCAGTCCAAGAAACCCCAGCTCCTCACCGGGCAGGATGTCCGGACGCCCGAGGGTGCCGTCGCCGACGTCGCCCTCAAGGTCCTGCGCGACGGCACGCTCTCCGTCACCGAACACGTCACCGTCCCCGGCGGGCAGCGGCTCGTCTCGCGCGTTCCCCTCAAGGTCCCCGCGAGCGACGACCAGGACCGCGTCTTCGCCGTCCGTGACGTCAAGACCGACGGCGCCACCAGCGAACTCACCGGCGACCAGCTCGTCCTCACCTTCCCGGCCGGCGCCGGCGACGTCACGTACACCGTCGACGGCGCCATCGCCGACCTGAACGGCCGCCAGCAGGCCCGGTGGCAGATCGCCAGCGGCTTCGACACCCCGCTGGCCAAGCTCACCGCGTCACTGATCGCCCCGTCGACCCAATTGTCCCCTGTGGACTGTTTCGCCGGCCCGGTCGGCTCCAGCCAGCGCTGCACCCTCGCCGAGCTCGACCACACCGGCGTCGTCCGGCTCGAACAGAACGACGTGCGCCCCGGCGACCGCGTCGACCTCCTCGTCGGCCTGCCCGCGGGCACCACCCCGGCGAACGCGGAGTTCGCCGCCATCGGCCTGCTCGCCAACGCCTTCGCTCTGACACCCCTGACCGGGATCGCCTTCGCCGTCCTGCTCGCCTTCCTCGTGGCCGCCGCGCTCTTCGTGTGGCGACGCCGCAAGCAGGACGCCGGCGCGCTGCGCACCGCCACCGGCCCGGTCGAGGTCCTCCTGCGCGACGGCGACCGCGTCTTCTTCGCCAGCCCGGACGGCGTGCTGCCCGGTCAGGTCGGCACGGTCGTCGACGAGACCGTCGACGTCGTCGACATCTCCGCCACCGTGGTCGACCTGGCCGTCCGCAACTACCTGTGGCTGGCCGAGGTCCCCGGGAACGACTGGCAGATCGCCCGCCGCAACCCGCCGGACGAGCACCTCCACGACTTCGAGCGCGCGGTCTGCGAAACCCTGCTGCCACCGGGCACCGACACCGTGCTGGTGTCGCAGCTGCGTGCCCGCGGCGGCCTGGACCTGCGCCGGATCAGCGACGCGATGTACGCCGACGTCGTCGGCAAGCGCTGGTTCTCCCGCCGCCCCGACACCGCCCGCGGCCGGCTGACCTGGCTCGGCGCCGGGATCTTCACCCTCGGCCTGGTCACCACGGCGGTCCTCACCTTCACCGCCGGGTACGCGCTGCTCGGCGTCGCCCTCGCGCTCGCCGGGCTCGCCGTCGTCGCGGTGGCCGCCCTGCTGCCGTCCCGCACCGCCCGCGGCCGGGCGCTGGCCGGGCAGGTCCGCGGCCTGCTCGACTACCTGCACTCCGCGAAGGCCGACGACATCCCGCCCGCGGACCGCGAGCTGGTGTTCTCCCGTTCGCTGCCGTACGCCGTCGTCCTGGGCGACACCGAACGCTGGCTCGGCACCTTCGCCGGGCTCAACCCGTCGGCGGACGGCTCGGCCGGGCTGTACTGGTACGGCGGCATGGAGGCCGAACCCGACCTGCGCCGCTTCGGCGCGCGCTTCCCGTCGTTCCTGACCGCGCTCGACGGCGTGCTCACCGCCGCCGCGGCCCGCTGACCGTGCTCGCGGGGGTGCTCCTGGCGCTCGCACTGGCCGCCGGCCCCGCGGACCAGCCGCCCCTGCCCACCGTGCCGCAGAGCGCGGAAATCCAGCTCAAGGTGCAGCGCGACGGCTCGCTTTCGGTCGCCGAGGCGATCTCGGTCCCCGACGGCGTGACGATGGACCGCCGGGTCGCCCTGCGGGTGCCGGCACCCCACCACCGGGACCGCGTCTACGGCGTCCGCGACGTCGTCCTGGAAGGCAGCGGGACGGCGAGCGTCGACGACGACGCGTTCACCGTCCACCTCACGCCCGGCACGTCGGTCCTCCGGTACACAGTGGACGGTGCGGTCGCCGTCGACCGGGTCACCTGGGAGCTCGCCGGTGGCTGGAACACCGAGCTGAAGTTCCTCCGCGCGTCCTTCGCGGCGCCGAAGATCCCCACCGCCGTCGACTGCGTCGTCGGCGACCTCCCCTGCGCGGCCGCGCAGATCGACCACGCCGGGCTGACCCGGTTCAGCCAGCAGAACCTCGCCGCGGGGCAGCGGATGACGGCGACCGTCGAGCTGCCCGCCGGCACCGTTCCGGCGAACGAAGTCCTGGTCCCGGCGAAGACGATCGCCGGCGCCTTCGTCCTCACCGCCCCGGTCGGCTGGGCCTGGGTGGCCTTCGGCGCGCTGCTCCTGATCGCGGCCGCGCTGGTCGGGGCGGCCCGCCGTCGTGACACCCGCGAAGGCGAACCGGACAAGGTGAGCCTGCTCGCCGCGAACGGCGAGTTCGCGTCCCCGGCCGGGGTACTGCCGGGCCACGCCGGTGCCCTCCTGCGCGGCCGGGCCGGGCCGCTCGACCTGGCCGCGACCGTGCTCGACCTCGCCGTCCGCAACTACCTCTGGGTGAGCGAAGACGGGTCCCGGCTGACCCGCCGCAACCCCGCCGACGAGCACCTGTCGCCCTTCGAGCGCGCCGTCTTCGAAACCGTCCTGCCCCAGGACACGGTGACGCTCGCCGAACTGCGGCAGCGACGCGTCGAAATCCCCCGCGCCGAGCTGGACGCCGACCTCGTCCGGCGAGGCTGGTTCGCGGCGCGGCGGCTTCGCCGGACCGGGATCCGGATCGTCTGCTACGGCGTGTTCCTCACCGTCCTGCTGGCCCTGACCGTCGGGTACGCCCAGCTCGGCGTGATCCTCGCGCTGGCCGGGGTCGCCGCCGTCGCCGGCTCGGCCGCCCTGCCCGCGCGGCGGCGAGCGGGCGCCGAGGTCGCTCGCCGGCTCCGCGGCGTCACCGCCGTCCGGGCGAAGGACTTCGACAAGACCCAGCGCGAGCTGGTCTTCTCCCGCGGGTTGCCGTACGCGCTCGCTCTGGGCGAACTGGCCACCTGGGTGGCCGCGTTCGACGGCCTCAAGCAAGCGCCGCGGAGCTACTGGCACGACGGTGACATCACCCCTGACCAGGCCGGATCCTTCGCGACGGCGTTGTCCGGGACGTTCGCCGCCGCCCGCCGCGGCCGCCTCCGAAGCCTCGTGAGTGGTAATTCGGGTTAGAACCCCAATTACCACTCACGAGCCGGGACGCCGGGAAGGGCGAGGTCGTCGTAGGGTGGGGCCATGGCCGATCCCGAGCTCGTCCGATACACCCTCGACAACGGTCTGCGGGTGGTTCTCGCCCCCGACGCGACCGCGCCGGTGGTCGGCGTCAGCGTGCACTACGACGTGGGTTTCCGCTCCGAGCCGGAGGGGCGCACCGGTTTCGCGCATCTCTTCGAGCACCTGATGTTCCAGGGCTCGGAGAGCCTGGAGAAACTCGCGCACTTCCGGCACGTGCAGTCCAGCGGCGGGACCTTCAACGGGTCCACCCACCCGGACTACACCGACTACTTCGAGGTGCTCCCCAGCGCCGCGCTCGAGCGCGCGCTGTTCCTCGAAGCCGACCGGATGCGCGCGCCCAAGCTGACGGCGGAGAACCTGGCGAACCAGATCGACGTCGTCAAGGAGGAGATCCGGCTCAACGTGCTGAACCGGCCGTACGGCGGGTTCCCGTGGATCACCCTGCCGCCGGTGCTGTACTCGACGTTCCCCAACGCGCACAACGGCTACGGCGGCTTCGAGGACCTCGAAAGCGCCACGGTCGACGACTGCGCGGCGTTCTTCGACACCTACTACTCCCCGGCGAACGCCGTGCTCACGGTGGCGGGCGACTTCGAGGTGGAGAACGCCAAGAAGCTGATCGAGGACCACTTCGGCGACGTCCCGCACCGGCCGGCGCCGGAGCGGCCGTCGTTCGCCGAGCCGCTGCCGACCACCGAGCTGCGCGGCGAGGTCGAAGACGCGCACGCCCCGCTGCCCGCGCTGGGCATCGGCTACCGGATGCCGGACCCGATCAACGACGTCGACGCCTACCTGGCCTACCTCGTGCTGGCCGGCGTGCTCACCGACGGCGACGGCTCCCGCCTGCAGCAGCGGCTCGTGCACAAGGAGCCCCTGGTCGTCGACATCGGGGCGGGCGCCGGGCTGTTCGGCCCGTTCGAGGCCCGCGACCCGGACACGTTCACCATCACCCTGATCCACCCGCACGAGGTGCCCCGCGAGCGCGTGCTCGCCGCGCTCGACGACGAGCTGGAGAAGCTCGCCGAGACCCCGCCGAGCGAGGAAGAGCTGCGCAAGGTCACCGCCCGCTGGACGGCGAGCCTGCACTCGGAGCACGACAGGCTGGTGTCCCGGACCCTGGCGCTGGGCTCGTTCGAACTGCTCTACGGCGACGCGTCGCTGGTGTACCGGCTCGCGGACCGGATGTCCGCCGTCACCGCGGAGGCCGTGTCGGCGGCGGCGAAGGCGCTGCGCCCGGACGCGCGCGCCGTACTGGTGGTCAAGCCCGCTTCGGAAGGGAACAACGAGCAGTGACTTCTGCAACGCACCGCAGTGCGGAGGAAATCGGCCGCACCGCGCGGGGGCCGCGCCCGCTGCCCCCGCTGGGCGAGCAGCGGGCCGCCGCCGATCTGTCCCATGTGGACACCACGCTGGCGAACGGCCTGCGCGTGCTCGCCGTGCGCAAGGCGACCGTGCCGATGGTCGAGGCGCGCCTGTGGATCCCGTTCGCGGGCGACGACGCGCTGCACCCGGCCACGGCCGAGGTGCTCGCCGAGACGATCCTGACCGGCACGGCGCGGCGCAACCGCATCGAGATCGACGCCGAGCTGGCGCTGATCGGCGGCGACATCGGCGCCGGCGTCGACCCGGAGCGCCTGGTGCTCACCGGGTCCGCGCTCGCCGACAAGCTGCCGACGTTCCTCGACGTGCTCGGCGACGTCCTCACCGGGGCGACGTACGCCGACGAGGAGATCGCGCGCGAGAAGGAGCGGCTGGTCGAGCGGATCGCCGTCTCGCGCACCCAGCCGCGCACGATCGCGCGGGAGGCCCTGCAGAAGCAGCGATACGGCGACCACCCGGCCACGCGCGAGGTCCCGCGCGCCGAAGACGTCGCCGTGGTGACGCCCGAGCAGGTGCGGGCGCTGCACCAGGCGTCGGTGCTGCCGCGGGGCTCGGTCATGGTGCTGGTCGGCGACCTCGACCCGTCGGGTGTCATCGGCGAGCTCGAGAAGGTGCTCGGCGGCTGGGCGTCGGACCGCTCCGCCGTCCGGCTGCCGCCGCTGCCCGACCTCACCGGGCCGAGCGTGCTGCTGGTGCCGCGCGCGGGTGCGGTGCAGTCGCAGATCCGGCTGTCGGCGCAGACGATCCCGCGCACCGACCCGGGCTACGCGGCGCTGCAGCTGGCGAACCTGGCCTTCGGCGGGTACTTCTCGTCGCGGCTGGTGGAGAACATCCGCGAGAACAAGGGGTACACGTACTCCGCGCACTCGGGCTTCGAGTTCACCGACGGCACGGCGGTGGTCAACGTCGACGCGGACACCGCGACCGACGCGACGGCCCCGGCGCTGCTGGAGACCCGCTACGAGCTGGGCCGCCTCGGCCAGGTCCCGCCGTCCGGTGACGAGCTGGAGTCGGTGCGGCAGTACGCGATCGGCTCGCTGCTGACCTCGACGTCGTCGCAGGCCGGGCTGGCCGGCCAGGTGCTGGCGCTGGCCTCGACCGGGCTGGGCCTGGAGTGGCTGAACGAGCACCCGGCGCGGGTGGCGGCGGTGACGGCCGACGAGGTGGCGGAAGCGGCGTTGAAGTACTTCGCGCCCAAGCGGTTCACGGGCGTGGTGGTCGGCGACGCGGCGGTGCTGGAGCGCAAGCTCCTGGCGCTCGGCGACGTCGTCGTGGGCGAGCCCGCCTGATGTCCGTCCCGTTCGCCCTCGGTGCCCTGCCGACCCTGTCCAGGTCCACAGTGGACCGGCAGGAAGACTTGCGCACCAACCCGGCCCGGCTGGTGTCGCGCTGGGCCGACGCCCGGGTCGTCCTCCTGGACGACACCGGGCGCACCCCGGTGGCCGAGGGGGCGTCGGCACTGGCGTTCCGGAAGGCCGTCGACTTCGGTGCTTCGCCGCCCGAGGACGCGGTGTTCCTCGGCGAGTGGCAGGACGTCGACTACTGGTCGCTGCCGGGCGGCCCGTCGGACTCGGCCGACACGGTGAAGATGGCCGGCAGCTGGGGTTTCGTGGAGGAGGTCCCGCGCGCGGACGGCGAGGTCTGGGTCGAGCTGCGCGGGTACGGCGACCTCCTGGACGACACGTCGGCCGGGCTGTTCACGACGGCGCAGGCGTTGCGCTTCTGGCGTCGCCAGGCGCAGTTCTGCGCGCGCTGCGGCAGCGCGACGGAGCTGGTCCAGTTCGGCTGGGCGAGCAAGTGCACCGGCTGCGGCCGCGAGGAGTACCCCCGGACGGACCCGGCGGTGATCTGCCTGGTCCATTCCCAGGAGGGTGTCAACGGGTCGCACGTACTGCTGGCACGCCAGCCGATCTGGCCGGCGGGGCGGTATTCGGTGCTGGCCGGGTTCGTCGAGGCGGGGGAGTCGCTCGAGGCGTGCGTGGTCCGCGAGATCCACGAAGAGGTCGGCGCGGTCGTCTCGGACGTCCGGTACCTGGGCAGCCAGCCGTGGCCGTTCCCGCGGTCGATCATGCTGGGGTTCACGGCCCGTGCGGACCGGTCGCTGCCGCTGACCCCGGCGGACGGCGAGATCGAAGAGGCACTGTGGGTGTCGCGGGCCGAGGTGCGCGCGGCGTTCGAGAACAGTTCGGTCCGGGGCGAGGGTTCCAAGCCGACGCCGATCGCCGATGGGGCGGCGGAGATCATCCTGCCGGGGAACTCGTCCATTGCCCGCGTGATGCTCAAGGCCTGGGCGGACGCGGAGGAGTAACCACCCGCCACAGAGTGCGACCACGAACGGCCCCGGCTACCCGCCGGGGCCGTTTTTGTTGCGCTCCGTGGCAGGGAGGCCGCCGCCACCGGCAGGTTTCGGCCAGGTGGCCTACCGCGACCCCAAGCGTTACCTGGCCGTTTCGCGGGACCGTTGACGGCTGTGCCGCGGCTCACTACAGTCCCCGGAAACCGTCTGTAAAGTATCCTAATTAAGTCCGGAGGAACGAGTGCGAGCCGGTAGCCCGCGGATGCTGCGCGAGATCAACGATCGCGCCGCCATCGAGGTCCTCCTGCGGGAGGGGCCGCTCACGCGGGCCGAACTCGAGCTGGCCATCGGCCTCTCGAAACCCGCCACCGCGCAGCTGCTCACCCGGCTCGAGCAGGACAACCTCGTCATGAAGGCCGGCGTCAGAGGCGGTGGCAGGGGGCCGCGCGCCCAGCTCTGGGCGGCCAACGGCGCCCTCGCCTTCGTCGCCGCCGTCGATCTGACGCCGCACGTGGCCGACTTCGTCGTCGCCGACGTCGCCGGGGTGGTGCTCGCCGAATACCGGACGCCGCTGCCCGTGCACGCCGGGGCCGATGTCGTCGGGACCTTCGGCGAAGCACTCCAGAAGGTCG
The DNA here is from genome assembly GCF_053600695.1 of Amycolatopsis sp. NPDC005003. NCBI lineage: Bacteria > Bacillati > Actinomycetota > Actinomycetes > Pseudonocardiales > Pseudonocardiaceae > Amycolatopsis > Amycolatopsis sp. NPDC005003. The sequence continues at coordinate 81,581 of NZ_JBSGAI010000002.1, read as the reverse complement.
CCGAGGAAGCGGGGATCGAGAGAACGGACCTGGCCCACGTCGTTATCGGCGCGCAGGGGGCGTTCGATCCGCGTACCGGCCTGCTCTCCTCCGCCCCGCACATCCCCGGCTGGCTCGGCTTCGACGTCCCGCAGAAGCTGTCCGACGAACTCGGTGTCGACGTCCTCATCGAAAACGACGTCAACCTGGTCGCGGTCGAGGAGATGACCGTCGGGATGGCCCAGGACGTCGACGACTTCGTCATGGTCTGGCTGTCCGAGGGCGTCGGCGGTGCCGTCGTCATCGGACGGCGGCTGCTGCGCGGGGCCACCGGCGGGGGCGGCGAGATCGACTGGATGCGGGTGCCGGATCCGGCCACCGTGGACACCGGCGACGTCTGGCCCGAGGCCGGCGCCCGGTTCGGCAACCTCGTCGACTCGCCCGCCATCTGCCGGCTCGCCGCCGCGCACGGCATCGAAGCCGCAACTGCCTGGGAAGCCGTGGAGAACGCCGGGAAAGGCCACCCCTTCCTCGACGATCTCGCCAGGAGGGTCGCCGGCGGGGTCGCCAACCTCGTCGCCGTCGCCGACCCGCAGCTCGTGCTCCTCTGCGGCGACACCAGCCGGGCCGGCGGAGCGGACTTCGCCGCGCTCGTGCAGGAAAAGCTGCACGAACTCGTCCTGCCGCGCACGCCCGTCGGCTGCGCTTCCGTGCAGGGCAACGCCGTTCGCGCGGGCGCGCTGCAGTCGGCGCTCGCCACCACCCGTGAGGACGTCTTCGGCGTCGTCACCCCCACGCTCCTCGGGTCGCGCAGGCCCGAGGGCGACAGCACCCGTCCCCCCAGCCCCGACCGATGAGGAGGAGGGCCATGCCCCCGACCACCCGGACCCGCCGTGGCGCCCTGCTGGTGGCCGCCGCCGCGGCGTCCGTCCTGCTGACCAGCGCCTGTTCCGGCGCCGCCGCGCCGTCCACGAAGGACGCCGCGGCCGCGCCCGGCAAGGACGACAAGCTCACGCTCACCGTGTACTCCAAGTTCACCGACCGCGAGTACGGCGTGGTCACGGCCGGCCTCAACAAGCTCAAGGCGAAGTTCCCGAACATCGAGATCAAGCACGAGGGCAACCAGGACGACGACAAGCTCACCCAGTCGATCCGCGGTGGCAATCCACCGGACGTCGCGATCTCGTTCTACACCGACAACCTCGGCGCCTGGTGCTCCACCGGCAGCTTCCAGGACCTCAAGCCCTACATCGAGCGCGACAAGATCGACCTGAACCAGATCCCGGACGCGGTCCGCAACTACACCGAGTACCAGGGCAAGCGGTGCGCGATGCCGATGCTCGCGGACGTCTACGGGCTCTACTACAACAAGGACATGTTCGCGGCGAAGGGCGTCACCTCGCCGCCGAAGACCACCACGGAACTGTTCGAGGCCGCCAAGAAGCTGACCGAGTTCAACCCGGACGGCTCGATCAAGGTCGCCGGCTTCCTGCCCTCGATGCCGTTCTACGCCAACCAGGCCCAGTACTGGGCGCCGAACTTCGGCGCGCCCTTCCTCGGCCCGGACGGCAAGTCCGACCTCGCCACCAACCCCGGCTGGAAGGCGATGTTCGAGTTCCAGAAGCAGCTCATCGACTTCTACGGCGGCCACGACAAGGTCGAGCAGTTCAAGGCCGGCCTCGGCGACGAGTACTCCGCCGACCACGGCTTCCACAAGGGCAAGCTGGCGATGATCTACGACGGCGAGTTCCGCACCGCGTTCCTCAAGGACCAGGCGCCGAACGTCAACTACGGCACCGCCCCGGCCCCGGTGCTCGACAGCATGGCCGACCACTACGGCGGTGGGTTCACCACCGGCACGATCATCGCGATCCCCAAGGGCGCCAAGAACCCCGGCGCCGCGTGGGAGCTCATCAAGCAGGTCACCCTGGACACCGACACCCTGGTGGACATGGCCAACGGCCTGAAGAACGTGCCCAGCACGAAGGCGTCGCTGACCTCGCCGAAGCTGGACCTGCAGCCGCAGTTCAAGACGTTCCTCGACATCTACGACAGCGGCAAGCTGGTCGCCAACCAGACCACCCCGATCGGCGACGCGCACCTCAAGGCGGTCAACGACTTCGCCGAGAAGTGGCAGGCCGGTTCGGTGCCGGACCTGACCGCGGGCCTGGCCAAGGTCGACGCCCAGATCGACGACGAACTGAAGCAGAAGGGCGCGGGCGGATGACTCTGTCCGATGGGGTCTCGGCGGTAACGAGTACCTCGCCCCGCACGCTCGCTGTCGAAACCGACGGAACCCCGTCCGCGCCGAGCAAGGCGCGGGCGGGGGCCCGCCGGGCCAAGCGCCGCCGGACCGTCCTGTTCTTCATGGCCCCGGCGTTCCTCGGGTTCCTGATCTTCTTCGGCTACCCGCTGATCGCCACGGTGTACTACTCCTTCACCCGCTACGACCTGATCAACCCGCCGCAGTTCATCGGCTTCGACAACTACGTCCGGATGTTCACCACCGAGCCCCTGGTCGGCACGGCCGCGTACAACACGCTGTGGCTGGTGGTCGTCCTGACGGTCTGCCGCGTGGTGTTCTCCCTCGGCATCGCGTCGGTGATCTCGCGGCTCAAGTCGGGCGTCGGCCTGGTCCGGACGCTCTGCTACCTGCCGACGCTCGCCCCGCCCGCGGCGGCCACCCTGGCGTTCGTCTTCGTGTTCAACCCGGAGTTCGGCCCGGTCAACCGGTTCCTGCGGCTGGTCGGCATCGACGGCGGGCTCTGGTTCAACAGCCCGGCGATGTCGAAGCCCGCGCTGACGCTGCTCGCGCTGTGGGGCTCCGGCGAGCTGATGATCATCATCCTGGCCGCGCTGCTGGACGTCCCGACCGAGCAGTACGAGGCCGCCGAGCTCGACGGCGCCGGCCCGATCCGCCGGTTCTGGCACGTCACGCTGCCCTCGATCTCGCCGGTGCTGCTGTTCGGCGTGGTCAACTCGATCATCTACGCCCTGCAGTTCTTCACCCAGGCGATCGTGGCGGCCTCGGCGAGCGCGGGCACGGCGGACGTGGCCGGAAACTCGAAGCTCATCGGCGCGCCGCAGAACTCGACGCTGACGTACCCGATCTGGCTGTACGTCCAGGGCTTCCGCTACTTCAACATGGGCTACGCGGCGGCGATGGCCGTCCTGTTGTTCATCGTGAGCTCCGGCTTCACGTGGATCCTCGTGCGGCAGCTCCGGAAGTCCCAGCACCAGGAGGAGGGCGCATGACCGCGCTGGCCGAAGCGCCGCAGCGCGCGGCGGGTGTACCGCCGAAGGTGCGGTTCAAGCGCAACTGGGACAAGCGGCTGTCCTACATCGCCACCCACGCGATCGGGATCGCCCTCGGCGTGATCTTCATGCTGCCGATCCTGTTCGTCTTCCTCACCGCGGTGATGAAGAGCGACCAGGCGATGACGGCGAGCCTGTGGCCGACCGAATGGCACTTCGAGAACTTCGTCAAGGTCTTCCAGAAGGCGCCGCTGCTCGAATACTTCGGCAACAGCCTGCTGTATTCGGCCCTGGCCACGGTGGGTGCGCTGCTTTCGGCGATCCCGGCGGCGTACGCGCTGTCGAAGCTCAAGTGGCGCGGGCAGAACCTGTTCTTCATGCTCACGGTGGCGGCGATGCTGCTGCCGCCGCAGGTCACCGTCGTGCCGCTGTACGACCTGTGGGTGCGGCTGGGGCTCACCGGCACGCTGGTGCCGCTGATCGTGCCGTACTTCTTCTTCGACGCGTTCTCGATCTTCCTGCTCCGGCAGTTCTTCCTCACCATTCCGAAGGACTACCTCGAAGCGGCGAAGATCGACGGCTGCAACGAGTTCCAGGCGATGTACCGCGTGCTCATCCCGATGGCCAAGCCCGGGATCGCGGCCACCGCCATGTTCTGCTTCCTGTTCACCTGGAACGACTACTTCGGGCCGCTGCTCTACACCGGCGAGAACCAGGACCACTGGCCGCTGTCGCTGGCCATCGCCTCCTTCCGCGGCATGCACCACGTCGAGTGGAACATGACGATGGCGGCGACCGCGCTGATCATGGCGCCGGTGATCGTGCTGTTCGTGTTCGCGCAGAAGTCGTTCGTCAAGGGCATCACGTTCACGGGGGTCAAGGGATGAAGCTGGCAGTCGTCGGTGGCGGGTCCACCTACACGCCGGAGCTGATCGACGGGATCGCCGGCCGCCGGTCCACTTTGGACGTCGACGAGATCGTGCTGGTCGACCCGGACGCCTACCGCGTCGAGGCGGTCGGCGGGTTCAGCCAGCGGCTCCTCTCGCATGCGGGCCACCCGGCGAAGGTGCGGACGACGCAGTCGCTGGAAGAAGGTGTCGACGGCGCTTCCGCGGTGCTGATCCAGCTGCGCGTCGGCGGGCAGCGGGCGCGGCGCTCGGACGAGACGTTCCCGCACGCCTGCGGCTGCGTCGGCCAGGAGACGACCGGCGCGGGCGGGCTGGCGAAGGCGCTGCGCACGGTCCCGGTGGTGCTCGACATCGCCGAGCGCGTGCGCAAGATCGCGGGCGACGACACGTGGATCGTCAACTTCACCAACCCGGTCGGCATCGTCACGCGTGCCCTGTTGAACGAGGGCCACCGCGCGGTCGGGCTGTGCAACGTCGCCATCAACCTGCAGCGGCAGTTCGGGAAGCTGCTGGGCGTCGGCGCGGACGACGTCCAGCTCGTCCACACCGGGCTCAACCACCTGAGCTGGGAGCGCGGCGCGCTCGTCGACGGCGTCGACCGGCTGCCCGAGCTCCTCGAACAGCACCTGGACTACCTCTCGAACGAAGTCAGCGTGCCGGAGAAATGGCTGCGGCGGATGAACGTCGTGCCGTCGTACTACCTGAAGTACTTCTACGCGCACGACGAGCAGGTCACCAAGCAGCGCACGGAGCGCCCGCGCGCGGACGTCGTCTCCGACGTCGAGGAGGAACTGCTGAAGATCTACCTCGACCCGGAGCGGAACACGAAACCGGAGTCCCTCGAGAAGCGCGGCGGCGCGTACTACTCCGAGGCCGCCGTGCAGCTGGTGCACGCGCTGACCGCGGGCGGCCCGGCCGAGGAGCACGTGGTGAACGTCCGCAACGACGGCACCTTCCCGTTCCTGCCGGACGACGCCGTCATCGAGGCGCGATCCACTGTGGACTCCTCCGGCGCCACGCCGATCCCGCAGCCGCCGGTCGAGCCGCGGTTCTCCGGGCTGATCGCGGCGACCACGGCGTACGAGTACCTCGCGCTGGAGGCGGCGCTGAAGGGCGGCCGCGACCGTGTGGCCGACGCCCTGCTCGCGCACCCGCTGGTCGGTCAGTACAGCAAGGCCGACACGCTCGCCGATTCGCTGGTGCAGATCAACCGCGAGTACCTGCCGTGGGCGCGCGGATGAAGCCTGCAGTCATCGCGATCGACGGCGGCAACAGCAAGACCGAGGTCCTGGTGATCTCGGAAGACGGCGTGGTGCTGGGGAAGTCCAGGGGCCCCGGCGCGTCGCCGCAGAACATCGGCGTCGCGGGTTGTGTGGCGGCGCTGGAGGAACTGGTGCTCGAGGCGTACCCCGCGTTCGGCACGCGGCCGGAAGCGGTGCACACCTCCGCGTACCTGGCCGGGCTCGACTTCCCCCGGGAAGAAGAGGTGCTGCACGCGGCGCTGGCGGCCCGCGGCTGGAGCGACACCCTGACCGTCGGCAACGACACCCTCGCGCTGCTGCGGGCGGGCAGCGCGGGGGTGGGCGTCGCGGTCGTCTGCGGCGCCGGGATCAACGGCGCCGGCGTCGGGCCCGACGGCCGCGTGCACCGCTTTCCCGCGCTGGGCAAGATCTCCGGCGACTGGGGCGGCGGCTACCGGCTCGGTGAGGAGGCCCTGTGGTGGGCCGTCCGGGCCGAGGACGGCCGCGGCCCACGGACGGCGTTGATGCCCGCGGTGGCGGCGTACTTCGGGAAGCCGACACTGCTGGACGTCGTGCAGGGCCTGCACTTCGAGGAGATCGATCCCGTGTCGATCCACGGCCTCTGCCCGCTGCTGTTCGAAGTCGCGGCGGCCGGGGACGAGGTCGCGCAGGACATCGTGACGCGGTTCGTCGAGGAGGTCAGCGTGTTCGCGGCGGTGATCCTCCGCGAGCTGGACCTGACCGAGGACGCGCCGGAGATCGTGCTCGGCGGCGGCGTGCTGACCGGCGTCGGCGCGCCGGTGATCGCGGAGATCGAGAAGCGGTGCCTGAAGGTGGCGCCGCGCGCGGTGGTCCGCGTCGTCGACGTGAACCCCGTGGTGGGGGCCGCCTTGTTCGGCCTCGACACGCTGGGCGCGCCCGAGGCCGCGAAGGCGGCGCTCAAGGCGGCGACCCAGCGCGAGTAAGAGGGTGGTCACCTTGTCGTGAGTGGTAAGTCGGGTTCTAACCCGACTTACCACTCACGACCGGCCGCGGCAGACCTCCCTAGGCCGGGACGATGACCTCGCCGGTCTCCAGCAGCGACTTGAGGTCCGAGAGCACCCAGGCCCAGCCGCCGCCGGCGTTCTCGCCCGGCCCGGCGTCGATGTCCTCCATCTGCCCGCTGACCAGCGCGGCGGTGTTCGGGGCGCCGGTGACGTCGTGGGTGATGGTGAGCCGGGTGCCCGCCGTCTTCGTTTCTTCGATGTCGTAGGTGAGGGTCGTGTACGGCTCCTCGACGAGTTCCGGGCTCATCAGCAGTTTCCAGGTGATGACGAGCTTGCGCGGCGGATCGACTTCGAGGACTTCGCCGTCGACGAGGTCGCCGGTGAACCCGGCGTCGATGAACTCCTGCGTCGGGCGGGTGCGGTGCTTGCCGCCGACCTTGAGGTCGAAGTCGGCGAGGCCGGTGTAGCCGTACTTCCGCGTCCACTCGGGCTTGGTGATGGCCTCCCAGATGCGCTCCGGGGTGGCCTTGATGTAGACGCGGTGGACCTGCACGGTGTTCGTCATGGTTCTTCGCCTTCCAGCTCGTTCTTGAGATCGAGGAGCGCGGTGACCTGGCGCTCGGTGTACTTGTCGATCCACCGGTCGTGGATCTGGCGGATCGGGACCGGGTTGAGGAAGTGCCGCTTCTCGCGGCCTTCCTTCCGGGCGACGACGAGGCCGGCCTCCTCGAGGAGCTTCAGGTGCTTCATGACGCCGAAGCGGGTCATCTCCACCTGGGTCTCCAGCTCGGTGAGCGTGCGGCCGTCACGCTCGAAGAGCAGGTCGAGCAGGAACCGGCGGGTCGGATCCGCCAGCGCCTTGAACACCAGGTCGTCGTCGGGCACGTCAGCGAGAATAGGTGACCAAAAGGTCACATGTCAACGTGCGACGAAGGCCGCCCCCTTTCCCGGGGACGGCCTTCGGACGCGGCTAGACGACCAGCGACAGCGGCAGGATCAGCGCGATCGCCACCACGGAGATCAGCGTCTCCATCACCGACCAGCTCTTCAGCGTCTGACCGACCGAGAGCCCGAAGTACTCCTTGACCAGCCAGAACCCGGCGTCGTTGACGTGCGAGAAGAACAGTGACCCGGCACCGATCGCCAGCACCAGCAGCGCGCTGTGCGACGGGTCCATGGTCGCCGCGAGCGGCGCCACGATGCCCGCCGCGGAGACGGTCGCGACCGTGGCCGAGCCGGTCGCCAGCCGGATCGCCACCGCGACCAGCCAGCCGAGCAGCAGCGGCGACAGGTTCGCGTCCTTGGCCAGGCCGGTGATGACGTCGCCGACACCGGCGTCGACCAGGGTCTGCTTGAACCCGCCGCCCGCGCCGACGATGAGGATGATCCCGGCGATCGGGCCCAGCGACTCACCGACCACAGTGGACAGCTTTTCGCGGCCGAGCCCGGCCGGGCGGCCGAGCAGGACCATGCCCACCAGAACGGCCGCGAGCAGCGCGATCAGCGGGTCGCCGACGAAGTCGAGGATCTTGCGGACCTGGCTGTCCTTGGCCAGCAGGATGTCCGAGAGCGCTTTCGCCAGCATGAGCACGACCGGCAGCAGCACCGTCGTGAGCGTCGCGGCGAAGCTCGGGCGCGGCTTGTCCGTGCCGGCGCGTTCCGGGATCAGCCGCTCGGGGGCGACGGCGTCCGGCACCAGCCGCGCCGCGACCTTGCCGAACAGCGGGCCCGCGACGACCAGCGTCGGGATGCCGACGAGCAGGCCGAACGCCAGCGTCACCCCGACGTTCGCGTTCAACGCCCCGGCCGCGGCGAGCGGGCCGGGGTGCGGCGGGACCAGGCCGTGCAGCACCGAAAGCCCGGCCACCGCGGGAATTCCCAGCAGCATCAACGGTTTCCCGGTGCGCTTGACCGCGAGCAGCACCACCGGGATGAGCATGACGAGCCCGATCTCGAAGAACATCGGCAGCCCGATCAGCGCCGCCACCAGCGCCATCGCCCACGGGAGCGCGCCGCCGCGGGCCTTGCCGAGCACGGTGTCGACGATCTGGTCGGCGCCGCCGGAGTCGGCCAGCAGCTTGCCGAGCATCGCGCCGAGGGCGATCAGGATGCCGACGGAGGCGACCGTGCTGCCGACTCCGGTCGTGAAGCTCTTGAGCAGCTTGTCGACCGGCATCCCGGCGGCCAGCCCGAGCGCGAGCGAACCGAGCACCAGTGACAGGAACGGGTGCAGCTTCACCTTCGTGATCAGCACGACGATGACCGCGATGGCGACGACGGTCGCGACGATCAGCCGGGTGGAGTGGCCGGTCCAGCCGGCGGCGAGGACGGCGTTCACGCGTGCTCCCGGAAGGCGGTCAACACGGCCTCGGTGATCTCTTCCGGCGTGCCGCCGGTGTTGTCGAAGACGGCGCCTGCCTCGTCCGGCTCGAGGGGTTCGAGGTCGGCGAGCTGCGAGTCCAGCAGCGACACCGGCATGAAGTGGCCCTTCCGGGTCTTCATCCGCTCGGCCAGCTGCGCCCGGTCGCCGTGCAGGTGGGCGAACCAGACGTCGCCGCCGCCGCGCAGGACGTCGCGGTACCGGCGCTTGAGCGCGGACGACGTCACGACACCGCCGGTGGCCTGGTGGTCCCGGATCCAGCCGGCGATGGCTTCGAGCCAGGGCGCGCGGTCGGAGTCGGTCAGCGGCGTGCCGGCGGTCATCTTGTCGATGTTGGCCTTCGGATGGAACGTGTCCGCTTCCGCGTACTCGACGCCCAGCGCCTCGGCGACTGCCGTGCCGATCGTCGTCTTCCCGGAGCCTGACACCCCCATCACCACGATGACGGTCATCCGCACCTCCCACTTCGTTGTGCCCAGGTGAGTGAAACTCAAAAGTACTACTTATTCAAGATGAAGTACTACTTAATCGAGCCAGATCGTTAGCCTCGGCGGGGTGAAGCACGAGGAAGTCCTGGACAAGCTGGGTGCGGAGATCGCGAACGGCTCGCTGCCGCCGGGCACGGTACTGCGTTCCGAAGAGCTGCAAGAACGCTTCGGCGCCTCGCGGACCGTGGCCCGCGAAGTCGTCCGTGTGCTGGAGACGATGCAGCTGACCACCAGCAAACGCCGGGTCGGCGTGATCGTCCGGGAGCCTGCGGAGTGGAACCACTACGACCCGCGGCTGATCCGCTGGCAGCTCGACGGCCCGGCCCGCCCGGCGGCGCTGGCCACGCTGAACGAACTCCGGTCGGCGATCGAGCCGTGCGCGGCGCGGTTCGCGGCGCTGCGCGCGACGCCGGAGGAACGCGGCCGCCTGGGCGCGCTGGGGGAGCGGCTGGCGCGCACGGCCCGGGCGCGGGATCTGCGGGCGTTCCTCGGGTTCGACATCGCTTTCCACGACCTGCTGCTCTCGGCGTCCCGCAACCCGATGTTCGGGCAGCTGTCGGAGGTCGTCGCGGAGGTCCTCACCGGCCGGACCGGGCACGGCCTGATGCCGCCGGAACCCCAGCCCGAGGCCGTGGCGCTGCACGCGGCGGTGGCCGCGGCGGTGGCCGCCGGGGACGCGGACCGGGCGGAACGCGCGATGCGCGACATCGTCGTCCAGGCCCGGGAGGAGATCGCCGCCCTGGTGGCGGAGGGCGGTTCCGAGGCCGAGTAGCCTCCTCGGCGGTACTGGACTTTTCTCCGCCGGGGGGCCTGGGTGAGCGCGGCACGCGCGATCGGACTGGTGTTGGGCGTGGCGGCCGACGGCGTCCTCGGCGACTCCCGCCGTCGTCTTCCGGTGACGGTGTTCCGCCGGCTCCCGCACCGCTCGGGTGCCGTGGTCGCGGGTGCGCTCGTCGCGGGCGGGTCGGTGCTGGAGCGGGCGAGCCGAGGCCGCCCGCTGCTGCAGGCGTCGGCGACGGCGGTGACGACGTGGGCGGTCCTGGGCGCGGCGGGCTTGGCCCAGCAGGGCACCGAACTGGCCCGCGACCTGGAGGAGTGCCGCTTCGAGCCGGCCCGGGCCACGCTGTCCGAGCTGGACCCCCGGGTCGCGGACGGCCTGGGCGCGATCGCGCTGTCCCGGGCATCGGTGGAGACGCTGGCGGAGAACACGTCCGACGCGGTGGTGGCGCCGTTGGTGTGGGGAGCGCTGGCGGGCGTGCCGGGCCTGCTGGGCGCCCGGGCGGTGAGCCTGCTGCGCCGCTCGCGCGCGGGTCGCCGCGGCCACTGGGCGGTGGACCGCGCGGACGAGCTGGTCCACCTGGTGCCGACCCGCGTGGCGGCGGCGTTGACGGTGCTGGCGGCGCCGGTGGTGGGCGGGTCCGCGGGCGGGGCGTGGCGCGCGTGGCGCCGGGACACGATCGCCCACCCGAGCCCCAACGCGGGCCGGGTGGAGGCGGCCTTCGCCGGAGCGCTGGAGATCCGCGTCGGCGGGCGGACGGTGTATCCGCACGGGGTGCTGGAGCTGCCGGTGCTCGGCGTGGGCCGGAACCCGGACGCGGGCCACGTGACGAGGGCGGTGGAGCTGTCCCGAGTGGTCGGCTGGCTGGCCGCGGCGACCTCGGTGGGGGTCGCCCTGGTGACGGCACTGTGGCGGCGTTCGAGCTGACTCAGCCCCGCCGCCGCAGCTGGGCCAGCGCCTCCTCGTCCAGCGGCCCACCCCGCTCGGCCAGCCGGGCCCCGATCCGCGCCCGGTCCTCCGCCGTCCGGTTCCCCCCGAACTTGAACTTCGCCCGCACCCCGGTGATCGTGAACTCGATCCCCCGGATCCCCGGCAGCAACCGCCGGTCCGCGGACTCCGGTGCGGCGCTCACCGGCGCCCGGGCGCCGTCCGGCTCGAAGTGGCGCAGCTGCCGGTCGAGCAGCGCCGCCTTCTCCGCCGCGTCGTCGACCAGGCGCACGTCCCCCTCGAGCTGCACCGTCGCGTAATACGACGTCGGCACGCCGAGTGCCGGGTCGCCGGTCGCGTTCCAGTCGGCGCGGATGTAGGTGTAGTCGCCGATCGCCGTCAGCAATGCTCGCGGGTGCTCCTCCAGCAGCGGCCAGATCGGGTTGGGCCGGGCCAGGTGCGTGACGATCGTGCGGTCGCCGTCGAAGGCGAAGTGCGCCGGCGTCACCACCGGGAGGTCGCGGCCCCGGCCGCCGGCGATGAGCTGGCCGAAGTCGTGCGCGGACAGCCACTCCCGCCACTCGGCATCGGAAGAAGCGTCCCACGGGTGGATCAGCATGGCTCGAGTATCGCCGCCGCAAGTGGCCTCGTCAGAGGGCCATTTGCGGCCTACTTCTGATGGCCACTTTCGGCGCGTTCGTCTTCCGCCAGGATCTCCGCGACGGACTTCCGCCGCGCAGGCACGGAAGACCCGGACGACTCGGGAGAACCGGAGGACAGCGCCCCGCCCGGCTTCAGCTCACGCACGGTGAAGTACAGCCAGCCGAGCAGCGCCATCGCGCCGAACGCGATCCACTGCAGCGCGTACGACAGGAACGGCCCCGAGTCCGTCTGCGGCAGCGGCAACGCGCCGAGCACGCCGGGCTGGCCGACGTCGAGCTGGAAGTAGCCCGGCCGGATGTCGAGCCCGCCCGCCCGCGCGACGACGCGAGAGTCGACGACGTAGCTCTGCAGCCGTCCGCCGGTGGAGGCGTCGGCGAAGGCGTCCCGGTTCTTGGGGTCGGTCTCGTCGGCGCGCACCCGGGCCGTCACGGAAACGGTCCCGGCCGGCGGCGGCGCGAACGGCAGCGCGCCCGACTTGCTGTCCAGCCGGACGTAGCCCCGGTCGATCAGCACGATCGTGCCGTCCGTGGTCCGCATCGGCGTCAGCACCTCGAAGGCGCCCTCGCCCTGGACCGTCCGCAGCCGCGCGATGACTTCCTTGCCCGGTAGGTACTGGCCGGTGATGGAGACGAGGTGCCATTCGGTGTGCTCACCGGGCACGCTCCCCGGCGGCAGCAGCTGCGCGAGCGGCACCGGCGCCGCGGTGAACGACGTCTCCAGCGCGGCGTTCTGCTGCTCGCGCTCGGTGTTGCGGCTGAACTGCCACGGCGAAAGCAGCGTGAAGCAGCAGACGGCGAAGGTGAACACCACCGCCGTCAGAGCCAGCCACCCGGGCCGGAGCAGGAACCGCAACCGCACCCCACCACGGTAGCCCGTGCCGCCGGCCGGCCCGCGCGGGCTGTGACCTCTACCGCGGCGAACGCACCCAATCCAGCAAACCGGGCACCGCGCGCTCGATCATGCCGAGGACGTCTTCGAAGCCGTCGTCACCGCCGTAGTAGGGGTCCGGCACCTCGGCGCCCTCGGGGGCCGACGGGTCGAACGACCGCAGCAGCCGCACCTTCGCCGGGTCCTCGACCCGCGCGCGCAGGAATTCGAGGTGTCCCTCGTCGGCGGCCAGCAGCAGGTCGGCGGCCAGGTCCTCATCGGACACTTCGGACGCGACGTGGGCGGAGGGGTAGCCGTGCGCCTTCAGCGTCGCGCGGGCGCGCTTGTCGGCGGGCTCCCCGGCGTGCCACGGACCGGTGCCCGCGCTGGTCACGCGGACGGCGTCGGCGAGACCGGCGTCGGCGAGCTTGGCCCGGAACACCAGCTCGGCCATCGGCGAGCGGCAGATGTTGCCGGAGCAGACGAAGACGATGTGCGTCACACCCCGAGCGTAACCACCGGGTTCACCCGGTCACCCGCCCGCTCGGCGGTATCCGCGGCCCGCGACCCGCACTTAGCGTCGATCGGGCGAGGACGCGAACCGGAAGGAGAGCGATCATGCACGGGTGCTGCTCGAAGTGCACCGGCCAGGGCTGCGGCTGCTGCGGCAACTGCAACTGATCCCACCCGGCGCCGCGGCGGCCCTGACGCCGCCGGGGCGCCGCTAGCCCGCCGTGCAAATCGCCGACGTCGCTTCGCCGAGGGCGCGGGCGTGCAGGGCGTCGAACCGGTGCCGGAGATCCACCACGTCCGCCGTCACCAGCTGCCGGACCGGACAAGACCGCGCCGCCCGGGCCGGCACCGTCGCCGCCAGCTCCGTCAGCAGGCCCGTGTTGAGCCCGTCGATCACCGGGCGGATCTGCCCGAGGTCCGGGCGGGTCGTCGGCGCCTCCGCGGGGTGGGCGTCCCAGCGGGCGTAGAGGCCGCGCTGCACCAGCTTGTTCGCCTCGATCTGGGCGTGGAAGAACCGCACCGCGTCCGCCGGGTCGAGGCCGAGGCCCGGGGCGCGCGACGCCACCGAGTCGTAGATCTGCTGTTCCCGCACCGGGTCGTCGATCGGTGCCGGCGTGCCGTACTTGGCCGCCGCCACCCGGTCGGCGATCGCGACGCGCTGGGCGGCGAGGTCGGTGAGCCGCCACAGGGCCGGGCCCGAAGCCGAAGCGGGGGCGGAGAAGAGGAGGGACGCGGCGAGGACCGCCGTCACCGTGACGAGCAGGGACCGAAGGCGCATGGCTCCGGACGGTACATGCGAAAATCACCGCGTGTCCGCGCCCTCCGCCATTGCCGAAGTCATCTCCGTGCTGGAACGGGCTTACCCGCCCGAGCTCGCCGAGTCGTGGGACGCCGTCGGCCTCGTCTGCGGCGACCCCGCCGAACCCGTGCGCCGGGTGCTGTTCTGCGTCGACCCCGTCGCCGAGACCGTCGACGAAGCCGCCGAGCTCGGCGCGCAGCTGATCGTCGCGCACCACCCGCTGCTGCTGCGCGGGGTGCACGGCGTGCCCGCCGACACCGCCAAGGGCTCGCTGGTGCACCGGATGATCCGCGAAGGCATCGCCCTCTACTGCGCGCACACCAACGCCGATTCCGCCGACCCCGGCGTCTCCGACGCGCTCGCGCGGGCGATCGGGCTGCGCGTGACCGGGCCGCTCGAGCCCAAGGCGGACGGCGTCACCGGCATCGGCCGGATCGGCGAACTGCCCGAGCCCGAGCCGTTCGCGGCGTTCGTCCAGCGCGTCGCCGACGCCCTGCCCTCGACCGTGCCCGGCGTGCTCGGCGCGGGCGACGCCGGCCGCCCGATCCGCACCGTCGCCGTGTCCGGCGGCGCCGGGGACTCCTACCTGAAGCAGGCCACCGAGGCTCGTGTCGACGCCTACGTCACCGCCGACCTGCGGCATCACCCCGCCGGCGAGCACCTCGCGGGCCGGGGCCCGGTGCCCGCGCTGGTCGGGCTGACCCACTGGGCCAGCGAGTGGCCCTGGTGCGGGCAAGCCTCGGCGCTCGTGGCGCAGGCGTTTGCGGGTAACGTCGACGTTCACGTGTCCACGCGGTGCACCGACCCGTGGAACGTCCGCGCCGAGCGCACATCTAGCTAAGAGGAGCACCGTGAAGGCCGAACCCGCCGTGCAGCGCCAGTTGCTCGAGCTCGCCAAGGTGGACGCCGAGCTCTCGCGCACCGCGCACCGCCGCCGCACCCTGCCCGAGCTGGCCGAGATCGACGCGGGGGAGAAGACCGTCCGCGAGCGCCGCGACGCGCTCGTGTCGGTGGAGACCGCCGCCTCCGACCTCGACCGCGAGATCGCCCGGCAGGAGAAGGAGATCGAGTCGGTGCGCGCCCGCGAGGACCGCGACCGCAAGCTCCTGGCGTCCGGCACGGTCAACTCCAAGCAGATGACCGACATCGAGCACGAGCTGCAGTCGCTGGAGCGCCGCCAGACGGCGTTGGAGGACGACCTGCTGGAGCTGATGGAGCAGCGCGAGGCCCTCGGCCTGGACGCGCAGCGCACCGGCGCCGAGGTCGACAAGGCCGAGGCCGAGGTCGCCGCCGCGATCGCCCGCCGCGACGAGGCGTTCAAGGACCTCGACACCACCCGCGCGCGCCGCGCCGAAGACCGCGAGAAGCTGGTGCCGCGCTTCCCGGAGCCGCTGCTCAAGCTGTACGAGCGCGTCCGCGAGCACAAGGGCATCGGCGCCGCGCTGCTGCGGGCCCGCCGGTGCGGCGCCTGCCAGCTGGAGCTGGACCGCAACACGGTGAACGAGATCAAGGCCGCGCCGGAGGACGACGTCATCCAGTGCGAGAACTGCGGCGCGATCCTGGTCCGGACCCTGGAGTCGGGTCTGTGACGTCACACGTCATCGTCGAGGCCGACGGCGGCTCCCGGGGCAACCCCGGGCCCGCCGGGTACGGCGCCGTGGTGAAGGACAGCGACGGCCAGGTGCTCGCCGAGCGCAAGGAAAGCCTCGGTGTGGTCACCAACAACGTCGCCGAGTACCAGGGCCTGATCGCCGGCCTGGCCGCCGCGGCCGAGCTGGGTGCGTCCACTGTGGACGTCCGGATGGACTCGAAGCTCGTCGTCGAGCAGATGTCCGGACGCTGGAAGATCAAGCACCCGGACATGCAGCCGCTGGCCGAGCGGGCCAAGGAGCTGGCCGCGGGCTTCTCGCGCGTCAAGTACGAGTGGATCCCGCGGGCGCAGAACTCCCACGCCGACCGGCTCGCCAACGAGGCCATGGACGCGGCGACCGGCAAGCCCGCCGCCGGCCGGCCCGGCACCGCGGCGGCCGCGGACCGGGCCACCACCCTGCCCAAGCTGCCGACCCGCAAGCCCGACCGCGCGGCGGTGGCCTGGACCGGCGCGAAAGGCACGCCGACCCGGCTGCTCCTGCTGCGCCACGGCCAGACCGAGATGTCGGCGTTGCGCCGCTACTCCGGCCGCGGCGACGTCCCGCTGACCGAACTGGGCCGCACGCAGGCCGCCGCGGCGGCGAAGCGGCTGGCCGGGATGGACGGCCTGGTCGGCAGTGGCGTGGCCGGCGCGGCGGTCCCGATCATCTCCTCGCCGCTCACCCGCACGAAGCAGACCGCGCAGGCCGTCGCCGACGCGCTCGGCGGCCGCGTCGAGACCCACCCCGGCCTGATCGAGACCGACTTCGGCGCGTGGGAGGGCCTGACGTTCGCCGAAGCCGCCGACCGCGACCCCGAACTGCACCGGTCGTGGCTCGGTGACAGCTCGGTGCCGCCGCCCGGCGGGGAGAGCTTCGACGTCGTCCACCGGCGCGTCCGGAAGGTCCGCGACGAGCTCATCGCCGAGCACGGCGGCAGGACGTTGGTGCTGGTCAGCCACGTGACGCCGATCAAGACGCTGCTCCGGATGGGCCTCGACGCCGGGCCGCAGCTGCTGTTCCGGCTGCACCTGGACCTGGCGTCGCTGTCGATCGTCGAGTTCTACCCGGACGGGAACGCCTCCGTCCGGCTCGTCAACGACACCTCGCACCTGGCCTGACCCGCTGAAATGTGGGGTGGATCACGCTCAAGCCCGACGCGTGGCCGACCCCGGATGGGGTATTGGCTACAGTGTCTCGACCGCGTCGCCGCGGTGGCGGACCCGGCTCCCGGGTCCACTAAGGGGGCGCCAGCTCGCGCGTATCCCACCGGCAGAAGCCTGCGGGCGGAACAGTGACGAGGACATGACGGCTAGCGCACTCACCGAGACCTCCCCGAGCGACGTGCCCGAGGACCCGGCCACCACCACGGCCACCCGCGGCTGGGGCGCGCGCCTGGCGCCGGTGCTGGCCGTGCTCGCCGGCGTCGCGGCCGTCGCCGTCCACGCGACCCGCTACGGCCACTGGATCGTCGACGACGCCGCCATCACCTTCTCCTACGCCCGCAGCTTCGCCGACGGCCTCGGCCCGGTGCTGCAGCCGGGCGCGCCGCCGGTCGAGGGCTTCTCCGACCCGACCTGGATGGTGCTGCTCGGCCTCGGCAAGCTCGTCGGCCTCTTCGACCACGGCGCCCTCTTCGGCATCCCGGACTACGTCCTGTTCCCGAAGGCGCTGGGCCTGCTGTTCACCGGTGGCGTCCTGACGGCCTGCCACATCGCCGCCAAGCAGATCTTCACCCGCTTCGCCTGGCTGGCGACGCTGATCGCCGGACTGACCCTGGCGACGATCCCGTCGTACGTCATCTGGGTCGTCTCCGGCCTGGAGAACTCGCTGTTCGCGTTCGCCGTGGTCACCCTGGCCGTGACGCTGTTCGTGTCGGTGCAGCGGGACAAGCTGCTGACGCCGAAGGTCGCGCTCTGGGCCGGGGTCATGGTCGCGTTCGCCGCGCTGACCCGCCCGGAAGGCCTGATCTACGCGGGCGCGTACCCGCTCGCGGCGCTGTTCCTGCTGCGGTCCGGGCTGTTCTGGAAGAGCTTCCGGCTCGCGCTGCTGTCGGTGGCGGCGTTCGCGGTGCCGTTCGGCGCGTACGTCGTCTGGCGGCACGCGGAGTTCGGGCGGCTGCTGGCCAACCCCTCGGTGGCGAAGCAGCAGGGCCTGCCCGGGTTCGACGCCGTCAAGCGGCCGTTCGAGCTGGTCGGGTACGCGGGCTGGGCCGGTGTGGTCGTGCTCGCGCTGGTCATCGTGTTCGCGCTGGTCAAGGCGCCGTGGCGGCGTTCGCTGATCGCGCTGCTGGTGCCGCTGGGGCTGGGGATCGTCGCGTACGGCGTGATGGTCGCCGACTGGATGTACCAGCACCGGTTCGCCAGCCCGATCTGGCCGCTGGCGGTCATCGCGGGCACGCTTGCGGCCGGTGAGCTGCTGCGCCACCGGCAGGCGCTGCTGCGCGTCGGCGTCGTCGTGGTGCTGGTGGGCGCGTTCGTCCCGTCGGCCGTCGGCTTCGCGGCCGCGGCGAACAAGTTCGCGAAGAACCCGAACATCACGGCGTGCCTGGTGGCCGACCGCTTCGGCCGCGGCTTCAACACCTACGCGGACATCCTGGGCCTGCAGAAGGCTTCGCTGCTGCTGCCGGACCTCGGCGGCTCGTCGATGACCAGCCGGCTCGAGCTCGTCGACATGGCGGGCCTGGTCAACAAGCCGATCGCGGACCTGGTGCACGACAACGACCTGGCCGGCCTGCGCGACTACGTGTTCGACACGGTCAAGCCGACCTTCATCCACTCGTGGGGCCCCTGGGCGGCGGGCAACGGCATCGCCCTCGACCCGCGCTTGGACCGCGACTACGTGCTGATCTATTCGTCGCCGATCGAAGGCCTCCGCAACGGCGACTGGGTGCGCCGCGACGTGGCCACGGACCCGGCCAAGCTCAAGGCGGCCCAGGACTACGCGGCGAAGACGATCCCCGAGGTGGCGGCGGACCGGTTCGGTGGCCCGCTGGACGACTGCGGCGCGACGATGAAGCCGGGCCAGACGATCACGATGCCCAGCTGAGGCCCAGCCAGAGCGCGACGGTCGCCGCGGCCAGGCTCAGCGGGGTCGTGAGCGCCCCGAGGACGTGGAACGTCCGGAAGGAAGGCGGCTTCGGGAGCGTCCGGCGCCACAGCAGGGTCGCCAGCGAGCCGAGGTAGCTCGCGTTCGGGCCGATGTTGACGCCGAGCAGCACCGCCAGCAGCACGCCCGGCGCGGGGTGCGGGCCGAGCACCGACAGCAGGATGAGCGTGGCGGGCAGGTTGTTGACCAGGTTGGCCAGCAGCGCCGCCACCCCGGCCGCCACCAGCAGCTCGACCAGGCCCGTCGAGGTCGGCAGGACCTCGCGGAGAACGCCACCGAGGACGTGCTCCGACACCGCCTCGACCACCACCGCCAGGCCCAGGACGAACAGGCACAGCTGCGGTGCCGCCTCGGTGACCAGCTGCCACGGCCGGATCTTGCCCTGCGCGATGGCCCGCACGCCGAGGATGAGCGCGGCCAGCGCGGCGATCCAGACCGGCTCGACGTGCCCGAGCTGCCCGACCGCGAACCCGGCGAGCGTCAGGCCGAGGATGACGAGGGCGAACGTCGGCGTCTCGAGGTGCTGCCGCGGTTCGGGCGTCTCGCGCGGCCGCAGTTCGGTCTTGAAGAACCACAGGAACACGACCAGCTCGATGCCGATCGTGACGAGCCACGGCAGGGCCATCAGCGCGGTGAACCCGGCGAAGGTCAGCCCGGACGCGGCGAAGGCCAGCAGGTTCGTCAGGTTCGACACCGGCAGCAGCGTCGACGCCGAGTTGGCCAGGTGCGCGCAGGCGTAGACGTGCGGCCGCGCGGGCAGCTCGAGGCTGGTGGCGGTGGCCAGGACGACCGGCGTGAGCAGCACGACGGTGGCATCGAGGCTGAGGATCGCGGTGACCCCGGCCGCGGCGGCGAAGGTGAGGACGAGCAGCCGCCGCGGCCGCCCGTGACACGCCTCGGCGAGCCGGTTGCCGAGCCAGGCGAAGACGCCGTCCACACTGGCCAAAAAGGACAAAAGCAGAATGGCGGCCAGAAAGCCCAGCGTGGGCAGGATTTCGACGGCCCGCGCCCCGGCCGCGGCGGGGTGCACGAGCCCGAGCACCAGCGCGATCCCGGCGGCGGGCACCGCGGCGACGGCTTCGGGCCACCCCCGCGGCCGCACGATGGCGAAGACGAGCACACCGGCCAGGAGCAGCAGGCTGGCCGCGCCCGCGAGGAGATTCACGCGTTCACGCTAACCGCGCCCGGTTTTTGTCGGTGCCACCGGGTAGCGTGGAAAACGGGGGGCGCCCCCGCGGGCGGGAGTCCAAACCGGACTGACCGCCTGAAGGTGAGGTCCGGATCACCGGCTCGGCGGTTGTCCCGCCCGGCCCATGCAGGCCTGGCCAAGCTGCGCTGCCCGAGCTCGCGCCACCCCGGAACGGCTCAGCGGTCGGCCGCGCGCTGTGCTGCCCGCCGGTGCCGCCCCGCCCGAGCGTCCGCGACCCCGGGCTCGGCGATCGGCCGCGCGCGAGGCTGCCCACGAGCGCCGCCCCGCCCAAGCGTCCGCGCCCCCCGGCTCAGCGACCATCCACCCGCTGCGAAGACTTCGCCAGCGCCCCACCGAGCTCCGCCCGCCCGGGGATCCCCAGCTTCCGGTACGCACCCGACAAGTGCAGCTCCACCGTCCGCCGCGTCAGATGCAGGGCGGTTGCGATCTCGCGGTTCGTCAGGCCCTGCGCCGCCATCACCGCGATGCGGTTCTCCTGCCGGGTCAACCCGTGCTCGTTGTCCTTCGCCGGCGTCAGCGCGCGGCGGGCCGAGCGCAGCTCCTCCGCCGCCCGGCGGGCCAGTGGCCGGGCTCCGCACTGCTCGCTCAGCTCCACCGCCTGCCGCAGCGTCTCGATGGCCTTTTCGGACTGGCCGTGCCGGGCCTGCAGCGTCCCCAGCTCCGTCAGCGCCGTCGCCAGCTGCAGCCGCGCCGGCGACGAACGCAGCGTCGTGATCGCCTTCTGCAGCGCCCGCTCGGCTTCGTCGTCCTCGCGCACCAGCCCGAGCGTCGTCAGCGCCGTGCCCAGCGGCCGGGCCGCGCCCCAGCGAGCCGAGGCGTTGATGTCCTCTTCGGCCAGGCGGGCGGCGTCGTCGGTCTGGCCGAGGGCCAGCGCCGCCCGGGCCGCGTGCGCCCGCCACGGCACGAACCCCGGGAACCGCATGCCGTGGTGCGCCAGCCGCCGTCCGCAGCTCAGCAGGTCCTCGAACCCGAAACGCGTGTACCCCGTCGCGACGCGCAGACGCCCCCGCGCGTACAGGAGGTACGTGTGGGTGAACAGGCCCTGGCTGGCGACGAAGTCCATCCGGTCCAGCAGCGACGTCGCCGCCTCGAACCGGCCGAGGTCCACCCAGCACTCGACCAGCTTCGCCGCGCACAGCACGCCGACCGGGCAGATCGTCGTCGCACCGCGCTCGTCGAACCGGCGCAGCAGCGACTCGAAGTGGACGCTCGCGCGCTGCAGGTCGCCGCTGGCCTGCAGGGCGATCCCGCGGGCCAGGGTGGGCAGCGCGCCGTGCGGCACGTGCACGTCCCACGGCTCACGTTCGACGTCGAGGACCCGGCACAGCCGGTCGACGTGCGCCGGCTCGTCCGCGAGCACCGCCGTCGCCAGCGTGAAGAAGTAGTGCTGCTCGAACAGCTCGCCGCCGTCGCTGGTCCGCTCCGGGACGCTCCGGGCCGGGGGCTGGGCTCCCGCTTGGCTCAGCGCGTCCGCGAAGTGGCCGACGGCGTCCTGCGCCGACTCGCCGCTGCGGACGGCGTCCAGCGCCAGCAGCGCCGAGCGGCTCCGCTGGGCCGCCGGGTCGGTCAGCGGCGCCCACTGCTCCTCGAAGTCGCGGAACTCCGGGGGCGGGCCGAGCCGGCTGCCGGCTTCGGCGAGGTAGGTCATGCACAGCAGCGGCCAGACGGCGTCCGGGCCGCCCGCGTCGAGCCGCGCCGCGATCTGGCCCGCCGCGCTGATCCCGAGCCGGGCGTCCTGGCCGCCGCAGAGCGAGAGCAGCATCGCGGTGGCGATGTACGCGGCCGTCTCGCGGTTGCCGACCGTGTCGACCGCTTCCCGCACCCGCTTCGCCGCGCCGGGCGGGTCGAACTGGAACTCCGCGTGCGCGAGCTGCAGCAGCACGGCCATCCGGCGCCCGGACGTCAGCCGCTCGTCCAGCGCCCGGCGCAGGTGCCGGGCGGCCAGCTCGGGCCGCGCGGAGAACACGGCGTCGCGCGCGCTCAGCCGCAGCACGTCCACCGCCCACGGGATCCGGATCGACGTCGCTTCCAGCAGGTGGGCGGCCACGCGCTCGGGCGGCGCCCCGGCCTCCGTCAGCAGCTTCGCCGCCCGGGAGTGGTTGACCGCCCGCGTGGTCTGCGGCATGTCCTTCAGCAGCGAGTTGCGGACGAACGAGTAGGTCAGCGTCGGCTGGTCGCTGTTGTTCAGCACGTGCAGCCGGACCAGCGTGTCGATCGCCTGCAGCGCGTCGAGCTCGTCGACGCCGGCCAGCCGGGCCAGCAGGTCGAAGCCGGCGTCCTCGCCGAGGATCGCCGCCGCGTGCAGGATGGCCGGGGCGTGCGGGAACTCCTGGACCCGCGTGGTGAGCACCTGCCCGATCAGCGACGAGCCGAGCTCGTGCGGGTCCGCGCCGGGCAGCAGCCGCGGCCGCAGCGCCTGCAGCAGCACCGGGTTGCCGCCGGTCGCCTCGCGGCAGGCGGAGGCCAGCTCGCCGGGGGCGAGGCCGAGGATCTCCGCCGCGGCCGCGTCGCCGAGGCCGTTCAGCGTGATCGTGAGCGGCGTGCTCCCGACCATGTCCAGCAACGCGACCTCGCGGTGCTGGGGGTAGCCGATGACGGACGTCAGCACGAGCAGCACCGGCCGGTCGAGCACGCGGTTGCGGAGGTAGGCCAGGCACCGCATGGACCAGGCGTCGGCCAGGTGGATGTTGTCGATCCCGACGAACAGCGGCCCGCGGTCGGTCGCGTCGCGGACGATCCGGAAGAAGAGGTCGAGCGCCTCGCTCTCGCCGGCGGCCCCGCACAGCTCGGCGACGGGCGGGCGCGGCGGTGCCCCCGGCTCCTCCAGCGCGTCGGCCAGCTGGCGGACGAGCCCGCCGGCCAGGTGGCTCTCCAGCCGCGATCCGGTGGCCGTCGCGACGGTGAAGCCGGCGTCGGCGGCGAGCGCCGCGGCGGTCCGCAGGGTGGCGCTCTTGCCCATGCCGAACTCACCGGCCAGCACCGCACTGGCGGCCGTGCCGCCCAGCACGACCGGGAAGAGACCGGTCAGGCGGCCGAGCTCGGGCTCGCGGCCGGGGAGCCGCGGGGCGGGACGCTTCGGTACCGAAGCCCCGCTGGCGGGGTGCTCGGGATTTACTTCGGTATCCACCGTAAGGACTTTCATGTTGGGTTGGGGCAGACTACTGGAAACCGGCCGACCACGGGAGACACCGCGGAGTGCGGCCGGTACCGGCCACGACCTGACCAGGGGAGACGATGGACGCAGCGGATGCGAACCGGATCTTCCCCGTAGCCGGCCGCGCCCCGCAGAGGGTCGTGACATCCGCGGCTTCGCCGCGGGCCGGGGGCTCCGCCACCCGGACCCCCGCAAGTGTCGTGACATCCGCGGCTTCGCCGCGGGCCGGGGGCTCCGCCACCCGGACCCCCGCAATAGTCGTCGTGGCCACCCCGAGCGCGAGCAGCAGGAGCGGCCCGGCCGCCGGCCCCCGCAGGGCCGCCGCCCCGGCCGACTTCCGGCGCCGGGCCGCACCGTCGCCCGGCGGCAGGTAGCCGAGCCGCACCGCGTCCGCCAGCGCGCCGGCCACCGGGGTGAACCCCGCGACCCGGCCCCGGCAGCGGGCGCAGCCGAGCAGGTGGGCCTCGAACTCGTCCGGATCGTCGTGGACGCCGAGCCCGTAGGCCGCGGCGTCCCCCTTCCGCCCGCTCATCGGATCGTCACTTCCCCGAGCGCCTTCCGCAATTGCCGCATCGCCGTGTACAACCGCGATTTGACGGTTCCCTCCGGAATTCCGAGAATTTCCGCCGCCTGCCGAACGGTGTTTCCGGCGAGATAAGTCTCGTAGATGACAGACTGATATTTGGCGTCCAGTTCCCGCAATGCCCTGGTAATCGTTAGCGCGGCTAACGAGCTGTCCGTGCGGTCCGTGGACTCGGCGTTTTCCGGGATCTCCAGAGCGACCTCCTGCGGGCGGACGCGGCGATTCCTCCAGCCGTCGATGACGATCCGCCGGGCCACCGTGAGCAGCCATCCGCGCAGCATTCCGGGCTCGCGCTCGAGGGTGTCGGAGTGCTGCCAGGCACGGATCATGGTCTCCTGCACCACGTCTTCCGTCCACTGCCGGTCATGGTTGGTCAGGCTCAGGACCTGCGCAAACAGGGTTGCGCGGAAGTCCTTGTAGAGCAGTGGGACGAAGTCGTCCCCGGTGGCGGGGCCGGTGTCGACCGCGGTCGCGGACGACGCGTAGCCGACCTGGCCGCGACTTTCTCTGCCCGGTGCTTCCATAA
This sequence comes from Amycolatopsis sp. NPDC005003, assembly GCF_053600695.1. Taxonomy (NCBI): domain Bacteria; kingdom Bacillati; phylum Actinomycetota; class Actinomycetes; order Pseudonocardiales; family Pseudonocardiaceae; genus Amycolatopsis; species Amycolatopsis sp. NPDC005003. Next base: position 57,588 of record NZ_JBSGAI010000002.1, on the reverse strand, counting down.
AGCTCGCAACCTCACCTGACTGGCGGACCGTGGGGTCATCGGAGCGTAGCGCAAAATCACTTAATAGGCCATATGTATTAGTTTCCCGACCCAATTCGACGGAGCATCGACGACGCACGCGGCGGACCGGTTCACAATGTGTCTTGTGATACACGTCACAGGTCACTAAAAGGTGACGGCGAGAACCGGACCACACCTTCGCCCCGTAACAGGAGGTGAGGACTCCTTTGCGAAGGGACAACGGGGATGCCGCTCCGATTCGTGGCGTTGCTGGCCGCCGCGACCGCGCTCGTGCTGGGCTGCGCGGTGCCGGCGTCGGCCGGGGAACTGCAGCAGACCGACCGCGCCCTGCTGACCCGGCTCAAGCAGCACACGCTGTGGGCCGTGCCGTCGAGCAGGCTCGCCGTCGACCGGGCCACCAACCGGCGCGTGCGCGCGGTCGCCGTCCGCATCGCCGACGACCAGGCCCGCCTCGACGTCGCCCTGCGCGCGGTCGCCGACCGGCTCGCCGTCACCCTCCCGGGGGAGCCGACCGACCAGGAACGCGCCTGGGCCGACGAGATCGCCGCCGACTCCGGCGACGCGTTCGACCGCGCCTACGTGAACCGCCTCCGCGCCGAGTACGGCACGCTCTTCGGGCTCGCCTCCGACGTCCGCGCGGGCACCCGCGACGACGACGTCCGCGCGTTCGCCCAGACCGCCGTCGACACTTCGCTCGGGCACCTGACGCTGCTCGAGAGCACCGGCCTCGCCGAGACCACGTCCCTGCTCGTCTCCGCCACCGAGGACGACACCCTCGGCGGCGGTGCCATCGCCGCCGGTGCCGTTCTCGTGGCCCTCGCCGCCGTCGCCACGTTCGGCCTGCTCCGCCTGCTCGGAACCCCCGGCAGGCCCTCGCCGCGCACCCGGAGGTAAGCCGCCCCATGTCCCCATCAGCCGCGCTGATCCCGGTGTCGCCGCACGACACCGGGATCGCCGAGGCCGCCACGCTGTCCGGCCGCCTCACCTACCTCTGCATGTGCCTGACGCTGTGCTGGGGCGTCCTCGCCGCCACCGGCTGGGTCCGCCGGTTCAGCGGCCAGGACGCGATCCGCACCGGGCACGTCGTGCTCGCCGCGTTCACCCTCGCCACCGGCACCCTGCACGGGCTGACCTTCCTCTTCCTGGAGGACGACCCGTTCGGCGTCGCCGATCTGCTCGTCCCCTTCTACGACGGCACCCCGCGGCACGCGCTGGGCATCGCCGGCCTCGAGCTCGTCATCGCCGTGTCCGTGACGGCGGGGCTGCGCCGCGGCGCCCGCGAAGGCCGCTGGCTGCGCTTCCACCAGGTGGGGTACCTCGCCATCGGCCTGCTCGCCGGGCACGCCTGGCTCGGCGCCATCTCGAGCGGGCACCTCGCCGTCGTCTGGCTCGCCGGCATCACCCTGCTCGTCCCGCCGGTGCTGCTGTCGGTGCTGCGCGTGCTGCCGGCCTCGGTGCTGGCCCGCCTGGGGCTGGTCGCGCCGCCGCCCGCCGGGGACGACCCGGAACCGGCCACCGTGCGCGTCGACGTCGACAGCCAGCGCTGCCACGCCTACGGGGTGTGCCAGTCGGAGGCGCCCCAGGTCTTCCAGCTCGGCCTGGACGGGCAGCTCGCCTACGAGAAGCGCCCGGGCGCCCAGCTGGTCCCGCACGTCCAGGCCGCCGCGCGCGCCTGCCCCATGAGAGCCATCCACCTGTTGGGAGCCACCCGATGAGCGAACGCATCGTCATCGCCGGAGCCGGTCTCGCCGGCCTTCGCGCGGCCGAACGGCTGCGCGAACTCGGGTTCGACGGCGAAGTCGTCGTCCTCGGCGCCGAACCCGACATCGCCTACCACCGCCCGGCGCTGTCCAAGCAGCTGCTCACCGGCGCGGTCAGCCGCGCCGACACGCTGCTCGCCGACCCCCTCGAAGTCGACGCCGAATGGCGGTTCGACACGCCGGTCACCGCGCTCTCGCCGCAGCGGCAGGTCGTCCACCTCCGCGACGAGGAGCTGCCCTACGACGGCCTGATCATCGCCACCGGCGTGGAACCGCGCCGGATGCCCGGCGCGCCGCACGGCCACCCGCGCGTGGTCGTCGTCCGCACCCTCGCCGACACCATCGCCCTCCAGCGCGCCCTCGCCTCGAACCCCGGCCCGGTCGCCGTCATCGGTGACGGCTTCATCGGCTGCGAAGTCGCCTCCAGCCTGCGCGAGATGAACCGCGAGGTCGTCCTCTTCGGACGCGCGAGATCGCTGCTGGCCGACGTCCTCGGGCCCGACATCGGCGACTGGCTCACGGCCCTGCACACCGCCCGCGGCGTCCGCCTCGAACTCGGCACCACGATCCGCCGCTGGCGGCCCGCACCCACGCACGTCGGCCTGGAGTTCGCCGACGGCCGCGCGCTCGAGGTCGCCTGCGTCGTCGTCGCCGTGGGCAGCGTCCCGGCGGTGTCCTGGCTGCGCGGCGCCAAGCTGCCGCTCGACGACGGCGTCGTCTGCGGACCCACCTGCCACGTCGTCGGCTCGTCGACGATCGTCGCGGCCGGCGACGTCGCCCGCTGGCCCAACCTCCGCTTCGACCCCACACCCCAGCGCGAGGAGCACTGGCTCAACGCCGTCGAGATGAGCCGCGCCGCGGCCCAGAACCTGCTCGCCGGCCCCCAGGGCTCCCCGGCCTACACGCCGGTGCCCCGCTACTGGTCCGAACAGCACGGCGTCCGGATCCAGGTCGCCGGGCGGCCGTCGCTGGCGACCGACACCGTGCTGCTCGAATCGCCGGTCCCCGGCACCCGGCCGATCACCGGCTTCGTCCGCAACGGCCGGCTCGTCGGCCTGATCGGCCTCGACAGCCCCGCCGCCGTCCTCCACTGGACGGCCGAACTGGCCCGTCAGCACCCGGCGCCCGCCGAGCCGCCGCCCGAGGTCCGGCCACGCCACCACACCGAGGCGGTGGCGGGCCACTGAGCTACGATCCAGCTGCGGACGAGCTGGCAGGGCGGTCGCGGGCCGGGGTGACCCGGCCCGAGGAAAGTCCGGACTCCGCAGGGCAGGGTGGTTGCTAACGGCAACCCGGGGTGACCCGCGGGAAAGTGCCACAGAAAACAGACCGCTCTCGCCTTCGGGCGAGGGTAAGGGTGAAACGGTGGTGTAAGAGACCACCAGCGTCCCGGGCGACCGGGACGGCTAGGTAAACCCCACCCGGAGCAAGGCCAAGAGGGAGCCCACGGGCTCCTGCGCAGGCGTTCGAGGACGGCCCGTCCGAGCCTGCGGGTAGGCCGCTGGAGCCTGCCGGCGACGGCAGGCCGAGATGGATGGCCGCCGCCCCGCGAGCCGCAAGGCGACCGGGGAACAGGATCCGGCTTACATGCCCGCTCGTCCGCCCCACCCCGTGTCCCCAGGGGCATCACCCGTGATCAGCGGGGCATCACGTGTGATCGAGCGGGCATCTCGCGTGCTTGGAAGGGCATCGGCGTGATGCCCGCCGGATCACGCCTGAAGCCCGCCCAGTCACGCATGAAGCCCGCCGGATCACGGGTGATGCCCCTCGGCGCACGCGTGCGGCCTCCTCCGGGCCGGGCGAGGTTCGTTCCTTGCATGGTTACTCGGTAGTAGGGTGCGGGTATGGCGGGTGACGAGCAGCGGTTCAAGTCGGCTTTCGATTCCTTGCACGCCTTCGTGTACTTCGTGCCCGAAGTCGACGCCGCGCTCACCGGGATCGGGCTCCGGCCGGGCCGGATGCCCTACTTCGCGAGCCGGTCGGCGGCCATGGGCGCCGTCGGGGCCGAGGTCGTCGCGGCCACCTTCTACAACTTCAACCCCGAGGTCGTCGCGCGCACGATCCCGCGGGCCTGGACGCTGGCGACTCCTGAGCAGGTCCTCGACGCGCGCCTCGAAGGCGCCGACAAGGCCCTGACCCGCCTCCTGGGCGACCACGTGAAGAGCGACGAGGTCGCCGAGGCCGCCGAACTCGCGCGCGAAGCCACCGCCGGCTGCACCGGCGAAGGACGTCCCCTCTACGCCGCGCACGCGGGGCTCGCCTGGCCGGGCGAGCCGCACCTCGTCCTCTGGCACGCGATCACGCTGCTGCGCGAGCACCGCGGCGACGGGCACATCGCCGCCCTCGTCCTCGAGGGGCTCGGCGGGCTCGAGGCCCTGGTCACCCACAGCGCCACCGGACGCGGGTTCAACGTCGCCGCCGCGAAGCTCACCCGCGGCTGGAGCGACGAGCAGTGGGCCGCCGCCGAGAGCCGGTTGACCGACCGCGGGGTCCTCGGCGCCGACGGCGCGCTGACCGACGCGGGCGCCGCGCTGCGCGACCGCGTCGAGGTGGCGACCGAAGCCGCCGCGCGCGGGCCGTGGGACCACCTGGGCCCCGAGCGGACCGCCCGGCTCGAGGAACTGTGCCGCGGCCTCAGCCGGCGCGTCGTCGAGGCCGGCGCCTTCCCGGACGGCGTCTTCGCCCTCGGGCGGCCCTGAACCCGGTCAAGATCACGCTATGTAGTGAAAAAGTTGTGAAGTGCCCGGCGCCCCGTGACGGACAGCACTCGCGGTCAAGATCGACATGGCCACCGACCGGCGGACCGTCGTCACAGAGCGGACTCGCGGGACGCGGCCGTTCGTGTCATGCAACACTGTTCCAGGCCGCACAACGGCCAGAGCGTCAGTACCCACAGTGAGCAAATCCCGGGCAATGGGGTGAGTTCGTCAGCACACTGAGAAGTATGGGTGGCCGGGGTTCAACCCGAGGGCCCTTGCCGCGATGATGGTGGGCGTGGAGATTTCGGGTGCCATCCGCGCCACGCCGGTTGACGAGCCAGCCGGTCTCCACGCTGTGCACTTTGACCACTACCCCTCGTAGCCCCCATGATGTTGTTCGAAGCACCGCCTGAGCCAGAACCGCGCGGCCCCCACCGCGCACCGGGAGTATCACGATGATGACCTTGACCACCCTCGACACGCTGGCCGCCGGCGAACTGGGCACGGGAAACGTGCGCACGTGGCTGCTCGACAACGTCATCCCCCTGGTGCTGCTGGCCGTCGCACTCCTGCTCCTGTGGCTGGGCGGCGGCAAGGGCGACAACGCCGGTGTCATGCGCCGGCTCGCCGGCGTGGTCATCGCGCTCGCCATCATCGGACTCGCGGTCAGCGGCGCGGGCGTGAACGTGGGCCAGTGGATCGCCGGCCTGTTCACCGGCTGAGGCGGCCCGCGTGCGCATCAGGACCGACGACGAGGTGTACCGGGTCGACGCCGTGTGGCTCGGCCCGCCGAAAGCGACTTTTCCCTGGAGAGCCCGGTACGTCGCCTGGCTCATCGGCATCCCGACGTTCTTCCTCGTGCTCGGCGTCGAGCGCTGGGCGGGGTGGAGCTTCGGGTTCTTCTCGACGGCGTGGGCGTTCGTCGCCACCATCGTGATCACCCGGCTGCTCACGGCCAAGATCAGCCACGAGCGCCCGCTCGGCGCCGTGGTCGCGATGGCCGGGCGCGAGCTGCAGACCCCTCGGGTACGGACCACCGGCACGGGGGGCGCGGTCAGCGCCAGCCGCGTCCGGGTGCGGGCCGAGCGCCCGCTGCCGAAGCACAAGCGCAGGCGGCGGTACCAGCACCACGGCGGCCCGCCGGGTGCCGTTCCACCTGTGCCCCACGCTTCGGCGGGGGTGTTTCGCGGCACTGCGTCAATCAACGGCACTGCGTCTAACGGCACTGGGTCGGTTCACCAGGGAGCACCACGAGCGCGCCGGAGCCGGGGCAACCCGGCTCGGGCCGGGAGGTAGTCGTTGTTCGGTCGCGGCGGTAGCCGAGGAAAACGGGGTCGGGACACCCACTCGGGCGCATGGCAACCGCCCGAGCAGGTCCGCGCGTCGCGGAACGGCTCGGGGAACAAGGCGCGCCTGCCCGGTGAGCAGGCGATTCCCGCGTATACCCCGTCGATCGCGGTGCGAAGCATCGACGGGCACCTGGTCCGCACCGGCGTCGAGGTCTACGCCTGGTACCGGCTGGCGCCGCAGCGCTGGTCGTTCCGCTCGGACTCGCAGCGGCGCGACCTGATCGCCGCCATCGCGGGCCAGTACGCCGAGCTGCAGGGCCGCTGGCTGCACCTGCGCGTGACGAACCGGCCGTACCCGATCCGGATGTGGGCCGAGGCGCACGTCTACAACGCCCACAACCGCCCCGGCGACGTCCCGGGCGCGCTGTCGTTCGACGACTACCTGATCGGCGAGCAGCAGCAGCTGATGGGCCGCTCGATGGCCGAAAAAGAGGTCTACCTGGGCGTCCAGGTGCAGACCCGGCGCATGGTCGACCGCGCGGTCGAGCGGGCCGCGCCGGTGCTGCGCAAGATCCTGCCCGAGGCCGTCGACGCCGAGCTGACCGCGCTGGACTCCGAGGTCGAGCACCTCGACCAGGTCATCGGCAGCGCCGGGCTGGAAGGCCGTCCGGTGCACGCCGAGGAGATGTCCTGGCTGATGCACCGGTCCTGCTCGCTGGGCCTGCCCGCGCCGCGGAACATGCCCGCCGTGCCGGGCGCGGCCTGGGAGCCGGAGGACCTGGCCAGCTTCACCGACGCCGCCGACTACTACGCCGAGCCGTACGCGCCGACGGTCACCGTCCGCGGCCGCACCGGCTCCAACGCCGGCGTCTCGCGGCACCTGGCGATCCTCACCGTCGGGCAGATGCACGGCCTGCAGATCCCCGAGGTCGACGACCCGTGGATCCAGCACGCCGACCGCCTGCCCGCCGCGGTCGAGGTGTCCGCGCGCATCTACGTCCGGCGCCCCGAAGAGGTGGCCGGCGAGCTGCAGCGGCAGATGAACAAGGTCCGCTCGCAGGTCAAGCACTACACCGACGAGCACGAGCTGGAGCCGCCGCAGTCGCTGTCCCGGCAGGCCGGGCGCGTGCTGGAGATCGACGACGAGATGACGTCGGGCTTCACCGCGCTGGCCACCCGCGTCCGGTCCTGGTGGCGGCTGGCGGTGTCCGGCCCGACCGAACGCGACGCGCTGCGCCTGGCCCAGCAGCTGCTCGACCTGTACAAGCCGAAGATCGCCATCGAGCACCCCGAAGCCCAGTACGCGATGGCCCGCGAGTTCATCCCGGGCGAGCCCCTCGCCTCGGCGGCGTACATGCGCCGCGGCTCGGTGGTCTGGGCGTCCTCGGCGGTCCCGACGGCGACGGCCGAGGTGGGCGACCGCCGCGGCATCCTGCTGGGCGAGACGTGCACGGCGACCCGGCGCCCGGTGGCCTGGGACCCGTGGATGGCCCAGGAGATCCGCGACGGCTCCGGCCTGACCGCGATGGTGGCGGGCCTGGGTGGTGGTAAGTCGTTCCTCGGCGGCGGCATCGTCTACAAGACGCTGCGCGCGGGCGCGAACTGGACGATCCTCGACCCTTCGGGGCCGTTGTCGCGCCTGTGCGACCTGCCGGAGCTGCGGCCGTACGCGCGGCCGATCAACCTGCTCAACGCCCAGCCGGGGATCCTGAACCCGTACCGGGTGGTCGCCGAGCCGCTGATCGAGCACTTCATGGACGAGGACGACCCCGAGCGCTCCTGGCGCCGCGAGAAAGCCCTTGCGGGTGCGACGCGACGGCGTCTCGTGCTGGACGTGCTGACCGGTGTGCTGCCGTACGAGGTGTCCCGGATGGCGCAGACGCGGATCGTGCTGCTGCGCGCGGTCCGGGCCGTCGGCGGCCGCTTCGACGCGGACCCGGGCCAGGTAATCGATGCGCTCCGGCGGGATTCTTCGGAACACCACGAGCACGCGGGCGTCGTCGCGGACTTCCTCGACGAGATGCGCGAGCGGATGGCGCTGCTGATCCCGGAGACGGACGCGGACCCGTACTCGGAGACCCGCGACGACCGGCTCACCGTTCTGACGATGGCCGGGCTGACCCTGCCGAAGGACGGCGTCCCCCGCGAGTACTGGACGGACGCGGAGTCCCTCGGTGTCGAGATGCTGAACCTGGCGGCGTGGCTGACCCAGCGGTCGGTGTACGAGAAGCCGAAGGAGATGCGCAAGGGCGTCTGGATCGACGAGGCGTTCTTCCTCTCCGAAGTGCCCACGGGCCGCGTCCTGATGAACCGCTTCGCGCGTGACTCGCGCAAGTGGAACGTCCGCGTGCTGCTGTCGTCCCAGATCCCGGCAGACTTCCTGAAGATCCAGGGTTTCGTGGCCCTCCTGGACTCGGTGTTCGTCGGCCGCCTCGACGACGACGACGCCCAGGCGGACGCCCTGCGGCTGCTGAAGGTGCCGGTCGGAGTCGGCTACGAGCAGGTCGTGGCGGCCCTCGGCCGTCGTCCGGGCGCCCAGCGCGGCCTCGAGCGTGACGTCGAGCCCCGCCAGTTCATCTTCGGCGACGGCGCCGGGGGTGTGGAGCGCATCCGCGTCGACTTCTCCGGCCCGCACCTGGACCACCTGCGGTCGGTCATGGACACGACACCGGGATCGAAGGACGCGTCGTCGGCGTCGCGGCGCCCGGGCAACGAGCTGGCGCTGCCGTCGGAGGAGAAGAAGCCGTACGTTCCCGTGCCCCCGGAGGACGACATCGAGCTGGAGCAGGACTTCGAGCTGGCGGCGGAACTGGAGGTCGGCCTGGCCGACGAAAACCTCCTGGGCGCGCCGGACCCACTGGCATCCGAGACGGGCGAGGTCGAGGGCGGCGTCCAGCCGTCGAACGGGCAGCAGCACGCCCGGACAGGCGGAAAGGGCGGCACCGGCCGGGACGCCGCATGAACGCGGCCCGGGAGCGAGGCGTGCGCGCGGATCGGGGCGCGGGCCCCGGCCACCGGCCCGAGCCGCATCCCGTTGCGGGCACGGGGGGTGCGGCATGAACACCCTGCTGACGTTGGCGGTCGTGCTGACGCTGGCCGCCGGGTGGCACGCCGTCAAACGCCGCATCAAGGAAGGTCCGCCGGCCCGGCGCGTGCCGAGCCGCAAGGCGACCATGTTCGCCGTCATGCTGGTCCTCGGCCTGCAGGCCATCGCCACGGCGCCCGCGGCCAGCGCGGCGGCGTGCGGTGAGGCGCCGAACCCGGAACGCCCGGGTGCCGGGATGGTCGGCGCGATCGACCCGCCGGAAGGGCACGGCGAGCCGAACAGCGCCTATATCGACTACGGCTACGCGGGCATGGTCTGGAACACCTTCGAGACCAACTGCTCGGCGGTGAACCTGACCCCCGCGGGGTCCACTTTGGACACCTGGGGTGGCAACCAGCTGTTCAACCTGGGCAAGAACATCGTCGGCGCGACCAACTCGCTGCACTACACGGTGCTCGAGGGCGGCCTGCTGAACCCGATCTACAACGCGGTGAAGTCCGGCGCCGAGAAGGTCTACAACAACATCTACGCCCAGCTGTTCGGCCTGGTCGCGCTGATCCTGTCGATCATGATGTTCCGCAACATCTGGCGCGGCGACCTCGCCGCGGTCAGCAAACGGGCGCTCTACGCGTTGGCGGGGGTGTGGCTGGCGGCGTCGTCACTGGCGATGCTGCGGTACTTCGACCCGATCGACAAGGCGATCGTCCAGACCACCACCAACATCCAGGCGGGGTTCGTCGACGAGAGCGGCGACCGGATCGTCCGCGACATCCTGCCCACCCAGCTCCACACGCAGATCGTCTACAACAACTGGCTGCGCGGGGAGTTCGGCACGCCGACGGCGCCGCAGGCCGAACAGTTCGGCAAGCCGCTGCTCGATGCGCAGGCATTCACCCGCAACCAGCTGGTCAACGGCGACGACGGCAACCAGTCGGTCATCGACGGCAAGAAGAACGCCTACAAGGACATCTCCACCAAGCTCGGCCCGGCCACCGGCTACTTCACCGGCGAAGCGGGCGGCCGCACCGGCGCCGGGTTCCTCTCCCTCGGCCAGGCCCTCGTCTACTCGCTCTTCCAGCTCCTGGCCAAGGCGAGCGTCCTGCTCGCGCAGGTCCTCATCCGCCTCTTCGCCCTCACCGCGCCGCTCATCGGGCTCGTCGCCCTACTGCACCCGGAGATCCTGCGCCGCGTGCTCAAGGTCGCCGGCGGGGTCGCCTTCAACCTCGTCGTGCTCTCCGTCCTCGCCGGGGTGCATGCCCTGCTGCTGCAGGCCATCTTCGACGCCGGCAACTCGCTGAACATGCTCACGCAGATGGTGCTCGCCGGGCTCATCACCGTGCTGCTGTTCATGGTCGGGCGGCCGGTGCGCCGGCTGTGGCAGATGGTCGAGATGTCGGTCAGCATGGTCGGCGCCGCCGTGCCGTCGCCCGGCGGCGGGATCTTCTCCCGCTTCCGGCGCAACAAGAACGGCCCGACGCCGCAGGACGAGTTCTGGCAGAACGTGCGTGACACCGACGACGTCGTCGACGGCGAGCAGCGCGGCCCGCTCGGCGCCACCGCCGGTGGCGGCCGGTTCCGGCCGGAAGCCACGATCTTCGCCAGCGCCCAGCGCCTCGACAACGGCTCCTCCCGCCCGGCCGCGGCCTGGTCCGGCGCGTGGCCGGGAGCCGTGGGCGGCGGAGGCTCCGCGGGCGCGCTGCCCGCGGGCGGCCGTCCCGGCGCCCCGGTGTTCGGCCAGTACAACCCGGCCAACGGCGACGGCGGCGAGTACGTCGTGGTCGGAGCCGGCGGCCGTCCGACGACGCGGGAGGAGAGCCGGCGCGTCGACACCTCGCCGGTCGCCGACCGGCGCTGGAGCGACGAGCCCGAGCCCGTCGTCGTGCCGTCCGACCTGCGTCCGCCCGAATCCACCTTCAGCGACTACGCGCCGCGCACCCCCGGTGTGCGTGCCCAGCCGCGCCGCGTGGACCCCGAAGTCGTCGCGGGCAAGCCGGTGTTCGTGCTCTACCGGCCGTCGCGGGGCATCGAGGTCCGCGAGGAGCCGCGGGACACCGACCAAGTGCTGGGGCGGTGACCGATGCCGATCCGCACCAACCGCGGCCGCGCCGCGGTCTACCGGCGCCTGTGGGGCTGGCCGCTGCGCTCGCCCCGCCACCTCGTCGGCGCGCTCGTGTTCCTGGCCATCCTCATCACCGCGCTCGGCATCGTGCTGCCCAAGGTGATCGGCAAGCCGCAGGCCAAGGCGTCGCCGGGCGGCACGGGGACGACCACCTCGGCGACGTCGACCGCCCCGGGCATCGCGGCGCCGGTCCCGACGTCGAACCTGCCGACGCGGCTGTCGACGCCGCTGGCCACCCCGACGCCGACCACGCCGAACGCCGACGCGATCCGCGTCGCCAAGGAGTGGGCCGCGGCCTGGGTGCGGCACCCGGCCGGGATCACCTCCGAGCAGTGGCTCGCGCAGCTGAAGCCGTTCACCACCGAGGAGTACCTGCCGCAGATGGCGACGGTCGACCCGGCGAACATCCCGGCGACGAAGGTCACCGGTGAGCCGGTCGTCGGCACGGCGTACCCGAGCTCGGTGCAGCTGACCATCCCGACCGACGGGCCGAAGCTGGCCATCACCGTGGTGAGCACCAACGCCGGCTGGCGGGTCGCCGACTACGACCAGGCGAGCTGACCGTGCGGCGCCTGGGGTTGTGGCTGGGGCTGGTCGTGTTCCTCGCGGTCGGTGCCCTGGTCGTGACCGCGGTCGCCGCGAAGGTCGTGATCGACAACCAGCAGGCGCAGGCCCGGGGCGTGAACCTGATGAGCTGCGACGCTTCGGTGGGGCCGACGCAGCCGGGCCAGGGCGACCGCGGCAAGGTCGACGCGTCGAAGCTGGACGACGAGCAGCGCGGCATCGTCGCGCTGATCATCTCCATCGGCAAGCAGCGGACGCTGGCGCCGCGCGCGTGGCAGGTCGCGATCCAGGCCGGGATGACCGAGTCCGGGCTGCACAACCTGACCTACGGCGACCGCGACTCCCAGGGCATCTTCCAGATGCGGCCGTCGATGGGCTGGGGCTCGGTCGCCGAGGTGACGAACCCGACGTACGCGGTCAACAAGTTCTACGACGTCCTCCTCGCGGTGCCGGACTGGGAGAACAAGCGTCCGGGCGACGCGGCCCAGGCGGTGGAGCGCTCGGGCTTCCCGGACCGCTACCACAAGTGGGAGCCGATGGCGGCGACGCTGGTGGAGACGGTCGGCCAGGTCGTCGACGTCGTCGCCTGCGGTACCGGCATGGGGGCGCTGCTGCCGCCCAGCCAGGCAGCCGCGAAGGCGATCAGTTTCGCGCTGGGCGAGCAGGGGAAGCCTTATGTGTGGGGCGCCACGGGACCGGATTCGTACGACTGTTCGGGGTTGATGCTGCGGGCGTACGAGTCGGCGGGGATCATCCTGCCGCGCGTCTCACGCGATCAGTACCACGCCGGCGCGTACCTGCCGGTGCGGGACGCACAGCCCGGTGACCTGCTGTTCCTCGCCACCGACCGCTCGGATCCCTCGTCCATTCACCACGTGATGATGTACCTGGGCGACAACAAGGTCGTCGAGGCGCAGCAGACCGGCGTCCCGGTGCACACCCGGGCCTTCTCGTTCGACGAGCGCGAACTGGTGCCGCAGGCGGTCCGCCCCGGCGTTTAGCATGGGGCGCGAGGGCCTGGACAGGATCGGTACCGACACACCCGACGTCGCGGCGCTTCCCCGAGCAGGCGGCCGCGCACTGGCAGAGGATGAGCACGTGGGACGCAAATTCGGCAGGCGGGGCAAGCCCGGGGCGGGCGAGCCCCGGGACCCGGCGGCGCTGTTCGGCGCGCCTCAGCCGCCCCGGCAGAGCGCCCGTCCCGTGTCCAGCACCCCGCTCGCCGACCAGCTCGGCCAGGGGTACCCGGGGGTGGACGCGGGGTACGTGGTGCTGCCGCGTTCGCTGGCCGAGGGCATGTCGCTGCCCTGGCAGCACCAGATGGCGGCGTTGCTGGCCCAGTTCCACGCGCAGAACGCGGGGTTGGCGTGGCCGATCTACCGGGTGGTCCCTTCGCGCTACGAGAAGCTGGCGGACCTCGACGAGGAGCAGCTCGCGGAGGCGGGCTACCTGGTGGAGATGGACGCGGACGGCGAGATGGTCTACCGCGAGCGGAGCGGCCGGAAGGTCGAGGACCCGGAGAACACGTCGGTACTGGTGTCGTGCCTGGACCCGATCCCGAAGCCGATCGCCCGCCCGGCACCCCCGGCGGCCTCACCCACCGGCCCGGCGGCGGCCGCCCCGGCCCCGATGAACATCGGCCCGGCCCCGGTGTGGCGGACGGTGCCGCACCCGCCCCCGGCGCAGTCGGTGCCGGGGACGCCGGAGCAGCACGTCCCGGGAGCATGGACACGTTCGGCGCCGGAGCGGGCCGAGCCGGCATCGGAGCCCCAGTGGGCGGTGACGGCGGAGTCGGACCTGCCGGGGCCGGTGAAGGCGCCTTCGCCTCGGCATGCGGCACCGCCGTTGCCGCCGGAGGTGCGTGGTGGGGTTCCCGAGCCGGTGGCCCGTCCGTCGGCTCGGGTCGCGCCTGAGGTGGCTTCGGCATCGCCTGTGCCTGCGCCGGTCCAGCCTGAGCAGCGGGCGAGCGAGTTTGAGCCTGCGCCGGTCCAGCCTGAGCAGCGGGCGAGCGAGTTTGAGCCTGCGCCGGTCCAGCCCGAGCAGCGGGCGAGCGAGTTTGAGCCTGTGCCGGTCCAGCCTCAGCAGCGGGTGAGCGAGCTTGAGCCGGAGGAGCCGGCTGCTGCAGCGGTGCCGCGGGTAATCGATCGGCTGGATGCTGCAGCGGAGCCTGGTGAGGCTGCGGTGTCTGCTTCGCGCGAACCTGCGGAACGCCCGGAGGTCGCTGCACCGGCATCGGCCGAGCCTCTGGAAGTCGCGGAACCGGCGGCGCGGGAGGCGGGCCACCCGGAGGAGGCCGAATCGGCTACCGCCGGACCGGCACCGGGGGAGGCCGCTCGCCCGGAGGCGATCGAACCCGCGGTGGCGGAGCCTGCGGCGGCTGAGCCTGCGGCGGCGGAACGTGCGGTGGTCGAGCCCGCGGTGGTCGAATCTGCGGCGGCGGAACCCGCGGTGGTCGAGCCTGCGGCGGCGGAACCTGTGGCGGCCGAGCCTGCGGTGGTCGAGTCCGCGGTGGTGGAACGTGCGGCAGCCGAATCTGCGCCGACGGAACCTGCAGCGGCCGAGGCGGCGGTGACCGAGCCTGCGGCGGCTGAGCCTGCGGTGGTCGAGTCCGCGGTGGTGGAACGTGCGGCAGCCGAATCTGCGCCGACGGAACCTGCAGCGGCCGAGGCGGCGGTGACCGAGCC